>JBDHRI010000104.1:0-6086 GCA_039807465.1 Burkholderiales bacterium | reverse complement strand
CTGAAATGCAATCAGCCTATCGTATTTTTCTGACAGGACGGGCACAAGAGGGTGATGAGGTGGCACTGGAAGAGCTTCGCCGTTTGCGGATAAAATTTGAACCAACGAACCATAACTCAATTCGCTATGTGGATAGATATCAGGAATATCGTTTAAACATTAGCTATGAAGTAGATCTTGACGGTACTATTAATTACAAGCTTGACGATAGGATAATTATTCGTGATTTTGGTAAGCGGATTGATGTAATTGATGGGGGCTCAGATAACCTGAAGTTATCTCTTGAGCTAGCCATGCAAAAGTTTGGCAGTCAGCTTACTTTGGATGGAAGTGAAGAGTTTCGAATGCAGATTGTTGAAACTGCATTAAAACATAATTTTAAGGTTGAATTTCTTGATGAGTTCTCCAAAAATTATCACGAAAAATTACAACAAGAGCTTCGGATTGGGGCAGAATCTATTGATGATCTCAATAATTTTTTTATGCAAAACACTCCAGATCGTTTTCAATATATATCAACACAGAAAGTTGATGTTATGACAACAGATGGCAAAGTAAAATCAGTTAGTCTGCATACTGTCAAAGATCCAGCAACTAATGAAATTCTACAATTAACAAATACCAAGCTGGATTATTTATTAAGTAAATTAGAACTAGATCCAGGTCTGATATTTGATGTGAAGTTAGTTGATAATGAAATCAAACTATCTCAAACTAGAGAATCCATTTTACGCAGAGAAATAAAGCGGGAAATAATGTCAGACCGTCTGGAGCAGTTCAAGCAGGACAATAAGCAAAAATATGGTAGTCAAGAGCCATTATCTGAAATAAATGGGGTATTTATTAAATTGGATAAAACTAAGTTTGGTAAAGAATATGCAATAATAAAGACGATCGATGGTTTTACCCGTATAGATTCTCCCGAGTTGCTGGAGAAAATTCGGTTGGAGATGCCCAAACTAGGTAGTCAAGTTATTGCAACAGTGATAAAGCAGGATGCGGAGGAGAAGGAGCGAGAGGTTGCTAAGTTTAGGCTTGAAAAAGCTGATAATTACATTAATTTTGACGATTTATTATTGTTTGCTGATATGCAAACACCATCACTGGAAAATAAAAAATTGATTAATGAAGGGCTTGGTGAAATTATGGATGTACGGGAATTTACCAATCCAGACGGTAAGCTTTATCGTACCACCATGAAAACCCATGATGGAGAAAAGAAAGTCTTTTATTTTAACGATGAAGCTAAAGTTTCAGTCGGTGATTTTTGCTATGTCCGGCAAGCTACTGGTCGAAATTTTGATGTGGTTAATCTTAATGAACTAAAAGATAACCAGTTAGATAATGCCAAAAAAAGAATGCTGGAAAGTGGCGTTGATCAAGTCAGTTTTGGTAAACTTTTGCGGGTAGGTTATAAGGAAATTCGTGGCAAGGATGTCTTCTTTGCTGAATATCAAACAATTGAAGATGGTATTCAACGTACTATTAGCAAATACGGTGAAGCTATCAAGGATCAGGTTTTTGAGAATAATTTGTCTCCAGGTGATGTGATTGCACTTGTTAAATACAAGGAAACAGAGCAATATCTTGAATACACATCAACGGTTGAGTTCAAGCAATTAGATCGTGAGATTGAAGCAGAAATTGATACTAAGCTTGAACAGTATTATCAGGTTAAGGGGGATTTACAACAAGCTGAGGCTGAGTCATTTAAAGAGGTGGAAGAAGCAAATAATTTAGGGGTAGAAATTGAGTAGCTTTACATCTAATGTTCAAGATAGAGTTCTTGTAAATCTGACATATCCATTATTTCTTCCGGCTTGTGACCATAGTAATTACCCAGTGCTTCGGCGTAGTCTACTATAGAGCCATGTGAGTAAGCATTTATAACTTTTTCAAAATCCGGATTTTTAGTAGGATCCGGATTATCTGGCAGAGTATTGAAATATGCATACAATTCATCTTTTGAGTCAAATGCAATAAACTTACTCTCGAGTTTCATTACATATGCTTTTGCTGAGTTCTGAGCAGTTTCTGTAGCCGATGGGTAGCATTCAAAAGTGTTATTTCGTTCTTGGTTATGAGTAATATTTTGGCTTGAAGCTTTTTCTAATAGCTCATCGAGTACTAAATTATTGTTAAAAGTTATACCTGAATTTTGTAGTTTATTCAGCGAATTTAATAGTATCTTTGGTATTTTATCTTGCCAAGAGTTATCCATTACCATTTTATTCAAGCAATCTTTTAAATATTGCTCATTATGTATAAATAAAATGCTTTTTGCAAAATAGTCTGGTATTTGGTTACCATAAGCTTTAACTGCTTTGTCCCAAGAAAGTTGAGGTATTTGCCCCCATTTATCTATCATTACGGCTAAATCAATAATGTCGCGGCTCATTGAGGCTTTATCTAGACCTCTATCTGCATTTGCCAGTAATTTTTGAGCAAACAAATCTGTTTTTGATAATACTGGAACCTGAAGTTTGTTATCGTATTGTCCAGTTATGTCTATTCTAGCTTCTCTGACTATTTCCAGTTTTACTGGAATATTATTGGATTCCAGAATAGTAAAGATTTTATATTGATCTGTTTTAACGTTACGTAAATACTTTACAGGTTTATTAAGAAGTTCTGCCAGATTATCAGATACCGCATTTCTTAATAGCCTATAACCATCAGCTGATGCACACAAAAAGTCTATGTCTACTGATTCCCGAAACTCATCTAATGCAAGAGCTATTGCAGTGCCACCAGCAAAGTAACAATTAGTTTGCTTTAGAAAGTCGCTATTGAAAGAATGCAGTAATTCAATAATAGCATTATGCCTTTCGCGATTAAACATGTAAAAAGCCTTTGCCGTATTCATAAATTAAGCGATTGATCAATTTTTGTTCATCACTGGTTAGATTGTCCTGATCTACAAATCTCCAATTTGTTTCGTATAAACTGAGAGCCTCTTCTTCAGTTATATCTTTAGTATGGCGATTCCAAGCAATCAGTTTTAGTTGTGGATAGTTATCTATTTTAATCATTTTAACTCTAATGCAAAGCTTATTACTTTACTTAATTTTAAATTAAGCTCATTGTACCAAAATTCAAGTTAAATATCAAGGAATTATAAGTTTTTATGCTATTAGAATAAACTACTCTGAGCTACTTTGGGAGGGTAGAATACACCAATTATGATAAATGGATTATTAGCCCAACCATCAAATTGTCTTGTTGTACCTAGGAAAAAATGTATGTCATTTGACTGAAACGTTTCGCCGTATTTTTTTGCAACTGATTTTGCTGCCTCTTCTTTATTTTGGAGCTGTTTAAAACAATTCCAATAAAGCTGACCAATCTCCCAATCTGCAATCATTAGATTTGATGTCTTTCCATTCGTATCTGTAAATTTGTAGGAGAATTTATAGGGGAGTTTCTTAACTAGTTTTATTTCCCTTGTTAGCTCAGGGAACAAACTTGGCATATTCTTTTGTTGCTCAATGAAATCTAAGATTTCTTGGCTCCATTCTTCTTCGCATGCTTCAAAAGTAAATTCAAATGAGTCTGGTTTAAAAATTGCAAGCGATGTACCGTCTTGTTTATTTGCTTGAATTAAAGTCTCTATATTATTAAATACCGGAGTTTTACTAAAAATGATTTCTTTTCGTTGCTGCCAGTTATTCTTAGTATCTATTGACATAAGCCTCTTAATTGAATCATCTTGAGCTAATTTATGGCTTTCAGGTCTTGGGTCTTCATTATTTTTAATTAAATCAACTTCAACATAATCATATTTTTTATATTGTTCCAGCTCTGGTAATGTTCTAAATGGAACTGGATAAATCCGTACCCATTCCCCTTTTTCATTTATCCCTGCCGTACATACTAACTCGTGGTATTTTTTTGAGAAAGTTGGATAAGTTTTAACCAGAATTAAAATCTTGTCTTTCATAGGTGTTTCACTTTATTGATTGTTGAAACTTGCGTTATATATTCGATTAATGTTCCACGATGGCAACACGTGTGGGTGCTTTCAAAACATGTTAATGCTATTCTGGAAAACTCGTTTAAAAGTTTTATAACTTTATTTACGTGCTTCTCAAGTTCAGGAAGTTCGTTACTATAGATTGCAAATAATTTAGTGTAGTCACTCATGTCATTTAGCGAGTTACGGTTTTCAGATGCTATACCTAATTCTGGTATGTGGATATAAGTAATTCCAACATTACTGCAAAGACTGGATAATTGTAACTTAGAAAATCCATATTTCATACTTAATGGGTTTCGGCGAACATCACATAATAGCTTTATATTATTTTCAAGCAGTAAATTGAGGTAAGTGTCAATAGACTTTCCCTCATACCCAATAGAAAATAGTATTTTTTGATTTAAAGAAGCTAGCTTTGACTTTTCAATATCTACTAATTTAATCTGCTTAGTGGTCATATTTCTTTTGCTGTTGATAGAGAAATATGGATAATTTTCATATGTATGACTAATTAATTCATTTTCATTGGTAACATCAAATGTATCTAACAATTGTGTAATGATAAGCTGATCTTCTTTTTTTAATGCTGAAAAATAATTACTATGTTCCGGTAATTTCCACGATTTTGAGTCTTCCGCAACAAGGTTATAATGTTCCGCTAATACAGATAAATCTTTATTTGCCTGGAAAGAAAAACAGCCGTAATGGTAAGGGACAAATTGAAAATGATCCTTCTGTTTCTGTGAAAATAGGAAGAGAATTTTTTGTAAGTTGAGTTTGCCTAGAGTTCTGTCAGGAGACTTTTCAATTAATGATAATAATACTTTTCTTCTGTAATACATGCAAATCCTTGCTAATTTTAATAATTTATGGCTAATAGTTATAATTGTTTTTTATATATAACTTCACCATCCATTGAAATTGTTGCTCCAAGGTTATTGTGCCCATTAATGCCAATCTGTAGCATGTTACGAACAATTTCAACAAAAGGTCTCCCGGTTTTTTGTTCTATTTGTTTTAGCTCGTCAAATATTTTTATTTGGTGTTTTCCTGAAAGCCTCACATTAAAACACCTCGGCTTGTCATGTTTGGTTGGGCGTCCACGTTTTTTATTATCCATTTTACAATCCTTTAATTTAGATACAGATTATAGCATATGTTGCATATATTTAGTATTATAAAAATATTAAATAAATATTTAATTAATATCATATATTTGTCTATACGTCGAATAGGCGACGTATAAACTCACATTCTATCCCGTAAAATTCCTTCATCATTTACTGTTTGGAGTTGTAATGAAACTGAATAAACGGGATAAAGTTATCTTAAGCTTCACTTTAGGGTCTAGCATTATCGCGATAATCTTTTGGGTGATAGTTCCATTTTCACCTGTGATTCTTGGTTGTATAACCTTTTTGCTTTCGACAATTTGGATTTGGTATAGAAAATTTACCTATCATGACTACAGCATTATGCTTAGGTTGGGTATAGATAATAGTGGACATATCCTACTTATATCTCTTGTTGGTGGAGAGTCATTTGATAGGATTCATCTCAGTGTTCGGAAACTAAATTGTTTAATTGCAATAGATAAGCTTATAGATTGCTTAGTTAAATATGGTTATTCATTTAATGATGATGGAGTTTTATATTTAAATGAAGCACCGCTTAATACTTTTTCGTATATAAATGCATTTAAGCTTTACATTAATAATAAAGCCATTGTCTTTGATATAGTCAATACTAACCTTGCTTATATCCTTTCGGATAGCGCTCTTCAACCTGTATCGTCCAAGCTATCCCCAAAAAGAAAATCAGTTTTATTCTGGAGGTAGGGATGTCGAAAATAAAGTTTAAGCTTAAAGATTATCTGAATGAGTTGAATGATAACGAACGAGAAAAATTACTTCCATATATCAATGGAGTATTTACTATTGGATTATTGGTGCCAATATTAACATTGGTGATTTGTAATTTTAGTGACTCACTACTCGATAAGCTCGCTCATACAGATAAGAAATCGTTAGTTAATGAGTACGCTTTAATTGGTGTTTGTTATAGCAACCAAGATTGTCTGCATAACATTTTATATAACCAAATTAATACA
>JBDHRI010000103.1:0-6120 GCA_039807465.1 Burkholderiales bacterium | reverse complement strand
AAAATTAAAAGACGGGGTAAATAAGCTAACTGCATTTGCCCCGGCAACCAGTGCCAATCTTGGGGTTGGTTTTGATATTCTTGGCTTAGCTCTGGATGCGGTTGGGGATAAAGTTACGCTTAGTAAACGTGATGATGGACAGATTGTTATTGAGAAGATTAATTCAGTAACAGGCTTGCCCCTTGAACCGAATAAAAATACTGCATCATATGCATTGCAAAAAATGTGTGAAGAGCTTGGCATTAGCTGTGGCTTTTCAATGCAGATTGATAAAGGTATTGCAATGGGCTCAGGAATGGGTGGTTCAGCAGCCTCTGCCGTTGCTGCCGTAGTTGCTCTAAATGGCTTTCTTATCAATCCGGTTTCGCGAGAGAAATTAGTGGAGTATGCTCTTTATGGTGAAGAGATTGCCTCTGGCGGACGTCATGCAGACAATGTAGCACCATGCGTTTTTGGTGGGATAACTTTGATTCGTAGCCTTACGCCGATGGAGGTAATTAATCTACCTTATCCCGAATTATATTGTGTAATAATTCATCCACATCTTCAAGTAGAAACTAAAAGTGCACGTGGTATTTTGAAACCTGAAGTGCCACTAAAAAAATACGTTGAGCAATCAGCCCAACTTGGTGCTGCAATTTGTGCGTTTTATCAGAAAGATATTGAACTATTACGCCGTTCAATGCAAGATTTAATCATTGAACCACAAAGAGCTAATCTGGTAACAGGCTATTATCAAGTAAAAGAGGCTGCCCTTCAAAGTGGTGCAATTACAGCAACATTCTCCGGCTCTGGTCCAAGTATGCTAGCCTTTTGCGATAGTAAGGTAAATGCTGAAAAAGTGGCTCTTGCCATGCTAGCCATGTTTAAGCAGCACGGAATTGAAGCAGATCAATGGATTTCGCCAATAAATCCAGATGGCGCATATATAGTAGAAGATAAATAATTATTTCAGCGGGAAATCCCGACTTAATTAATACAGGAATAAATCATGTTTTTTTATAGTACTCGCGATAAAAATAACCATAAAAGTGTAAGCGCAGCAATTTTACAAGGCTTAGCAGAAGACGGAGGTCTATTTGTCCCAGAATATTTCCCGCAGATAAATATAGCTGATCTGGATAGTAAACTAACTTATCCAGAATTTGCAGCCAAGATCCTTGCTGATTATTTCAAAGGCGATCAGCTTGAATCTCAGCTATCAGATATTTGTCATAATGCTTTTAACTTTCCGTTACCCGTACGGGAGTTAAATGAAAATACTTACATAATGGAATTATTTCAGGGACCAACCTTATCATTCAAGGATTTTGGTGCTAGATTTCTTGCTGAATGCATGACCCGTTTATCCAAAGAAAGAAAAACTACGATTATCGTAGCAACGTCTGGCGATACAGGTTCGGCTGTTGCAGGTGCTTTTTATCAAAAGCCAAACATTGAAGTCGTGGTAATGTTCCCCAAAGGACAAATTTCCAAACGTCAGGAACAGCAAATTACTTGCTGGGGCGAGAATATTCTGTCCGTTGCCGTTAATGGGACTTTTGATGACTGCCAGAAAATTGTTAAAGAAGCATTTAGTGATGAGTGGTTTACTAGCCGCGCGCATTTGAGTAGTGCCAATAGTATTAATATCGCAAGATTATTACCTCAACTTACTTACTACGCTTATACTAGCTGGCAATTTTTCCTAAAACATGGCGAAAAAGCTGGATATATTATTCCAACTGGCAATGTAGGAAACTCTACAGCTGCCTTTTGGGCAAAAGCGATGGGCTTCCCGATTCGTGAGATTACTCTAGCAACAAATGCTAATCGTGTGATTTCAGATTACTTAGATAATGGCAAATTTGAGCCACGTAAGAGTATTGCGACAATCGCCAATGCAATGGATGTTGGTAATCCAAGCAACTTTGAGCGTCTAAGCTATTTATATAATACTCCAGAAACATTCCGGGCAAATGTAAAAGCGTTTAGCGTTAGTGATGAAGAAATCAAAGAAATTATTACCGAAGTTGACCAGAAGTTCAACTATGTGGTATGTCCGCATACGGCAACCGGATATTTTGCGCGTAAAAAGCTTGATGATAAGCCATGGATAATTGCGGCAACAGCGGATCCATGCAAATTTGAAACTATCATTGAGCCAATTATTGGCAATAAATTACCAGTTGCGCCACAATTACAGGCTTTACTGGATAAGCCCACCAAACTGGTTGAAACCGATGCCGATATCCGCCAGGTTGCTACAGCTCTAGCCAATAAATAGGCAAAATCACTCATCTCATAAATAAACTTACCCTCATTAATAAATAATGAGGGTAAGTTATAATCATTATATTTCATTAGCTGTTAGGAAGACCATCCAGTTAATGAATGGAATTCCTTATCAGCAAAGAATTTACAGTTTAGACCATGCATCAGCCCAGTGAGCACCGATACCTGGAGTATATACGCCACCTTGGTTACACCAACCAGCAACATTACATTTATATAGATTACCTTCAACATCAGCAATTGTACTTCCAACTGCATAAGGCTGCCCTGCTGGGTAGGTTTGGTAACCACTTGGTGCAGCTTTCGGATGTACTTCTTTCCATGCACCTTCTGTACCTGTCAATGTATATTGTGACATATTACACCAGCTAGCTTCAACACAAGCATATACGCGCTGACTTGCATCCTGTACCAAGTCACCAGCTTTATAGCTACCAATCCCTGCTGGGTAAACCGGATAATTACTTGCTGGTTTGGCATGGCTATTTCTTACAACATAAGAAATAGTTCTGGTATCATCAGTAGAACGATAAACATAAACTCGATTATCTCCACCAGCAACAAATTTAACTGTACTACCAGATAAAACTCCGGCACGAACTTTAAGCGAATTACTAAATACATGCTTATTAACCGCATTAGCCACCTGAGTTTCTGCCTTTTCAGGAGCACTAACGGTTACAGCAGGAATTGTTTCTTCAATACCATTAACCTGCAAGGCAAAAGTTAATTTGTCTTTAGCTTTAACCAAAGTTGGATTTACCCAGCTACTTAATTTCTCACCAACTGGAGTCCAAGTAGTGATTACCGGATTAGGATCTTTTTTCTTGGTTAACCGATAGCTATATTTAATAGTCGGATCTGAAATCGTATGATTAAGATATACATAATTTTTAGTTTTATCGTTTTCATTATAGATAACACCACCAGTTGATTTACTTAATTCACCTACTTCAACATATCTGGCATGACTAGTATCACTATTGATTTTGGCAGCAAGGACTTTCTCCCAATTATGAAGATTATTTGCTGAAACTGACAATGAATAGCTCTCAACTAGGCTCTTCACACCATTTTTGGTGCCATATAGTTCAAAGGTAACCAATTGCCCAGCTTTTGGTGCAGCTGATTCTGCCGCAAGATTAGCAGGCCATGGACCAAGACTCTTATTAAGCACCGTCCAAAGCTGCTCTGGTGGAATTACCTGACCACCTTCGACCTTAACATCTGAACATGAAATGAAGTTTTCTCCAGCAGGGTCAACACGTTGCCAAAGAGTAACCATTACCTGTTTTTCATCGCCACTCATTTCAGGCAATTTGCACTTCCAGCTTGAGCTCTTGTCTCCACTATTAACATACTGATCAGCACCCAATGCACAAACCAGATGCAAGTCTTTCCAGCTAGGATTAGGTTTATACTGCCCTGCTGCATAATGCGTAATGAATACAAAGTTATTACTATTTTTATGCCATGCAGAATATGACCAGTTAAACTGGATATCATGCCCGGAACTGATTTTAGTCATCAAGTTATCGGGTAATGACTTATTAAGATCCGGAAAATATTTAGCAGTACTATTTGCAGTATAACCACATAATCGATCATCCTGTACTGGATAATTATCTTTATAAAATGCTAATGGACCAGTACCATTACTCTTTGGGCTCACATAGGCATTAATCTGTGTTAATGTCATATTGCCAAGTTCTTGGGTTGGCATATTATTTGATATCTGATTCGGATTATATTCAATCAAACCAAGCTGAGAAGTATCAACCAAATATGCAGTTCTTGAATAAGGAGCAGTTTGATAACCATGTGCAAAGACCTGACTTGCAGCAACTGCAAATAGTAGCGTAATTAATTTATTTTTTTTCATATGAATTTCTCTTTTCTGATAAATTATTTTTACTTTAGGCAGGCTATTTATATTAAATCCTGCCTAATATTAGTTTAAAATTAAATAACTATTAAAATCCAAGGTTTACCAAATTGTTAGTATATGCACCAACTGGATCCCAGGTATTATTACCCCAAGCGCTAGGATAATAATCATTACCAAGTGCCCACACCATCACTCCAGCATAGTATTGATACTGAGCTGCAACTTTTACAGAGCTAGTATACTCAGCAAGGATTTTTGCATTACCTGCCGCAGTTTTTTCCTCATACGCCCACATCGTTGCATCACCACCTGCAGTTTTATTTGCTACGGTACCAATTAAGATTTTTGTTGCACTTGGAATACATACTTGATTACCGTTTTTGTAAAGCTTGGTTACTGGATCAAGAGTACCACAATCATTGCTAACCGTTTGGTTCATTGCTTTGGCAATATATTGATGGAAATCAGTATAAGTTTCGTCACTAAAGCTACCATTTTCCCGAGGAATCTTGATTACCCCTGGACCAGAGTTATAAGCTTGAAGATTGATATAATCAACATAACCAGCCGCAATTGCTGCTCCATAATCATTATTTGTGGTTCCTGAAGCTGTTAAAATAAAGTTACTTGGCTTTGATGGATCAACACTGGTTGGGTTAGCTGGGTTGGTTACCCCGATCCCATTCGTTGATGCTTGAGGTGCCGTTGATACCACATGCCCCATCTGATGTAAAGCCTTGGCTAACTCGGTAATATTATTGCCAGAATCATTTGCTTCTATATCCAGATCAACACCGGTAACTTTAACTGAAGTGCTAATCTTGCTATTGATATAACGAATGTCCGCATCTAATGATTTGGCTAATGTTGACATATTTTCCGCAGCATTGCTACCACCACTAAATGAATGACTACCATTTTGACCACCAAGACTAAGCAACATTACTGCTCCAGATTTAGCATTTTTGGATATTCTTTGGAAAATAGGAACCAATGCGTCATCTGCATTATTAGCACAATTTACGTGCTCCGCATCACAGGCAGAGAAACCAACTATTAAAACATCATATTTAGCAAAAGCAGCATCAGGGATTGCAGCAAAAGCTCCCGTTGCAGTACCATCAATATATCCTACAGCAATATGGTTACCTCCAGATGGTTGAGATTTATGTTTAAATGGTACAAGCAAAGTTCCATTTGCCTTGATTGTGCCAGTAACTGGTGCAACTACTTCATACTTGCTAGCAGAGCTCGGCGTTACATTAAGGGTAACTACATCACCTCTTAGTAATTTAAGATTAGTAACCCCGTTAGCAGCTGTCAACTGGTTGAATTTATATTGCTTACCCTTATAGTTATCAGTAAGAGTAATTGTTGCAGTATCACCAGCATCAAGACCAGTAATTTTTAGCTTAGTAGGAACAATATTTGATTCAGATTGAGCTACTAGGTTGATTGCGCCAAGTTCAGTTGTTTTATTCGCTTTAACCTGAGCTACTTTATTTAATGGGTTATAGAATGTTCCTTTGATTGCATCTGCCAGACCATACGAAGTTAAAGTATAACGACCCGCCGATAAATTGCTAACGTTAACTGCCTTACCAAATTCAGTATTCAAAGATGCAACCATTTGACTTTCAGAATTAATGACTGAAATATCCAGAGCATTCTGATCAGTTCCGGCTGGTTTATTAATGCTATAGCTAATAATTCCAGTGGTAACTTTAGCAGCTGAGAATGATGCCGACTCATAAACTGTCTGACCTGACGTCAATAAAATTGGATTAGGCGCATTAAACATGATTTTAGGTGGCAAAGTATTTGCAGGAACAGTCACAGAATAGCTACCAGGCTTAAGCCCATTAAGCTTCTGGATAATCTTGCTTTTTACATTACTATTGGTAATTCTTGCAACCACTGATTCAAATTGTCCACCTTGACCGGAAAGAACTACTGGA
>JBDHRI010000005.1:0-28117 GCA_039807465.1 Burkholderiales bacterium | reverse complement strand
ACGATCAATCAATGGTCCCATATGATTAGATGGATCAGTTGGGTCACCAATTTTTAACTGTTTATAAGCCGCAACTAGACTATCAACTACAGTTTTATATAAGCTTTCATGAACAATCAGGCGACGCAAGGTTGTACAACGTTGTCCCGCAGTTCCAATCGCAGCAAATGCCAATGGTGGAATCGCAGTTTTTAAATCAGCGGATTCATCAATAATCACAGCATTATTACCACCAAGTTCTAAAATCGAACGTGCAAAACGTTGTGCCAAGCGAGCACCAACTTCACGCCCAACCGGAGTTGAACCAGTAAATGATACTAATGGAATCCGACTATCATCGATAAATTTGCGCGATAATTCAATATCCGTAGTATTAATCAATGAAAAGACTGCACCATAGCCATGCTCTTTGAATACATCGACACAGATTTTATGCACAGCAACTGAACAGAGTGGAGTTTTTGGTGATGGTTTCCAGATTACAGTATTACCACAAATTGCAGCTAAGAAAGCATTCCATGCCCATACTGCAACCGGGAAATTAAACGCCGACAAAACACCAACCACACCTAATGGCTGCCATTGCTCATACATCCGGTGTAATGGACGCTCAGAATGCATGCTAAGACCATATAACATGCGCGCCTGACCAACTGCAAAGTCAGCCATATCAATCATTTCCTGAACTTCGCCATCGCCTTCTTGTTTTGATTTACCCATTTCAAGCGATACCAATGTCCCAAGCGCATCCTTATGCTCACGAAGTTTATCACCGATCAAACGAATCAATTCTCCACGCTTGGGAGCTGGCACACTACGCCATTTTAAAAATTCAGCATGAGTTGCCGCAATAACCTTTTCTAACTGTTCTGGCGTAGTTTGTTCTACTTTACCCAATAAACTGTCATCATTTGGGCAGTAAGATTCAAGTAAAGCACTACTACTTAACCATTCCGTACCAATTGCAGTGCCGGGATGGCTATTACCACTTATTCCTAATTTTTGTAGTAAACTCATTATTACTTCTCTCCACTTTTATAATATGAACCAAAGCGGTTAGCCAAAAACTCTTTCAATGAAACTTGTTCTTGCTTAACTAAACCAGATAATTTTTTCTCATGAACTACTAGATCAACAATCGTACAGATACCTGCCGCCGTAGTCATTTGAATAGCAGTAAACAAAGTATTATCAACTTGTAGCGGATAGCATGTATTAGTATAAGTTACTTCGCTTAATACACCGTTCTTTTTACCAAACACTGATACATATACAACTACCTTATCTTGTTCAGTATGTGGGATAACTTTAGTCAGAATTTGTTTGGCAAGTTCTGGATCTTCACGTAAGTTCATGTCCTGCAAGATAAACTTCATTTTCTCGCAATGCCCAACATAGCGCATGGTTTTATAATCCATGTTTTTGGCACGCCCAGAATAACTTTCTACCAATGAACCAACACCACCTGAAGTGAAGAAAGCCTCATAATGCTCATTATCAACAACAAGATGTTCATAACCCTCTAATGCTGGTACAAGTTTACGCTCCCCATCCTGCATTACCACACATGGATGAATGTATTCATTAACCACACCATCTATTGACCAAGTAAATGCATAATGGAAATTATTATTCACATTTGGCGTCAATGCACCAACACGCATTTTAATATGATCGATTTCTTCAAACCCGTCAGTAAGTGAATTAGCTGCGATACTAATGAAACCCGGTGCCAAACCGCATTGTGGTGCAAATGAACCTTTACTGGTTTTAGCCAACTCATATACTTTATTGGTAGTTGCTACGTCTTCGGTTGGATCAAAGTAATGAATACCTGTTTCAGCAGCAATTTTAGCCACTTCAATAGTCAAATGGAAAGGTAAACACGAGATTACCCCTTCAATTTTATTATCAAGAATGAATTTTTTGATTTCGTCAGTTTTACGAATATCTGATGGAATAAACTTGATTGGATTACCCGCGATTTCAGGTAGCTTGTGAGGCGCACGAATGTCGCTTAAATACGATTCATAATCATTAGTTCGAGCCAATAAACTCGCAACTGTTACCCCTATTTTCCCCGCCCCCATTATTAAAATCTTGTGCTTATTAGCCATCATAGATTCCCATTAAAACTAGAAGATTAAATTATGTCATAATGACCCCAATTTAGCCCAAAATTTTACTATACATAGCAGGTAAATTTGTTAAATAATCAGATATAAAGCAGTACTTTCGTAGCTGCAGCGCAATATAACAATCAACCCACTTAAATTTTATAGCGGCAATCATAAATTGAAGTTAGCACACTAAATTTCTTTTCTAACCCTCAAATCGAGAAACAACCAAATAGACACGGCTCTAGCTGTTTGTTTTATGCAACAAAAACAATGTGCTTTCCCCACATCATTAAAAACACTATCCAATTGAAATATATAAATTTTTTAATCAAAGCTAATAATTAATTATTCCTTTGGCTGCGAAATTCAAGATATAATACGAATAGATTTATCTCACTGATATTAAATTATACTTAGAGCGTGTCGCTAAAAGCATTAAAACGCAGTTATCTTCAACTATATGAAATATATTTATGCATAATATCAGCTTAAATTACACCAGAAATGATTAGGAGATCAAGAATATCATGAATAATAAAAAATTAATTTGGGTAATAACTGCCTATATTACTGGAGTCAGCAGCCTTCTTGCTGGTTGTAGCGGAGGTAGTAGTAGCTCAAGTGGCGGAAACACTGGTTTAGCATTTAATACCAACGCAATCACCGTAACTAATGGAAGTTCCAGCGAACTATTTTTAACTCTTCAGGAAAGCGGAATTAGTGGACTGAAAGTAGCAATAAACTCCTCCAATAGTGGAATTGCAAGCGTAACCCCTGGGGAATGCATACTATCAAGCGAATCAAATGGTCCGAATAGCTGTGAGATTTTAGTCAATGGACTTAGTAATGGTACAGCCAATATTACAGCTACAGCCGCTGGATTTAATGTAGTACCAGTCACCGCTACGGTACAAAGCAACACAGTTCAGGGTTCACTCTCATTTAGCAAGAGTTCAGAATCTATAACTGTTGGCGGTACTAATTATGTCTATCTTAGCCTAAATGGAAGTTCTGGAGTTTCAAATCTTGTCGTAACATTAGCATCAACTAAATCTTCAGTTGCCAAGCCAGAAGAGCAAACATGCGTGCTGTCAAGTGGACTTAACCGCAAATGTGAAGTAACCATTGATGGTATTACAGTTGGCAGCGCTGATATTACTGCTACGGCGGCTGGCTACACTAGCCCAACACCAATGCAGGCAAATGTCGAAAGCACAACCAATGCAGGAACTATCTCCTTTAGTAATACAGCAATATACACCTCACCAGGTAGTTCATCAGAAGTTTTATTAACCCTCAACGATAGCTCAGGAGTGTCTAACCTGCACGTTGGACTTAAAACAGCTAATCATGCCATAGCTCAAGTTAGCCCAGAGTCATGTGTTCTTTCCAGTGGAAAACATGCCATCCGTTCATGTACGCTACAAATTTCTGGACTAGAATCAGGGACCACCACTCTGAGCGCAACTGCTACTGGTTATTCAATAACCCCAGCAACAGTATATGTTGAATCTACATCATATGCAAGAACCTTCACCATTCAAAATAACTGTGAATCAACTATCTGGATTGGCTCTACTGGTGGATCAACTGATTCATTAAAAGCGGACGGAACTGATAGTGGTAGTACTGCTTGTGGAACAAGTAATCCAGGAACAGTATGTCCATCTGGAAGTAGCTGTACAAATGCAGGAAAAGCCGGCTGGATTTGCTACTTCAATCCATTACAAAATTCTGGTAATAATTATGCAATTGCACCTAAATCATCAATAATTTTAGGTGTTCCATCAACGTCCTACGATCCGGGCAATGATTTTGTCTGGTCTGGAAATATGTTTGCCCGCCAGTTATGTGATGCAAATGGTAAGTGCGTAGTAGCTAACTGTAATACAGTCAATGGGGGTACAGACATGACCTGTACAACAGGAGCTCAACCACCAGTTACACTAGCGGAAATAACCATGCTAAGAAAAAATCCAGATAGCTATGATATTTCAATTGAAAATGGATTAAATGTAGGAGCAACCTTCGGTCCAAATAATGCGACCTATACTTCAAGCCAGACCCCATTTAGCTGTGGAATCGCAGGTTCAACCAGCTCTGCAACCTCAGGGGGCTCAACTATTAATGCCTCTTCGTGGACATTCAGCCCTTCGGGAGTAGAGCCAGATGGACTAACCGCTATAGCTGCACCTTATTTTACTTGGGTTAGCGGAGACGGTACTGGCACTCCATGCCCAGATGGAACTGGTTGTAGTAATGGTGATTCTTGCGGTTATACCGAAAGTGCAGTATTATCAGTAAATCCAGTGGGTAATGTTCCTCCGCCTGCAAACTACACACTTACCTGCGGGAAAAAGCTTGGCTATTGGTCTGCGGCGCAAATCTGGTTCTTTAACCAAAATACAGCGACTAATCTTGCTCCATTTGGATTTAGTCAGACAAATGGAAATTCACCATATAATAATGCAACTCTCTACGCCTGTGCTACCCCACCGTTATATTCAGGTTATAGCATTTCTACTGGTCAAACGCCATTAAATACTTGTGGCGCTACCGACTGGAAAAATATTGCTACTCTAGCCCCTGGCTATTCGGTAGCAGAAAGTAATCCAAACTGGCTAGCTGTCGTACTACCGAATATTACTTGGACAAAACAAGGTTGCCCTAGCTGCTATACATATCCATATGATGATGCAAGCTCTTCATTTACATGTGACAATGTAACTCCTGGTTCAGGTACTCCAAATTCAACCAATTATACAGTAACATTCTGTCCAAATAATTAACATAACCGAAATCCCGCCTTCTTGGCGGGATTCTTTGCTTCAATAAAGAAAGTCTTAAATCTTATTTATCAACATGGTTAACAATTTGTAAAAGCTATCTTATGGAAAAATCAAATGAGACTTTAGCTAAACCCAATTTACTATTTTTGAATACTATCTGGTACGTCTTGATAACGAACAAAACCCACATGTAAAGGAATTTATCAAATATTGAAAGCTGTTTCGCTGAAATCACAGAAAATTAACCAGCAATTCATTCAAGATATTTTTATACACGGATAGAACTCTTTCATCTACCGTACTGCCATTTAATGTCCATAAATATGATAAAATTGCGCCAATAAATAATTCTGGTACACCTTATCAGGTTTAAGCCAACTAATATCGTACTCCAAAAATTCCACGACAATATTCTATGGGTACCTTTGAGTTATAACAAAAAAATCATTATAAAGTATAAAAATGAAATTTATTGATGAAGCAAAAATTGAAGTGATTGCCGGAAATGGTGGCAATGGATGTATGTCGTTTCGCCGTGAAAAATTTATTGAAAAAGGTGGACCTGATGGTGGCGATGGTGGGCGTGGTGGCTCAATCATCATGATTGCGGATAACAACATCAATACTCTAGTTGATTACCGCTTTGTAAAAAAATATACTGCAAAAAATGGCGAGCATGGGCGCGGTGCTGATTGCTATGGACACAAAGGCGATGATGTTTACCTGAAAGTTCCGGTTGGCACTACCATATTTGATGAAGAAACTGGTCTAATAATTGCTGACTTAGACAGTAATGGACAGGAAATTATTATTGCCAAAGGCGGTAAAGGCGGACTAGGCAATCTCCACTTTAAATCTTCAACCAATCGTGCACCACGCCAAGCGACTAAAGGAGAACCTGGGGAAGCTAGGAAACTTCGTCTGGAATTAAAAGTAATGGCAGATATAGGTTTATTAGGCTTACCAAATGCAGGTAAATCCACATTTATTCGCGCTGTTTCAGCCGCAAAACCAAAGGTTGCCGATTATCCATTCACGACCTTACACCCTAATCTGGGAGTTGTTCGTGTTGATAGTGAACGTAGTTTCGTAATTGCAGATATTCCGGGACTAATTGAAGGTGCTGCCGAAGGACAAGGACTTGGACATAAATTTCTCAAACACTTACAACGAACCAAGGTTTTACTACATCTGGTAGATATTGCACCACTTGATGAAGACTTTGATGTAGTGGGTAGCAGTGTAGCGATTACACAGGAATTAGCGAAATACTCCGAAGAACTATACAATAAGCCACGCTATTTGGTAGTTAATAAAATAGATCTGGTACTACCCGAAGAGCGCGAAGAAATAATCAAAAAATTTATTGATGAATTTAAACAGCATGATACCAATACTAATTTTGATAAAATTTTTGTTATCTCCGGTGCAACTGGTGAAAACTGCCAAGAGCTATGCTATTATCTGATGAATCATATTCAGGAAAAAACTGCAAATCAAGTTGAGAATAAAGCGATTTCAAGTGTTGTTGAAGGAAGTTAATCTAACCTCTTTGACTGACTAATAAATAATCGTATATATACTCAATCAGATTAAAAATTTATGGTAGGCACAGCCTACAATAGTAGCTAAGAGCAAAGCAACAGAACTTCAAATAGTTTGGGTATAGACTAATGGAATAAGGCGGAATGGCAGATATAAGTTTACATGAATTAATTAAGGAAACGGTATTAACCAATATAACCAATCAAAAGCTACAGATTATTCTTAGTGCTATAATAGTTACAGTTTTCTTCTTTGCCATCACTTTTTTACTTGACAAAATAATCCGCAAAGCTGGAATTTTCAAGTTAAATAATAGCCTGAGAAACTCGCGTTCTGTCTTTTTAGCTGCCTTGGCAAATAATAGGGTTTTTAATGTAATCTCATTACTAATATTTTCGCTAGTTTTTGAAATAGGTAGTGCTTTTATAAGTTTCAAGGGGGATGACCCTTATACACAGAAATATGCGCTGCTGCTTCAGCAATTTGCTCATTTTATACTATTCCTAGCAATTACCATTTTTATTATTCGCCTGATAAATGCAGCAAATAGTTATTATGAGCATAAATTTAATCAAGAGCAACATCCGATATATGGATATATAAAGATGTCCCAGTTTGCTGTTTGGTGTATCTCAACTATATTTTATATTTCAATAGTCCTAGATAAATCACCAATGGCAACCCTGACTGGCATTGGCGCAATATCAGCATTTTTCATGCTAATCTTCAAGGATACCATTTTAGGATTAATGTCAAGTATCCAAGCAACTGCAAATCAGGTGGTTAAACTTGGCGACTGGATTAATATCCCCAAATTTAATGTAGATGGTGAAGTAATCCACATCTCAATTAATGTAATTAAAATTCGTAATTGGGACAATACAGTAACAACCATCCCAACCTTCGCATTAACTAGTGATTCAATCCATAACTGGCAGGAAATGGTTAAATCTGGGGCTAGGCGTATCATGCGAAGTGTAAATATTGATGTACAATCGGTCAAACCCTGTAACAGTCAATTACTGCAAAGATTATCTGAAAAATACGTTTTTGTAAAAAACTATCTATCTCGTTCAAATAATCCAGAATTATCCAATCTGGCACTATTTAGACTATTTATGAACCACTTCTTATCTGAGTCTGATCTATTGCACGATAACTATCCACGGCTATTAAGATACTTACAGCCGGGAAATCAGGGAATTCCCCTCCAAGTTTATGCGTACAGCCGAAATATCTATTTACAGGAATTTGAAGAGACCCAGTCTTTGATCTTTGAATATATTCTTGATTCATTGCCTGACTTTGAATTAAAAGTTTTCCAAAGCCAGGTAATTATAGAACAGAAGTGATATGGTTGATTGCTAAATACGCCTAGCATTTAACTAAAAGAACGTGAGTAATCTGTTACTAAACTCTTAAGCCTTAAACATTAAATTATCTATAGCATCGCAAATAGTATGTAACGTCAATAAATGAACTTCCTGAATCCGTGCTGTACGCGTAGCTGGCACACACAGGTTTACATCTTTATCTGAAAGCATCTGGGCGATCTTACCGCCATCCTTACCAACCATCGCGATAACATGCATTCCTTTGGCTTTAGCAACTTCAATTGCCTTGATCACATTCCCAGAATTACCTGAAGTGGAAATAGCATAAAGTATATCCCCTGCTTGCCCAAGAGCCTCAACCTGCTTGGAAAAAACCACATCAAATCCATAATCATTACCAATAGCAGTTAATGCAGAAGTATCTGTTGTCAAGGCTACGGCAGGCAACGGAGTACGCTCCATTTCATAACGCCCGGTAAATTCCGCAGCAAAATGTTGGGCATCAGCAGCAGAACCACCATTTCCACAAATAAGCATTTTATTACCACTCTTAAAAGCAGCTACGATTAATTTAACGGCATCAGCAATCGGCTCAACCATTGTTGAATGAGCTTTTTGCTTGGTTTCGATACTTTGGGTAAAATTAAACTCAATCAATTCATTTAACTGCATATTCATTCCTAATTTATAAAGTAATTATATTTTTTAACCACTCAATTCGTCCTTCAGAATCAAGTACTACTGCATCAAAGCGGCAATTAACATCTCGCCCAAGCTTTAATAAAAAATATTGGGCAGTCTTTATCATTTTTTGCTGTTTACTATAATTAATGCTTTCTATCGCATGATTTAAGCCAAGCTTACGTTTTTTAACCTCAACAAAAACATAGCCCTCATTATCGCGCATAATCAGGTCAATTTCACCAAAACGCGAACTAAAATTAGCAACAACTAAACTAAGTCCATTACTTCTCAGATATTCAAGAGCAGCATGTTCCGCTTCATTACCAATTTGTCTGTGCTGATGCACCATTACTTACCAACAACTGGCTGGGTATATTGGAAAAGTGTTACTACTTTAGTTACTCCACCAACTTTTGATGCGACATATGCCGCAGATTCACCTTCCTGAGGAGTTACCATTCCCATCAGATAGACTACAGTATTGGTGGTTTCAACCTTGATATTATTACTATTGATCTTACTAGTGCCAAATAGTTCAGCCTTAACCTGAGTTGTAATCAATGAATCCTTACTTCTCGCTGTAGCTGAAGATGGCAATCTTACATCCAGATAATCATAAAGCTTGATTACACCAGGATAACCTCGGGCAACGTTTTCAGCCAGATTTTTTAACTCATTGGTTTTGACTTGCCCCGTCAATAACACTTCACCAGCATAAACATCAACATAAATGTTTGAATCAGGAAAATCATCACTATTACCATATTTTGCTGCAAGTTTTGCCTGAATTGTATTATCATTGACAACCGTACCATTACTACGCGGATCCGTACCAACTGCGGCACCAGTTGCACCAACAGCAGCCACGCCACCAACAACTACAGCTGCACAGCCACTAACAATAATACCAAACAAACCTAGCAATAACAAATTACGTATTTTAGTCATATAAAATATCCCGAAAATTATTCACTAATATATTCAAATAAACTCACGACCTTTTTAACTCCATCAACCTCACTGGCTGCTTTAGTCATTTTCTTAGCTTGATATGGATCAACCATACCCATTAAATAAACGACGCCATTGGTTGTTACAACTTTCACATCGTTACTATTGACACCTTTAGATATAAGAAGGTTCGATTTAACGGCAGAAGTCAAATAGGAATCTTTGCTAGTCTGACTGGCAGATTGTTTATGTCCAACAGTAATGTAATTATATATTTTTTTAACCCCAGCCGCATCTTTAGCAACTGTTTCCGCTTTTGCCTTATCCTCCTCAGTACTAACTTGACCGGTTAAGAGAATATTATGATCATAACTGGTAACTTCAACGTTATTTTCTGGTAATGCAGCATTAATTACATCTTCAACTTTACCACGAAGTTTCTGATCGCTGATAACTCCATCAGCTGACCTAGGATCAGATGCAACGGCAGCACCGCTAGTTGCTCCGGCTGCTACACCACCAACTACAGCCGCAGCACAACCATTTAACCCAGAAATTGCTCCAACCAATAATAACATTAACCAATTATTTTTATTCATCTTTTTCATTATATATCCTAATAATTATAATTATCTTAATTGTCCCATTCTTTTTGCCATATCTTCCAAGCGCATGATTCTATTTGCAGTACTAGGGTGCGTAGAAAATAGATTATCCCTACCCTCGCCCGACAATGGATTAATTATCATCATTTGAGCCGTTGCCGGATGTTCTTCGGCTGGTGGCATATATGTTCCACGTGCAATTCCTTCAATCTTCTGCAAGGCACTAGCCAATGCTAGTGGTTCATTGGTAAGGTTTGCCGCACCCTCATCAGCAAGGTATTCTCTCGATCGCGAAATTGCCATCTGGATAACCGCTGCGGCTAGAGGTGCAAAGATACCAATTAATAAACCAGCTAACCAATTACGATGACCATCTTCATCACGTACCCCAAACCACATCGCCATATTAGCTATCGCCGAAATGGCTCCAGCAACCGTAGCGGAGACAGTGGAAATTAGTATATCCCGATGATTAACATGTGATAACTCATGGGCAGCCACTCCGCGTAATTCTGAATAATTAAGCACACGCATGATTCCGGTTGTAAAGGCTACTGCCGCATTTTCCGGATTGCGTCCAGTTGCAAATGCATTTGGCTGATCCTGATTTATAACATAAACTTTAGGCATTGGTAATTGAGCCCGGCTAGCTAGTTCAGCCACCATCTGGTATAAGTCTGGCGCATTATGTGGACCAACTTCCTGCGCATTGTACATTTTTAACACCATATCAGCCGAATACCAGTAGGCAAAGAAATTCATGGCACCGCCAAAAATCAATGCTAGTAACATCCCACCTTTACCACCAATTACGCCACCAATTAGCATAAAAAGCGCAATGATTGCTGCCATTAAGGCAAAAGTTTTTAACTGATTACTACCCATGATAGCTCCTATTTAAAGATTAACTCACTCAAGTCACTCTTCCCCTGCAAAAACTGCGAAATATTTTTACGTTTTGCCCCAGCCTCCTGAATTTCATCGATAGAAATAAGCCAGCCATCGCCACAGACAACCTCCAGTTTCCCCTTATCAGCAGTAATAATTGTACCAGCTTTTGCCACACCTTTAAAGATCGAGGTAATATGGGCTTGCCAGATTTTGACAAGTTCGCCATTTAAATGCGTATAAGCTCCAGGAAATGGATTATAACCACGAATATTCCTACTGATAACTTCAGCTGGCTTTTCCCAATCTATAAGTGCTTCAGCTTTTTCAATTTTATGCGCATAACTTACGCCAACTTCGCTCTGCGGGTTTGGTTTATATGATTCAGGATCATTAAGATACTTCACCAGCAGCTCACCGCCAAGTATGGCTAATTTATCATGTAGTGAACCACTAGTCTCGTTAGCATCTATTGGTAATTTATCCGATAGTAAAATAGCACCAGTATCAAGTCCAGCATCCATCTGCATGATGCAAACACCAGTTTCACTATCTCCTGCCAACACGGCACGCTGGATTGGTGCAGCACCACGCCATCTTGGAAGTAATGAGACGTGTACATTAATACAACCCAACCGAGGGATATCAAGTAGCTCCTGTGGTAGTATCAACCCATATGCAACAACAACAATTAAATCTGGCTTAAATTCACGAATCCGGTTTAATGCTTCGGGATCTTTACGAAAACTTAACGGTTGAAAAACCTCAATCTGATGTTCACTAGCTAACACCTTAACTGGAGAGGGGGTAAGCTTCATCCCTCTACCTGCCGGACGATCCGGCTGTGACAATATTAATCCGGGAATATGTCCATTCGCAATCATTTTTGCTAGACAAATTCTAGCAATTTCTGGAGTCCCAGCAAATATAATACGTAACTTCTGTTTCATCATTTGATCTATCATTTATTAATCATCACGATTCATATCATGCGACTCAAATTCGGCATTATTAACAATTTGTAGTTTCACACGCAAACCACGCCCAGTACCATTGAGGTATTTAGCTGCCGCCGGACTTAAATCAATAATATATTTAGAATGACCAGACATCCGGTCGGTAACTTCAACATAAAGTACTTTACCATTATCTGAATCATTATCAATATTGGTAACTTTCAGTTTAGTACCCAATGGCAATTTAGCATGTGCAGCACTATAAACATCATCCCAATAGCGATCGCCATTAGCCATCTTGCGACCATTAAATTTGGGGGCATAAAAACTAGCCTGACCTTCCATATAATTTTTAGGCTTTCTAGCACGCCGAGGTTTATGCTTTTTAGTATGCTTCTTTTTACTTGTCGAACTAGAGGTAGTGGTGGTTGCATAGACGGAATTTAGCATTAGACCTAGTTGAAGCAACAAAATAATCAATAACCGTTTTTTATTCACATTTTACCCCTCTTAAACGCCACCAACAAATCCTATTTGTCGCCACGCTTCATAAATAGCGATTGCGACAGAATTAGATAAATTCAGACTACGTTGGCTGATTTGCATGGGTAATCTTATCACATTTTCTATTCCAAGCTGAGTGAGGATAGTATCAGGCAAACCGCGCGTTTCTGAGCCAAAAAGTAAAACGTCATTGGATGTATAGTTTACCTCAGTATGAAAGGCTGTACCACCAGTTTCAATTGCCCATATGGTTCGTCCACGAAAATACTCATGGCAAAGCGCCCAATTTTCATGTATTACGAGACTAGTATATTCATGATAATCAAGTCCTGCCCGCTTTAATTTGCTATCATTCATTCCACCCCAACCAAGAGGTTTTACGAGATGAAGCTCTACTCCAGTATTAGCGCAAAGACGAATGATATTACCTGTATTTTGAGGAATGTCAGGTTCATGAAGAATAACTGCTAAATTATGCTTTTTCATTTTTTAATAAAGAATATAACTCTGAAACATTATTAACCAGATATTTCGGACAAGAGGACTGTAACGCCAGATAATCATTTGGGTAATGTGATATAGCGATGGCATCAACTTCTGCATTATGCGCCATCAAAACATCATGTCTAGTATCACCAATCATGACAGTCTTAGTTTTAGCTACACCACAAAAATCAACTATTTCATCAATCATCTGTGGATGTGGTTTCGAAAAACATTCACAAGCTGTTTTTGTGATTACAAAATAATCCTGACAGCCAGTAGCCGCAAGTATGATATCTAACGTTGATCGACTTCTCCCGGTTGCTACCGCCAAAAGCTTATTATTATTGGATAGTAACTCAAGCATTTCTTTTACATCAGTAAATAATAAACTATCTAAAGCATCATTGATTGCAATCTGGCTGGTATCCATCAGCGTACCATCCCAATCAAAGATAAATAAATCATATTGATCAAGAAGCATTATTTTATCTATCAATCAAAGTAATCAATCAGATCCGCTTTAGTCAAGACAAATACTACGCCATCACCACTAACGCTCTCCAGCCATTTAAATGGTAAATCTGGATACATCTGCTCAAGTTCAAAACGATTATCTCCCATTTCTACTACCAGCACACCAAAGTCTGACAAATAGTATTTAGATTGTCTCAGGATTTTATCAACAAATTCCAACCCATCATTACCACCAAAGAGAGCAAGATTTGGCTCGTATTGATATTCTTTAGGCAATGATTCCATCCGTCTAGTATCAACATATGGTGGATTAGTAAGTATTAAATCAAATGTCTCAAAATAATCACCGAGTTCATTAAATAAATCAGATTTGATTAATGTTACCCTATCACTTACCTGATTACGTTCAATATTAATATTCGCAACATCAAGCGCATCTTCAGAAATATCTACAGCAACAACCTCTGCATCATAATAATGATGTGCAGCAATGGTAGCCAGTGAGCCATTTCCAGTACACAAGTCAAGAATATTGTGAACAAGCTCGGGATGTTCAATCCATTCATCCAGCTGGTTATTTACAATATGTTCAGCAATAAATGAACGAGGGATTATTACCCGCTTATCAACATAAAATGAATACCCTTGCAAATAAGCTTCATTGGTGATGTAAGATAATGGGATTCGTTCATCTACCCGACGTTTAATTCTCTCTAAAATAAGCTCTTTTTCATCCGGCAGGAGTCGCGCATCAAAAAATGGCTCCAGCTGGTCTAGCGGTAAGGATAAAGATTGTAGCACCAAAAAAACCGCTTCATCATAGGCATTCGTTGTTCCATGCCCAAAAAACAGATTATTTCTACGAAACTCACTTACAGCGTAACGGATATAGTCTCTTAATGTAACTAAAGATTCTGTCATTTTAACAACCTTTATATGTGTATCATAACTAGCGAGTATATAACATCATTGCAATTATATGTATATTTTTCAGCAAAAGCAGCTGTTATCAATTACAATTATGGCTATAATAAAAGCTTTTAATCAAACACGCGTAATCAGCAGGAATACCAGAATAC
The DNA here is from genome assembly GCA_039807465.1 of Burkholderiales bacterium. GTDB lineage: Bacteria > Pseudomonadota > Gammaproteobacteria > Burkholderiales > UBA11063 > Aquella. The sequence continues at coordinate 13,702 of JBDHRI010000005.1, read as the reverse complement.
AATGATAAAAAAAATCTTAATCTTAATTTTATGTTCAACATTTCTAGGCACAAGCTACGCAGCAAAAAATTCTTCAGCTACCAAGGCAAAGACACATAAAAAAGTCAAAAAGAAGAAAACCTATTCAAGCAGTAATAAAGGTGATCCAATCCTTGATGCAATTAACACTCCCGCAACTACAACTTCAAAAAGACGCAAACCAAAACCAGTTACGCCAGTCGTTAGTGGTGGAATCCCACGCCAACCCAGGCTTATTTCATATGCTGGTTATGCGGTAGATTTAAATACCGGAGAAGCATTAGTTAGTAAAAATGCATCAAGCCAATTATCAATTGCGTCAATTACCAAATTAATGACCGCTATGGTTATGCTTGATTCCGGAGCAGATTTAGATGAATACATTACCATAGAAGAAGACGATGTTGATCATCTTAAAAACACATTCTCGCGTCTAAGAGTCGGCATGCAATTACGCCGTAGAGATCTGTTACTACTGGCATTAATGTCATCCGAGAATCGCGCTGCTCACGCTATCGCCAGAACTGCCTATCCTGGTGGAATCAATGTTTTCATCCAGAAAATGAATGCAAAAGCCAAAGCTCTTGGAATGAATAATAGCCAATTTTATGACCCGACAGGACTTACACCACGAAATAAATCAACTGCTATTGATTTAACCAAAATGGTAGCGGCAGCCTACAAATACGAAGCCATCCGTGAAGATACTACAACTAAAGGTGCAGATGTGATGCTTGGACGTAACTATACCCATCATTATATGAATAGTGATGCATTAGTTAGAACGGATAAATTCCAAATTGAAGTATCTAAAACCGGGTTTATCAATGAAGCTGGTCACTGCTTGGTTCTTTATGCAGTTGTAGATAATCGCCCTATTGCAATGGCATTTTTAAATAGCGTTGGCAAAAATGGTCGTCTGGTTGATGCCATGGCAGTAGAACGCTATGTTGATCAAATGCAATAAATTACTGATTCGAAAAAGAAGCCTTCATTTGGTAGTGTTGGCTTCTTTTTTAATACTGCCACCATTAATTCTACTTTTTCCAGTATCATACTTCAAATTAACTTTGCCTGTAGTAAATCGTGATATTACATCTATCCTCAAATTATTAATTATCGCCCCAGTACTTGAAGAATTAGTTTTCCGCGGACTATTGCAGGATTTTATTAAACGAGTAAATACCTCAAAACTAACATGCTACTTTATTGTAAATATTATATTTGTTCTATTACATTATAAAAATAGTCATGATTTAGTGTATCTATCCGGGGTATTCATATCTGGCGTAATCTTTAGTGCTATTAAAGATTACTATAAAAAAATAAGCGTTGCCATCATTTGCCACGCTTATTTTAATTTAACTTATTTAGTAGTCATCCAATACTTAAATTAGTATCATAATCCAAGATTGAGTGAAATAGTTGATTATTATCTACGAATCATTCCAATTCAGGCTTTTTTCCTTCTTAGCCAATAGATGATAGCGAACCCAAATAATAGTTCCATACTAAAATCATCACCACCACCAACAAAGCTACAGCCACCACCCCCTGAAGATGTAGATTGATTAGGCATGGTATATGATAATGGTACAGTAGCAATCGTCTGCCCTGCTTGATTAGTAACAGTCAAGTCAGCAAAATATGTATTTCCCGGCTGCATTGAATTGGTTAGAATAGTTACCGCACAAGTTAAACCTGCATTTAAAGCTAAACCACTAATACATGATGAACTACTGCTAACAGAATAGTTTGCAGAATTTACACCAGAAATCTGGATAGACCCTATAGCTACAGATTCACTATTATTATTCGCGAGTGTTACAGAGCTGCTTCCTAAACTAAAATTATTAAGTGTGGCAGGATTAGCAGTTAGCATCAGAACACTTTCATTGATATATTGTAGCGCAGATGTAGCATTTAATCTACCATTTGAGATGCAGCCTGCGGAATTACAGCTATCAAAGGAGCTTGCTGAATTTTGGAGTATTTCAGTTATTTGTGCCGAAGTTAATCCAGACTTAACAGCCAGCAAATCAGCTATAGCCGCCGTTACATGTGGTGTTGCCATTGAAGTCCCCTGTTTCCAACCATAGGTAAAACATGAACTTCCACTACAGCCAACAGCATTTGAACCGTAACCTTCAGTCGAACCATATGCAGTTGATAAAATTGCTTTTACCGGATACGGTGTAGTGTAATTGCTATATTCTTCACCACCTGATGCAGCAATGGTTACATTACCCCAATTACTGTAAAACGCCAACTTCTGATTTGGTCCGGTAGCCGCAACTGAAATTACATTTGCACAATTAGCCGGCACAGCACCACTCACGTTTAAAGAATCATTCCCCGCAGAAACAACTACTGACACACCAGCAGCAACCAGTTGATTAATTACTTCCTGATAACTATTTGGACACATACCATAGCCACCTAGACTCAGGTTAATAACTTTAGCTGGATGCGAATTAGTAATTGTTGGATGTAACCCACCAGCCCAGAGCATTCCATCCTGAATATCTACAGAGCTTCCGCCACATTTACCAAGCACTCTTACCGGAACAACCTTAGCACTATATGCACCACCCAAAATTCCACTATTTGCCAATGCTGGATTTGTTGGACCTTCTGCAACAACAGTCCCAGTGACATGAGTACCATGCCACGATGAATCTGTGATAGCCGGTAAACCATCAATCCCTTGACATTGCTGTTGCCAAGATGGAACAGCCGAGTCATACTCGGTTAAAGTCATCCAATCGCCCAAATCAAGCCCATTTGGAAATGGAGCTATCTGTGCCAAATTATCTGGAGTGCTAAATGGACACGTCCCTGCCCGACGGCAATCGGTAATAAAGGTATATCCATATGATTCACTGACTGAACTCAATGTAAGCAGGTTATTTATGATATTTGGATGAGGCACATAACCAGTATCAATCACTGCAACTACTACACCACTACCAGAGCTCGAAATAAAATTACTGCCATTATAAAAACTATCACCATAATAGGTGGTCAATGCACCCGGAACATTATTAGTACTTGTGTACATATCCCACTGATAGATATTTGGCACATTAACTGTCGGATGCATAATGATATTTTCTTCAGCATACTCTACATTGGGCTGTTTATTTAGAATATTCAATAGACTACCTAACTTGTCTTTAGAAAGTGTAGCCCCAGTATCAAGAACCCTCCCACCAACAGCCGCTGCACGTACATCTTTTAATTCAAGCCCGGTTAATAAATCAAGTTTTTGAATAGTTTTCGCAGTTAACGGTTGCATCTGGAGTCTTTGCAGTTGCTGCTTACTTATATTACCACTTTGTAAGCCGTTCTGAATATTCTTATCCGGTTTAAATTTTATTATTATCTGTGTCCCAGCAAAGACAGGTAATACCGTAAAACACCCTATAAGAGCAAACAGAAATTTTTTCATTGTTACAACCTCAATATTTTATTACTATCTGGTTCAATTACTATTAGTAAAACCCCAAGTTGGTCCTGCCCCCATCGAAGTTTGAGAACCAATAAAACCAAGATAAACTGTTTTACCATAGTAAAAAGGCAAACCATAAAGCCCAGAGCCTTGAGAAGACTGAATCCCCCAAAATGGCATTATAGAACTATATCCAGTTGGACTAAGAATACCAGCAGAAATCGCTATTGGTGTCCCACTACCATCATAACTACTCGCAACAGATTGCCATTGGGTTGCAGTTGGTGGGCAATAAACTAAATTATCTGGAGGACAGGTAGGAATTGTTGCATCATAAAATAGCCAATGGTTGGTACCACTATCAAACATTGAATCATATGCAACCCCTTCAGTTGTAACGGTAAATTTACCAATAAAATTGTTTGGATCCCCCAAGACACTACTAATATTTCCAGGTATGAGATTATTACTCTCAGTATTCAACCCAAAAGTAAGGGTTCCAGTAAGATTTGTATTACTATTTGCTGTTGCGGCTGGCAATGAGATAATTTGACCATTATTATCACTCGCAAAATAACCGACTGGGTTTACATTAAGATATGGTACTGGAATACCTTCTGTTATCGGAATACAGCTACCATTACTACATACATAATTAAAATTAAGATTATTTGCAACATTGATTATTGGATTTATTCCGATAATCCCCCTTGCGCCAACATCAGAAAATACAACCTGCTGCCCTTCACTGCTACAACTAGCAGGCACACCAGATTGATCAGCACTATCATTTATTATCTGAACTGGAATATTCCCAGCCTTTTCTCCGGCAATATAAACATCTGCATAATTGGCAGTAGCAAAAGCATAACCACTACCATAAAGATTACATACGGATATCGGCAAGCCACTTCCAGTTTGCGTAATAGCTGGTAAATCAAGACTATTCATTTGCGAAGCATCTATTTTAAGCCCAACAGAACCAGTATCCATTAAAATATGATCCAATGTCTGACAGCTTGTTGTATTAGGGACGCAAACAGTAACTGTAATATATGGTGTATTTATACCTCTGCCATTATATCCACTACCAGCTACTATGGTTGTAACATTTGATACAGAAGGAGTTGGCGCTGGCGCAGGACTGGAAGAACTTGTTCCACTATTGCATGAAGATAAGTTAAGTACAGTTGTTAATGCCATAAGTAATTGTAAAAGCTTTTTCATAACAACTCCTACTTCAATAAATCTTGAGGATTAAGCCCAGCTGGTAACAAAGATGGAATATATGCGACGCCATGAAAATCACCAGTAACACCATATATATTAACCATCAGATTTTTAGCAGAGACCTGAGTATTTCGTAGCCCAAGTCCTGCTGTTTTTGTTGTCTTAAACTCCGGGAAATATTTACCAAATAACTGTTTTAAATCTGGATTACGCATACCAGCCCAGCTAACAGCGAATACCTTGCCATCAGAAACATATTCTTTGATGGTAATATTACCTGTGGCTTTGATTATTGAGACTTGATATTTAAGAGATTTGTTTTTTCCCGTATCCACTTCCTGACTAATCATTTTAGTGGTTACGGTAGAAATTGAAGATGCCAAAGCTTTATTGTCGCTTTCGATACTGGGAGTGCTTTCGCCCAATGTTGCATAAGCGGATAGCGGCGCAAACGCCACCATTAGTATTAGTAAGACTTGCTTCATGTACTACTCCTGAATTTAACATTACACATACTCAACTCGACTGATAGGCTATAAAACCATTTCATAGGTTTCTAAATTTATGGATAACACTTATGCTACCATAAACTCTCATTCTATTTGAGTATGCACAATAAAAATTAAATTGTTAAATCAAGAAGTATTATACTTAAACTATGGTTTGTAGGTGATTGAGTATAAACCACGTGTTGTATTTGAATTATGCATTTTCCAGCTTTCACCATCTGTAGAAGTCAAGACAAGACCTTGCATTCCTACAATTACAAATTGATTGCCCGCATAAACAACCGAACGCAAATTTGCAGATACTTCTGGCTTCATAACTTGTTGCCAATTTATTGCATCACTGGAAATCAAAATAGTACCACGCTCTCCTACAATAACATATTTACCTGCTCCGTAAGCAAAGTCATATAGCCAGCTTTTAGTATTTGAATTTTGGACACTCCATTTATTCCCATCATTAGAGCTATAAATTGCGCCCTTAGAACCTACAGCAAGAAACTGGTTATTTAAATAACGAACCGAGCTAAACCATTGTGTTGTACCTGAACTTTCAGAATTCCAATTAGACAGGTCATTTGAGCTTGCAATTACTCCATTAGCACCAACGACAATATATTTCCCAGCACCATAACAGATACTATTTAACCAATCTTTACCAGCAACTAAAGTTTTCTGCCAGTTATTTAGATCATTTGAATACATTACAGTACCGTTCATGCCTGCTACAAGATACTTATTATTACCAAAATTTATATCATATAACCAAGCTTTACTTGGGCTAGCAATATTTTGCCAGTTTATACCATCTGTAGAATATGCCATCTTACCATCAATACCAACAGCAACAAGTTTTCCATTGATATAATCTACGGCATTATAAACATTAGCAGCACTACCTTTATCACTAGTCCAAAATGTAGCATCAGCATCAGAAAGCTTTATAATACCATTATCACCAACCGCAACATAATGTGGACCCTGCCCAGATACATTTTCAATTGAAGCAGTAGTAAACCAGCCACAGGAAGTTATTGTCAGCAGACTAATGCCAACAATAATTCCTTGCTTACAAAAATTTTGATAATTAAATTTAAACATGATCCAGATAACGTTCCGCATCCAATGCCGCCATACAGCCAGAAGCCGCTGAAGTAACAGCCTGTTTATAAATCATATCCTGAACATCACCTGCCGCAAATACGCCCTCAACAGAAGTTGCTGTAGCAAATCCGTTACGTCCAGCTTTGGTTACGATATAACCATGATCAAGCTCAAGCTGACCCGCAAAAATATCGCTATTCGGATGGTGTCCGATTGCGATAAATACTCCGTTTAGCGTAATATCTTCCGTAGTTCCAGAGTTATGTTTAATCCTTACACCAGTGACGCCTTTAGCATCACCAAGAACTTCGTCCAGTGTGGAATTAAGTTTTAATTCAATCTTACCGCTACTGACTTTCTCCATTAGACGGTCAATCAAGATCTTCTCTGATTTAAATGTATCGCGACGATGAATTAAAGTAACTTTACTACAAATATTTGCTAAATAAAGCGCTTCCTCAACAGCGGTATTACCACCGCCAACTACAGCCACTTCCTGGTTTTTATAGAAGAAGCCATCACAGGTAGCACAACCAGATACACCTTTACCCATAAACTTCTGCTCAGACTCAAGTCCAAGATATTTGGCAGAGGCTCCAGTTGCTATAATCAAGGCATCACAAGTATATTCACCCATATCGCCAATTAATCTAAATGGTTTTTGTTTCAACTCTACGGTATGAATCTGGTCAAAAATTATTTCAGTACCAAATTTTGTGGCATGATCCAAGAAACGCTGCATTAATTCAGGTCCCTGACACTCACCGCCAACTTCAGCTGGCCAATTTTCAACCTCGGTGGTTGTCATTAATTGCCCACCTTGCTGCATTCCGGTAATAATAACTGGCTTTAAATTTGCTCGCGCGGCGTAAATTGCTGCTGTATAACCAGCAGGACCCGAACCCAAGATAATTAATGAGTGATGTATAACTGTCATTCCGTGTCTCCTTCTTTTTCCGGCAACGTAACATTAATTTCTAATAACTCAAGATTTTCGCGTTTTTCAATATTAACCGACAATGCATCCTGATCTATCTTGATATATTTTGCAATTACAGCAACCAATTCTTTTTGTAACTCTGGCAACCACTCTGGAGCCTCTGTCTGCTCATTACCATTAATAGTCGCCCGCTCATGTGCCAAAATAATTTGTAACCGTTCTTTGGCAACTGAAGCCGACTGCTTTTTTTTACCAAAAATCAAATCCAGTAATGACATATCAGTTACCTCCAAAAAGACGTTTTAATAGCCCTTTCTTCTCGGCAGTCGTATAGCGCATTGGCTTATCTTCACCCAAAAAGCGCGCTACCAGATCCGTATAAGCTTCCGATACATTGGTACCTTTGAGATTAATCGCCGGAGTACCAGTATTTGAGGCTTGTAAGACATCTTTTGACTCTGGAATAACACCAAGCACAGGGATACGCAAAATATCCTGAATATCCTGAATGGAAAGCATATCGCCAGCTTCAACCCGGTCAGGGTTATATCTGGTTATAACCAAATGTTCTTTAACTTTTTCTTTACCATCAACCGCACGCCTTGATTTTGAAGATAAAATCCCAAGAATGCGGTCAGAATCACGGACTGAAGAAACTTCAGGATTTGTAACAACTAAGGCTTCATCTGCAAAATAAAGCGCCATAAATGCACCTTTTTCAATTCCGGCAGGTGAATCACATACTATATAGTCGAAATCTTTGGCAAGATCATCAAGAACTTTTTGCACCCCTTCCTCACTCAACGCATCTTTATCTTTTGTTTGTGAAGCCGCAAGAATAAATAAGTTATCGCAGTTTTTATCTTTGATAAGCGCCTGATGTAGAGTCGCATCACCACTAATGACATTTACAAAATCATAAACAACACGACGCTCGCACCCCATAATTAAATCAAGGTTACGTAGTCCAATATCAAAATCAATCACAACCGTTTTGTAGCCACGTAATGCCAAACCGGTTGCAAAGCTAGCTGAGGTGGTAGTTTTACCAACGCCACCTTTTCCTGATGTTACTACAACAATTTTAGCCATAAATACTCCTGCCAAATAGCCTTTATTAATTTATGAAAAGTCCAATGACTTTTCAACGACGTTTCTTTCACCCAAAAAATAAAACAACAATCTTATAAGGCCACTACATTCAACCGATCTTTATCATCAAGAAAAACTTGCGCCGGCTTATTTAATAAATGTTCTGGCAACTTTTCATCTAATGCCTTATATATTCCAGCAATAGATATAAGTTCCGGGTTAAATTTCTGTACAAAAATTCTGGCACTTTTATCGCCATAACGCCCTGCGACTAATCTCCCCCTAGCATCTCCATAAACATGAATATTACCGCCAGAGATTATTTCTGCATTATGTGATACCAAGTTTAATATAACAATATCGCCATCATTTTCTATTTTTATTCCACTACGAATAGGCTCTTCAATGCGAAGCGCTGGACTGCTAACCGGGGTGGATTTTAAATTAAGTGAGAGCTCAACTACGGGAATGTCCGCAATATTTTTCATTAATGCAAATTCATTCGCTAAAATAAATTTTAGCTCAAACATTAATTTCTCTGCATTCACCTTGATTAATTTTATTATTTCAGTTTGCTTTTCCGGATTAGTTTTTCCATCAAACTCAATAACCAGATAACGACCAAAAGCATCAAGTTTACGCAAGTGGACTAGCTTATCGTAGATTTGTTCTGCTGTAGCATCAGGAGATAGTTTAAGAATGTAATAATCAAAACTGGCGAGATTTATCTTAACTGGTGGTGTCATGGGCATATTTTTTTAAGCGTCAGTTATAAAATATAAGTTATAATACATTCATGATTTTATCACACAATAACTTCCAGTCTATATTATTTCATTGTGCACAATAAAGAGTTTGACATTATTATAATTGGTGCGGGTGCAGCAGGTATGATGTGCGCCCAGATAGCAGCATCAAAACACAAGAAAGTCCTGCTACTTGATCATAGCTCCAGACTTGCAGAGAAAATACGCATTTCTGGTGGTGGCAGGTGTAATTTTACCAATATAAACGCTAATCCGGAATGTTACCTTTCGCAAAATAAACATTTTGCCACTTCCGCCTTATCCAGATATACTCCGTTTCACTTTACCGAAATACTTGACAAATATAACATTGGCTACCATGAAAAAACCCTTGGGCAATTATTTTGTAACCAAAAATCACAGGCGATTATAGACCTACTTGATCAGCTATGCCAGGAAAATAATGTTACTCGACTAATGGAGACCTCAATTGCAGCTCTAGATAAAATAAACGGCAAATTCACACTTGAAACGAATAAAGGAGTATTTAACTCGGAAACTTTGGTTGTTGCCTGTGGTGGTTTATCCATTCCGCAAATTGGGGCGAGTGGATTTGGCTATCAAATAGCAAAACAGTTTGGACTAAAAATAATCGATACTAGACCAGCACTGGTTCCATTAACCTTAGATCAGGAAACACTGACATCATTTAGCCCATTGTCTGGAATTTCTTTCGATAGCATAACCAGTATTGGAAAAGTCAGCTTTCGCGAAAATAGCCTATTTACCCATAGAGGTCTTAGTGGTCCAGCGATTTTACAGATATCTTCATACTGGCAGCACGGAGAATCAATAAAGATTGATTTACTCCCGGATAAAGCCATAAGAGCTGAAATATTGGATAATCGCAGTAGTAATAAACTACTAAGAAACTTCCTGCATGATTTTTTTTCTGAACGCCTAACTGAACGCATCTGTGAACTTCTTGGGATTAATCGACAGTTAAGTCAACTCAGTAATAAGGATATTGATAAAATAACTGCTTTTATACACAATTTTGAAATACGTCCAAACGGTAGCGAGGGATATAAAAAAGCTGAAGTAACCAAAGGTGGTGTAGATACTAAATATCTTGATTCAAAATCAATGATGGCAAAGAATGTCGAGGGGCTATATTTTATAGGTGAAGTAGTTGACGTAACTGGCTGGCTTGGTGGCTATAATTTTCAGTGGGCATGGTCATCTGCACATGCAGCAGCAACCAATATCTAGAAGGATTATTTGAGGTAAATATGAAAATAATAACTGCCAACGTAAATGGCATCCGTTCTGCGCACAGTAAAGGCTTTTTTGAGTGGTTATCCACTCAGGATGCAGATATTGTTTGTCTGCAAGAAATTAAAGCTGATATTGATTCTATTCCCAAAGAATTAATTAATTACAGTAATTATATTTGCGAATTTTATCCAGCACAAAAAAAAGGATATAGTGGAGTTGCTATTCTTGCACGTACCAAACCAGATAATATCATCACAGGATTGGCGAATCAGGAAATTGATGATGAAGGTCGTTACTTAGAATTTCAGTATGGACAGCTAAGTGTGATTTCCCTCTACATGCCATCAGGTTCAAGTGGAGAAGATAAGCAGCAAAAAAAATTCCGCTTTATGGATTACTATCTGCCAATCCTAAAAAAACAACATCTGGAACGTGATTACATCATTACTGGAGACTGGAATATTGCTCATAATGAAATTGACTTAAAAAACTGGAAAGGAAACCTGAAAAATTCGGGCTTCTTACCTGAAGAACGAGCATGGATGACAGAATTATTAGAAAGTGGTTATACTGATTCATGGCGTCACCTGCACCCTGATACTCCAGGTTATACTTGGTGGTCTAATCGCGGACAGGCATATACTAAAGATGTTGGCTGGCGGATTGATTATCAGATTATTACAGATCGGCTAAAAGATAAACTAAAATCGGCACAAATTTATAAGGATCAAAAATTTTCCGATCACGCACCTTTGATAATGGAATACGACTTATGACAAAGATAAAGGCTGTAATCATGGATGGTGATGGTTCAACCATTACCCACGAAGGAATATTACCAGATAATCTGCGGGATTTAATTATAGGTAACCCACAGATAAAATGGATAATGGCAACCGGTCGGAGCCTAGATTTATTGAGGCGGCTTCCAATTATCGATTATCTCAGTCGTGATGTACCCCATATTGTGGATGGTGGTGGCAGACTGGTATTACACGATGGTACCAGTGTTATTGATCATTTCTTAACTCCAGAAGAAATCAATCATTTATTTAACCAGCTTAACATTGAAAAAATAGACTTCCTGTATTCATACTTAGATCAAGCGCGAAGCTATATTTTCAGTGAAAATGAATTAGAACACTGGAGTAATCGCCCACAATTTATGACCGCTCAAGCAACTTCGGATATAAATGAATATCATCAATGGTCATTGAAAAATCCACCCACTAAAATTTTCATGCGCATAAAAGAAGATATTAACCTAGATGGTGTCAATTGGCATCAAAATGAAAGAAATATTGATGTTACAGCAAAAGGCGTAACGAAGGGAAGTACCTGCTTTAAACTTCTTGAAATGTTGGGACTGAAGGCAAATGAGACTGCCTTTGTTTTTAATGACCGTAACGACCTACCATTAATTGAACATCCGGAATTACAAGACATCATAACCATCAAGGTTGGTGACTATTTACCAGAGACTGGTGCAAATTATCACGTAGCAACACCTCATGACGTAGCAGATGTTTTGATGAGAATTATAAATTAAAAGAATTGAAAGGCGTAACTACAAGAGTTACACCTTTAGGAATAGGAAAATACATTTATGTATTTTCAGTGCAGGATTGTACCTGTATTTTAGTTGCCTGACAACCGACCATTTTGGATGGTATGCATATTAATTGTAAAAAATTAACCAATAGAAATATTAAACAATTTAAGTTTAAGAGTAATTATGACCAAACTACAATTCATCTATCAACAATCACAACTATCAGATTACGCTAATGATATTATTAATCGCGCAATAAAACTTGGTGCTAGTCAGGCACAGGTTGAATTAAGTGAAAGTATCTCTACTGATATTGAAGTTTTAGACCAAAAAATCGAGAATTTTGAAACCAGTCATGAGAGTCAAATGCTATTAACAGTTTATCTAGGTCAACAAAAAGGGCATATTGGTATAAGCAATATTGATACCAAAAATCTGGATACAATAATTAAGCAAGCTCTCGAGATCGCAAAATATACACAGGCAGACCCCGCAAATGGAATCCTTGAGAAACAGTTTTTAACAAAAAAACTGCCTACAGATTTACAGCTATATATGCCACATAATGAGAATAATGACACCCTGATTTCAACCGTAATGGATATTGAACAAAAGGCTTTAAGCTCTGACAAACGTATAACTGCATCAGATGGTGCTTCGGTTTCATTGACAAGCTATAACTTTGTTACTGCCAATAGTAATGATTTTAATTTAGGATATCAAACCAGTCGTTATTCAAATTCAGTCAGCTTAATTGGTAATACAAAGAATGGAATGCAGACAGACTACTGGTATAGTTCCTCAAGGAATTATACTAAACTTCTAACCTCGGCTGAACTTGCCAATCATGCTGCAAACCGATTATTACGGCGACTTAATAAAGGTGAGTTTAAACAATCCACCTGCAAAGTCATTTTTGAAAGCACTATTGCAAAATCAATTATTGGGGCATTAATTGCGGCACTTAGTGGAAACTCACAATATCGCAAGCTAAGTTTTTTAAATGATAGCCTAGGTAATAAAGTTCTTCCTGAATGGTTAAGCATTGAAGAAGACCCATTTATTCCGGAAGGGTTATCGAGTTGTTATTTTGATAATGAAGGTGGACAAGTTTATCAGCGTAAATTGGTTGATAATGGGCTTGTTAGTGGTTATCTTTTATCTGCTTATTCAGCGCGAAAGCTTAATATGCAGCCAACAGGCAATGCTGGTGGTGCGCACAACCTTAAAGTAACAAGTAATTTCAATGGTGACCTTATAGCTCTAGCCAGAGAAATGCACTCTGGATTAATAATTATTGAAACCATTGGACATGGTCTAAACTCGGTAACGGGAGATTATTCAGTTGGAGCTTCTGGACTGGTTGTAATTGATGGCAAAATAAGTCATTTCACAGACAATCTAACGATTTCTGGAAATATGCGGGATATCTACAATAATATACTCTGCATTGCAAATGACAGCTCACCGGGGAGTTTACTATGCGGTTCAATGCTTATTGAGTCTAACTGCCTGCAAATCACAGGTAAATAATATCCTTGCAAAAGTTAATAATTAGGCTTGAATTTCAGCAAAATAGAAAAAGGTTAGGCTAGTTCCTAACCTTTTTGATTAGATAAACAGTTACCCTTTTAATAGCTTTTTATTAGTTGCATAAATTTGTGCCATTAATGCCGATGCCTTGCGTGACTTGCTATCACTACCGCGGCTGGTTAAAATAATCGGAACTCTAGCCCCCATCACAATTCCAGCAGCATCCATACCAGACAAATAAGTCATCTGTTT
>JBDHRI010000102.1:0-6270 GCA_039807465.1 Burkholderiales bacterium | reverse complement strand
TCTAATTTCCTTGTTTATATGGTTTTAATGCAACATCAGCTGTCATCATAATGGTGAATTTATAGCCCTGACGGATTGTGATTGTTGGTGCGATATTCAGATTTTTTTGGGTAATCATCATACCTGTAGAACCAAGTTGCTGTCCTAGAGACCCTGCTACTGTTTGTCCAACTGTAGGGTTAGGATTAGTAAATCCATATCCACCGGACTGAACATTGGAGTTAGTATTATTCTGACTATACTGCATACCTGCGGTAATAACCCCCATTACAAAACTTGCTCCAAATATACGCCAGTAGTGGTTATCTACCTGATCATAGAAGCCACTGAAACCAGCTACGTCTGAACCGGGAATACCTTTAAGGCTTATGGAATATCCATTTGGATAAATTACACGTTGCCACGCAACAGCAATTCGGTCCTGTCCATAGGCAATTTGATTAGAGAATTGTCCAACCAGCTTCGAACCCTGCGGAACCAATAGATATTTACCACTGATTGAGTCGTAAACATTTTCACGTACCTGAGCAACTATCTGTCCACTAATGTCAGAATTAAGCCCGGAAATCATAACTGCTGGAATAATTGAACCAGCCTGCACAAGGTAAGGTGTTTTAGGCTTGATTAATTCCGAGTTAAGATATGGTGAGTCACTATCGTTTACTACTCCACCAGACTCACCAGCCTCAGTACCAGATACACGATTGTTGGCTACAACCGGATTGCTACTATTGTTTTTCTGGCTTGGTGTTCCCATTGTTGCTTTTGCCCCATAGGCATCATATGAAGCTTTAATCCGTTTCATTCTAGCTTGCTCTTCTAGCTGCTTGATTTGTGAATCTTCTGTTGATTGCTGTTGTTGAGATTGGTTATTTGAACTAACTCTTATTACAGTTGGCGTTGTAACTGCTGGATTCGATTCTACTATAACTAAAGATTCGGCAGGCTTAGTTACAATTGCAGGAGCTGTTTTAGCTATTTCTTCAATTGTAGATTTACTTGCCTTTGCTGGATCATTTTTCTGCTGTTGCTGGTTACTGCTCCCAACAGAGTCTAGTGGGGATACCTGAATTACATAAATAACAACTCCAGCTATAAAAGTAGCTACGGCTCCCATCACCAGCCTTACTCGACCATTTCTGATCCCTGGCATTTTTTCTAAAAAGCGAAAGGCTTTACTCATGTTTATTTCCGAATAATAGTTATACGTTTAGCATCATCATCAAGACCAAGAACAAGAACACCAGTATCAAACAGTTTATCTACGATATAGTATGGTGCTTTGTAGCGGAAGTTGACTAACTCCAGTGTTTCCTCATCATTACCTAAGACATAGAAAGCTGGTAAGTCATTTGTTCTAATGTTATTTGGCATTTGAATATAAACATGAGTACCATCATCAAATACCTGAACTGGATTAAATGGTGCATCGGTATCACCTTTTACTTTGTAATTGAAGTGTAAATTCCTTGGGTCAATGTTTGGCATCGCTCCATCAGATAAAACTTCATCATCCTTAGCTTTGGCTTTTGCCTGATCTGCTGCCAGTTGTTTTACCTGGTCCGCAGGGTAATAGAAACCAGCTCTGGATAAATTAGCTGTGCTCGAGCTATATAATTTCATGTAGTAGGTACGTTTATCGGTAGTAACCAGTAACGTAGTACTTAAACCCGGGTAAGTTGGCTTAAGTACTATATGTGGTACTGGGGCGGAATCTCCGCCAGAGTAAACTACAGGAACAGCTCCATCGCCCTCATTCCAACGCACAGAATCACCTATCATTAGCCCTTTTACAGCTTCACCAGCCTGTAATTGAATGTCACATAGTTGTAATGGCTGACAAGTTATTTTTGGTTCATATTGACCGTATGGGAATAAAACTAAACCATCTTTGTGTAATACAGGGCTTGGAGTTCCTCCGTCCTGCCATTTTAATGATTCTTTTACTGCATCTGTCGCAACTGAATTATTAGCATGGTAAATTAATTGTAGAGAATTGCGCTTGCTGTTATAAATCAGCTCTGCTTTGCCGGAAGTATTATTTTTAACAAACTCCTGTAAATCGTTAGAGGTTATATCTGTTACATCAAGATTAATTCCAAGGTTCTGGCGTTTGCCTATAGTTGATACTTTTAAGCTTGGATCATAATCCTTTAAGATACCCGGAAGTCCGGATATGTCTCCGGAGTAGAACATGCTAAATGGCGATTTAGCCATAAATCCACGGTGTGATTTAAGGTGTTTTGCAGTTCCAGTTACACCATTCGAAGGCGACTGAGGCATCTGGGTTGTAGAATTATTTGTAATATCAATATCACTTGATATCACTGGTGTAGTCTGTACTTCATTAGTTTTTGTTATTGTTTTAGCTGGTGGCTGCTGTTGTGCACAACTAATTAATACTGCTGTTAACAATGCAGATAATAGATTTTTTGACAAATTGTTAGTAAATTTCATTATTCTTTAGCTCCTACGTTTTCATTAAAGGTAAAATCTGTTACAATCATTCTAATTGGGTTGTAAAGCATTTGTTCTGTAGTTTGCTTATACTCTTTTGGTAGGGCTTCCATACTTAATTTACCCCTGAAGGTTCCATTTTGTTTACCATTTAGAGTTTCACTCCAGTCAATGATCCAAGAGTTGTTGTCCATATAAACTACGTTATCAACAGTAACTAATACTTCACCATTCCCAACTGTTTTATACTTTTGTTTTAGCATTGGCATGAATTTCTCAGTAAATGCTTGCTCACTTGATAAATTAACAACTTGGTTCACATTATCCTGACGTAATGCTTGTGATGAAGGAACCTGTTCCATTGCAATCACGAATCTACGTGCTTGAGCACTTCGCTCTGCATCTGTAACTTTTAATGGCTGACCAGCTATTCCTACTGCTGTTAAACCCCCACTACCATCTTTCATAAACACCAAGGCTCGAATGTCAACTTGTGAACCGACGTAAATTAAGCCACAAACGGCTGTAAAAGCTATGAAACAACAGAACCATGTAATATGTTTCCAAGTAGCTGTAGTAGCGCGTTCAGCATTTAATCGTTCTAAATATCCTCGCTGGTTATCCAAATACGGGTTATCCGATGGTTTAACTTCTGGTGCATCATCCAGATGGTTGAATTTTCCATTTTTTCTTAACATTTTTTCCTCAATTAAAAGATTCGTTATATGTTTCCAGCCATAAATCTGCCAAATAGTCATGTCCGACAAATTTAAGCCAGTGATAGCTAAATAGCTCGCCATAAGTACTTTTTATCGCTTTTGCATTAGTTATGTCTTCTACTGATGTACGCCCCAAAAAAGACAAAGCCATTTCACCTAGGTCAAGTCTGA
Source organism: Burkholderiales bacterium (assembly GCA_039807465.1). Lineage (GTDB taxonomy): Bacteria > Pseudomonadota > Gammaproteobacteria > Burkholderiales > UBA11063 > Aquella. The sequence goes on along the minus strand of JBDHRI010000102.1, from coordinate 2,923 downwards.
ACATTCGGTTTCCCAGTGGTGACATATAGTAGTATTCGCGTTGGGCAATTGCGTTTGCAACCAGTTCAATCTGTTTTTCATTAAGACCAAACTTGGTATAAATCGGGGTAATATTTTCTTTTTGGGCTGACTCGTTGGCTAGTAATATCTTAGTTTTACAGTTATCTGTAAGAACATCAAATATTTCAGAATTCATTACATCGTTGATTTGTTGAGTAGCCATCACTATATATACATTTTTTTTAGCTATTTTTCTTAACCAGTCATCGAGGATTTTCTGAAATATCTTGTGCTTGAATGGAGTAGATGCTTCATCAATTACAAGAAGAATAGGTGATCCATCTACACTTCGTTCAATCATATGGAAAAAATAGCGAATCGCTGGAATTAAAATATGATCCCCTTTTTTTGCTAATCTTTCAAGTTCAAAAACTGTAAAATTACTAAGAGTTAATTTGTCTTCAGTAGAATCGAATATAGTAGATTGCATACCAGCACCACCAGTTTTGGTATATGGCTTGAACTGTTCACTAAAATCACGGTCACTATCATCTCGAGAGCTAATCTGATAGTAAAAATAGGATAATGTACGCTGATTATCCGCTCCTACATCACGTATAATAGCTAGAGTTTCAGCTATCATTGTTCGATGTTTGGCTTTAATTTCAAAGCCTTGAACGGTACATAAGTCAGCTAGCCATTCACAAGCAAACCCAAAGTCTTCGTCATTATCAAGGTGTTCTAGTGGTTTAAATGAAATATCAACTTCATCGGCTCCAATATCATAGTGAAGTCCCCCAACCCCGTAGCAAAGTGGTAATGAACTAAGTCCATTATCAAAAATAAAGACTTTGCTATTATGATAGCGGTTGTGTTGAGCGGCAATGAAGTTCAATAAAACAGACTTACCTGTTCTACTCGGTCCTAATATTAATGTGTGACCTATATCGCCTACATGTAATGAAACCCTAAAAGGTGTATTTCCAGTTGTTGACCCATAAAATAATACAGGGTTATTATTTGCTTCTTTATAATAGCGACATGAATTAACTTTAGAACCTGCCCATACGGCTGTTGTCGGCAGCAAATCTGCAAGATTAGTAGAATGCATGATATATTTACGGACATTTGGTCGGATCAATCCTGGTAATGATCCTAGATATGCTTTCATTGTATGAGCTTTTTCAAGCCTTGCCATAAAGTTTAAATTATTGATAATACTTTTTACAATCTTGACTTTCTCATTGAGCATCTCAAGATCATCTTCATAAAGTACAATACTACAGGTGTATTTACCAAAACGAACTCCACCAACTTCAGATAAAAGCCGGGCTTCTTCAGCATCATCAAACATTATATCGGCACTTCGATTTATCTTATGATCAGTATCAGCACCGAAATGTTCCATGGCAACACTCATCGCTGACTTTCTACCTTGATAATGAAGGTTCCCCATCTTATTGATATATTTTTCAGCTTGTTCTTTACTTAAAAATATATAACGAGTTACCCAACGGTAAGTGAAACCAAGACTATTAAGCTGTCTTAGCATAGTGGGATATGTTCCTTGCGGAAAATTCTCACCTAGTGAAATCACCCGTAAATGCTTATCACCTATTTTAGGTGCAGAACCATTTGTAAAATCTTGATTTGTTAATTGATAGCGGATAGGTGTCCAATAATTATTGGATATTTTAAGTTTTAACCAGGTACCAGTTACTGTATAATGTAAGTAACTAAAAATTTCGTTATCACTAATACCAATGATATTAAATTTTTTTGTTAATATTTCAATTACATCGGTTAGCTGGTCCTTAAATTGCTCTAGATATTTGCTATAATCAACTGTATTTTTAGGTTTATCCTTCCCTTCATTAACAAATATCATTTGTAATTTAGAGAAACTATCCACTGGTGGTAACCATGTAAAAGTTAAATAGTATTCAGTTTCATAATGAATACCTTCTTGGTTATATTCATATCTTCGTTCTTCATCTATGAGAAAGCTAGTGGTGTCATCGAAAAAACAATCAGAGTTTTTGATATAACCTGCGGACTCTCTTCTAACAGCATCAGTGTGGATAGCCCAGCTAGACCCAAGTTTACACATAGCCAAATTAACATACTGACTCATAAAAGCACATTCATCATCAGTAGATGAGTCATGATCATTGCCCCGAAAGCGATAAATTGCCATGAGGCTTCCATCGCAATTCATAATTATTCCAGGAGCGATAAAACGATCCCACACTATCGCATCACTATGACCCAGTTCGCGACTCTGAAATATGCTGAGGCTAACAAATTTATTTACCCAGTATAATGAGTCTTTAAAAAAATTATTATGGCAAACTGGGAATATCGTGGTTCTGGGAACAAGCAAATTTCGGAAAATTCAATATATACGATTGTCGTATGAGCCGAGTCTGCGTATGATTCATTTTCTTAAACGTTTATTTTGATTTGATGGCTTTCAATTCTCCTGTTGGTTGATGATTGGCACCCACGTGGATGAAAGACACTTTTTAAGGTAAACACAGAGATTACATTTATAACGGAATAAAACTATTATTATGAAAGGGATTTTACGCCTTCATAATTCTGAAGTCCTCTCCGTTCTGGTATTAGAATTCGTCTTTGCGAATGAATGTATCAAGGCATTATTCCTTCAACCGCCAATTGGACATTCCATATAGCTTAGTAAGGATTTACATACTCTGATTGGACAAGTACTACTAACGAAAAGTTCATGGGAGTAGAATACTTTTCAAGAGCTGACTACACAGGAATTTATATAAATGATTCCTTTATCAGAAAATTGTGTGATTGGAAAATGGTAAGAATTTTGGGTCTGGTAGATCTTGTAAATACTTTAAAGATTTCAAGAATGCTGACAGATATTGAAATTAGAAGAAAAGGCCTA
>JBDHRI010000101.1:0-6438 GCA_039807465.1 Burkholderiales bacterium | reverse complement strand
ATTCACTTTATTGATTCTCAACTAAAGAATTTTTAATTTCATGTCCTAAACTAAGCGCAGCATCAAAAGCAAAATTTTCAATCAGGCTGATAAACTGATGAATCAATTCTTCAATGGAAGATCCTTTAGCCACCAAAGCTAGCCGCTTTAGGTAGTCATTATCAACAATCTCATTAGCTGAAATTATCTGTATAATTTTATCAAGCATCTCTAATATTGAATCCGAACCATTTGAAAAAACTTTCAACCCATCATATTTTACGTGTAGGCTATTTAATTCAGAATTAAACTGGTTAATCAATGTATCCAAACTAGCGTAATTTACTTGACTAAAACTGCTACCAGAACGGACAGCCTCTTCCAAACTGCTGAATAATGTGAAAAATGGATTTAGTCCTAAATTACCCGCAGCCCCCTTCAATGAGTGTAACAAATTACGAACCTCATCTTCCGAAGCTTTTTCTAGATTGGTAGATAAGACGTGCATCGCTTCATCCAGCTGCAAACTAAAGCGATCAAATAGTCTTATTGCCTTATCTAAATCATTATTTACTATTGTTTGGATATATTCAAGATCAATAATAGTAAAATCAGTATGCTGCTGAATTTGGTTTTCGGCGGCTATTTCAGTATCAACCTTTACCTTTAACCATCTAGCAACTGTCAGATAGAGTTTTCTTGCCTCAACCGGTTTGGCAATATGATCACACATTCCCGAATCCAGCATTAATTTAATATCTTCACTCATCACCGTTGCCGTTAACGCTATAATTGGTAAATCTGGTAATTGCTGATGAATAATAGCAGCGGCTTCATAACCGCTCATCACTGGCATTTGCAAATCCATAAGAATCAGATCTATTTTGGCAGAATCATTTCCGCTGATAATATTTACTGCCTCAAGACCATTATTGGCGATCATAATCGTCGCACCAACTTTATTCAACATAAGACTTGCAACTTCCTGATTAATCAGATTATCTTCAACCAACAAAATATTTTTACCCAAAAGTGAAACCAATTGTGGCTTAGCTGCTAGAGTTTCCAGAGGAGTATTATTAATACTAAGTTGCAAAGCATTAATCAGCATCCCGCGCGTCACTGGCTTCGTAAGTAAGGCAACATCATCTTCAGCAGTCAGTGCTATTTCATGCTTGGAATAAGCGCTCACCAGTAAGATTGTTGGCGCAGTGTGTCCTAGCATTCCCTCTTTTGTCATTAGTTTTAATTTACGAATGGCAGTTAAACCATTCATGCCAGACATCTTCCAATCCATGATTACAAAATCGAATCCACCTGCTTCATGCGATAATATCATGGTTAATGCCGCTTCAGCACTTTCTGCCTCAGATACACACTGGTTAAATCCTTCAAGAATATTTCGAATAATACTTCTGGTTATCGGTTCGTCATCAACAATCAAAACTTTTTTATTCCGAATTTCGGCGAGCCGACCATCTTCGGGAACATCTTCGTATGGCAAGTTTAATTTAAAGCTAAAAGTCGAGCCGATTCCTGATGAGCTCTCAAGATTCAATTCAGATCCCATCACCCGTAAAATTTGGTTACTGATAACCAGCCCCCAACCGGTTCCACCGTATTTACGCGTAATCGACGAATCTGATTGACTAAATGGTTTAAATAATGACTGTTGCTGCTCTTGGCTAATACCGATACCAGTATCTTTCATCGAAACTAGAAGCGACACAGTTTTTTCCTGCGAATTAATTGATGACAAACTAATTGCTAATTCAATCTTACCTTCTGGAGTAAATTTAACTGCATTACTAAGTAGATTTGTTAGGACTTGAGCAATGCGTAGTTTATCGCCAAAAAGATTTTGTGGAACATTATTATCAACATGAATGAAAAATTCAAGATTTTCAGGAGAACGATTATTCGCAATAAAGATGGTAATCAGCTGGTTTAAAACTTCATCCAGATTAAATTTCACATTTTCAAGCATTAATTTGCCAGCCTCAATTTTTGAATAATCGAGAATATCATTAATTATTCCAAGTAATAATTGTGAGGAATTGATTATTTTATTAACATAGTCTTGTTGAACATGATTAAGCGAGGTGTCCGTGAGTAACTGGCTTAATCCAATAACTGCATTCATTGGGGTTCTAATCTCATGACTCATATTGGCAACAAAATTACTCTTGGCAATACTAGCTTCTTCAGCAGCTTTTCTTGCAGCAATCAAATTGGCTTCGTACTCCACCTGCTGGCTAATATCCACCACCACCGACCAGATGACTTCGCGTCCAGTATGATCAGTTGTCAAAATACCATTTAGCAAAACAGGATAACGGCTACCATCTTTCCTGATATATTCTTTTCTATATGGACCGTAAAGACGGGTTGTTCTCAATGATTCCAATTGAGTTTGTTCTTGCTCCTGATACTCAGAAGGTGTTATATCCCAATAATCACTTCCTTTTATTTCTTCAAGAGTATAGCCGATTGAGTTAAGTAATGAGTTATTAGCTTCAAGAAAGGCACCTGTTGCAAAATCGTTCATAGCAATACCAACAGGAGATAATTCAAACAGATTCTGGAATTTTTCCGCAGTCTTCTGTAATTCATTCTGTAATATCTTATAGTTACTGATTTCTTGATGAGTACCATACATTAATTCAGGTTTTCCATCATTGGTCCAGGTGGTAACCTTTCCACGGTCAAGTACCCAAACCCAATGTCCATCACGATGTCGCATGCGTATTTCACAAGCATAAAATTCCGACTTACCGGTAAAATGCTCAGTCAATAATTGATTACTCCGAATTTGGTCATCCGGATGCATATATTTAGTCCACGTGTTTATATCTGTAGGAGCTAATTCTTCTAGGGTATAACCGATTATTTCAGCCCATTTTTTGTTAAAAGTAGTTGCACCGGTTTGAATATTCCATTCCCAAGTACCAAGCCCTGTTCCATCAATCATATAGCCTAGTCGTCCGCGTTCAGCTTCTAATTCCCGTACCAAATTAACCCGATCCGAGATATCATGGCAAACTCCGTACATTCTGACACAGCTTCCATTGTCCATGATGGGAAAACCCTTGACTCGCATCCACTTATAATTACCCTGATAGCTAACTGCTCTAACCTCAATATCAAATGATAAACCACTAGCCACACTGTCCATAAACGATGAGTTCACTTTATCACGATAGTAACCCTCTTCATAAAACCTACTAACATCGGCGTCATAGGAAGAGAGGTAATCTAAGGGGGCTTCAAATAACTCATACATCGTCTTAGTCCAAAGCACTTCACCACTAAGCAGATTAACTTCCCAACCGCCAATCAGCCCCATTTGCCCAGTCTGTTCAAGTAATTCGCGACTAAACTGCAACTTCTCATTAGCAATCACCAATTCAGTAATATCTTTAGCAATCCCGAGATAACCATAAATTTCACCATTTTTATCAAAAAGAGCAGTTACACTTAATTCAACCTGTAAGCGGCTACCATCTTTTCTGATATATGTCCACTGATTAGTATCCGCACCGCCTAAACGTGCGCGATAAACAAATACTTCAAACCCCGGAGTAATCTCAACATTAAATTCAGCAGAAAGCTTATCTGCCATTAGCGCGACCTCTGCTGGATCATGAGTAATCGCCGGGGTTTGTAAATTAATAACTTCACTTGCCGAATAACCTAGCATTTCCTCAGCACCAGTATTAAAGCTTTTGATAATCCCGTTACAGTCAGTAGAAATTATTGATTGCTTAGCTGAATTGAGAATTGCGTTTTGTAATCCAGATATTTGAATAATTTCATCCATCAATCGGTGCTGCTCAGTAACATTAGTAAAGGTACCAACTACCCGGCGAACCACACCATCCTGATCAATAATCCCACAGCCACGAACAATTAACCATAACATTTGCCCATTCTTATGATGAAATCTAGCAGTTAATCGATATGGAGTCTTATCTGCAACCGCGAGATGGCTTGCTTTACTGACCATTTCAGCATCTTCAGCAAAAATGACTGCATGCCAAAGCCCTGGATTATCATCCTTGAACTCATGCTCTTCGTAACCAAACAGGATACGAACATTTTCACTATAATATACCCCCCCAGTTTCAACATCCCAATCCCACCAGCCATCGTTAACCGCATTTAAAATAGTTTGATACAATTGTTCATTCTGGGTAAACATCACTGCACTAGCATTTTGTTTCTCAAGCTCGCGTTCAAGCATTACCTGATGGCTAATATCGCGAAAACTGGCATAACAAACCAGCGGATTACCAGAAGCCCCATCACGATGTACTCCCATTTTGGCACTAACATGCAGTTTGGAACCGTTATGAAGAAGCAAAACGAGTTTCTGATCATAAATATCACCGGTTAGCATTTGTTCAAACATTGCTGTTGATGCAGCATGGCACTCTTCAGCGCATAAGATAAATATTGACTGGTTAATTAGGTATGTCTTATTTGGATAACCAAGAACATTAACTAGCGTATCGTTACAATTAAGAATAAGACGGCTTGCGTAATCAAAAGTCAGATACAAATCCGGAGCATTTTCATAAAGTGACATATATTGATGTCGGCTTTTATTTAATAGTTTAGTTCGCCGATACACCAGCCGCTTAAGATTTCGGTTACTCTGATTAATAGTATGGACAAGAACAATCAGTAGTGAGGAAAGTACGCTAACCAATAAGCCGAACACCAAGAATAACAATGGCTGAAAACTCATTGGATGTTCATTAATATATTGCTGGCTTGGCCAACTGTCAATCCTCATTATCGCACCACTAACTGGATAGGAAGTAGTAGTTAAATGATTAAGAAAGTTATTTACTGGATCGATTGTCTTTATCTGCTTAAAAAGCACTTGATTATCAATAAATATTTTAAAATTAAGCAATCCTAATCCACTATCATTATCAATAACGCGCTGTAAAATCCGGTCAATTTTTAGTAGTGCCAACTGCTGGATTTTACCTTTATAACTCAAACACCAGTAGTAGGTATCACCAAATAAAATTGTATCCAGACGACTATTAGCCGCTAAGTCGGTTATGTTTCTACAACTACTTTCAACCTGTGTCAATTGCCCTGAATTAAAAGTAATCGCGCTAGTTTTTATATGACTAATCCCCTTATTATCAATCACTTTTAGTAAAACTAGTTCATTAAAGTTATTCAAATAACTTTGACTATCAGTCTCCCATAATGTATTATTAAAATTATCTGTGGCAAGACGCCGATAAAACCGTTCAAGAGCAAGGACATCAGCTTTAAGCTCATTGGCAAGATTTGTAACGAGGATTTGGTTATTCCGTAGTAAACTATCAGCATAAAATTTATGCGCGCTGAGAATTAATAACTGCCATTGAAAAATTACAAAAGCCACCGAAACTGAAAAAAAAGAAAGTGCCGATGCATATATCTTTATTGCCTTAAATCGAATGATTTCGCGGTAAATAAATAGGAATTGAGTAATGGCAAGTAACAAAATGCCGATAGCCGTGTGAACGGCAATGCCAATTGAACTAATCCAGGAATAAAAAGAAGGAACATGAAAAACATAGCCAAGCATTGCCAGTAAACTTAAAACAAAAGCAATTGCAATTAAAAGAAGCTGGATAAATAACATAATCGTCCGATATGAACGGACTATGTTAGAAATTAGAGCTAGATTAAGAACAATAAAACAAATTGCTGTAGTTGGAGACATGCGCCCAGGCAGAAATACAACTTTGTTAAAATAAAGCTGAAGAACAATCGGATCAATTCCAAAGCTAGTACCAAACAGATACTCGGATAGAGTAAGAACATTAATTATACATGAAAGATAGCACGGAATCAGAAACCATCTTTGCCTGCCTAGGCGAAGTGTAATGGCAATCCCGCTTAAAAAAAAGCAGAGTGCAGTATTAAACTGCATTGGCGAATAACTGGGTAAAATATGAACAATTCGGCTACTTTGGATGCACCAGCCAAACATTACCAATAAACCAAGAAACATAATAACTAAAGCCAGAATCTGGATAATTAGTTTAAATCCGCCAGTTATATTTTTCATAACTACTTTCAATATTAGTTCTGACTATATTTTTCCAGGTGTAGTTGACAGGCATCAATAAAGGCTAATGTTTGTCCAAGGATGTACCCCTGAAAATATTTATAACCAATCCCCTGCAAGATCCTCAATTGTTCAGGAGTTTCAATTCCTTCAGCTACCAAATCAATATTCATTTTTCTAGCATAAAAACTGATAGCCTCAAATATTGCTAGGCTATTTTCATAGTTATCATGCTGTGGGTCTAATGCGCGAGCAAAAGACATATCCAGCTTAACGGTATCAAAACGACACTCCATGAGACGCTGTAAAGATGAATATGCAACCCCAAAATCATCTAATGCCAACCTGATACCAAACTGGTGAACTTTTGCCAGGAG
>JBDHRI010000100.1:0-6483 GCA_039807465.1 Burkholderiales bacterium | reverse complement strand
TATCACGCATCGGAATCATAAAAATCATACCTTTGTCATGAAATAAAATATTCACTGTCGAAGTGCTAACTTCACCAGTAACTTCGGCATCAACCATTAGAAAATGCAGAGGCAGATCATGACATGCTCGGGTCAGACCACTTAAATCGCGTACTGAACTCCGGTAGCCATCGCAACCAACTACCCAACTAGCAAAAATTTCCTGACTTATCTCATTATGTTTGATAGTAGCAATTACCTCTTCTGAAGACTGTCTAATGCTAGTGAGCTCCTGCTCCCAATCAACTGTTATGCCGTTTTTTGCCAGCTCCTCCAGTAGTAACTTCTCGGTATGCGCCTGAGGAAGTGCCAACATAAAATCATGCTTACTTTCAATCAGATCAAATTTAACCTGATTTAGAAGCGTACTATCGCTATATAACGAAGTTCCATGAACCTTTAAACCCCGTTTGATTGCTTCATCAATAAATCCTAGACTCTCCCATATCTCCATTGTCCGACAGTTAACTCCAACAGCATTAGAGCTAGTTGTTGGTCCAGACTTTTTGTCAATTATTCTGAAAGATAAGCCATGCTTTAGAAGACATAAACCAAGATTAAGCCCAACTGGACCTGCACCAACAATTAAAACATCTGGATTACTCATTTTTGATTCCTCTATAAATCATAGCCAATTAAGGAGTTTTTTACTATTGGCAAGACACAGACTAATTAATTTAATATTACTAGTTTCAAGCTTGACATTTAGATTGAGTAATTGTTCCTGCCGGAAAATAGTGATCTTTATAGTTTCACCAGATTTATAAAATGCCAGCTGCCGCTCAGGATTTGTTAATTTAACATCATTAATCGCGATTAATAAATCTCCAGCTGCAAAGCCGTTTTCCTCGCCGCTGCTATCTTTATAAACATTCTTAACCAGATAGCCAAGAGCTTGTTTATCCAGCTTAACTCCCAAATCAGCCTTAAAAGTACTATTATTTGGCTCTACTTTATCTTTAATATATTTCCCATTATCCTGGTGGTTAGTAGCTTGACGTAAAATCAGATCAAGCCCGTAGTCAGCAAATATTTCTGTAAATGAAATATCGGCTGTGGTTTCGGTAGCCAAATGGATAAAATTGCTCAAATCAACACCAGTTGCAGCCTTAATTAAACTAGGAATTTCATCTTCACCAACGCCAACTGGATTAGCGCACCATCCTTTATATAAATGTAGCATAACATCATCAAGGCTATGGTCCGAATTTTTACGGATTAGTAGATCTAAACATAATGCAACCAGCGATCCTTTAACATAATAGCTGACTATACTATTTGGGCTATTTTCGTCTTGTCGATAGTATTTTATCCAACTGGTAAGACTGCTATTAGCTAGACTCTGTACCTTAACCCCGGCAAATTTATACACATTATTAAGCGCATCAACAATCAATTGTAAATACTGTTCCTGTGTAATAACCCCAGTACGATAAAGAACTAAATCATCATAATAAGACGTCACACCTTCAAACCACCAAAGTAGTTTGGTATAATTTTCCTGATCTAAATCATAAGGAGTAAATACTTTTGGTTTGATTCTTTTAACATTCCAAGTATGGAAAAATTCATGACTAATTAAGCCCATTAATTTATGATAATCCGTATCATTAGTTTTTGCCAAATTTGGAAGCGCATAATACGGTGCCATTAAGAGAGTTGAATTACGATGCTCAAGTCCAGTATAGATTTCGCCACTAAGGTTTAAGATAAAGGTATAGTCATCATATGGGGCAGTGCCACCAAACATTTTTATTTGAAAATCACAGATTTTTGCCATATCTGCAATTATGCGCTCACGATCAAATTCAGGAATTACTCCGGAAAGTACCAAATAATGTGGAACTCCAGCAACATTAAAAGTAATTTTCTCAAATTTGCCCAGTTCAAATGGGGAGTCAATTAATTCATCATAATTAGATGCGACATAGCTAGTACCAGCAATATTTTTCAGTCCAGTAGCTACCTGCCAGTTAGCTGGTAATTCATCAAAAATTACTGTATGAGGAGAGGATTCATTTCCTGCAACAGCGAGACAAACACTGGTTGGATTAAAATAACCACGGTTAAAATCAAGAAATGCTGTTCTTATACCGTATTCATAAGCATAAACTAAGTAGTCGATTTCAACCAAAGAGCCAATATTAAGTCCGCTGATATTCCAGCCATTTTTGCTAGTTTGTGAAATTGTATGATTTAAATTAACAGAATTAACGCTAATTATCTGTTTGCTAAATTCTCTTACCATATAACTTCCAGGTATCCATACCGGAAGCTTAAGCTCTTGATGCCCTGCTGTTGCTGTAAAACTCAAGTGCACTTTATATGTATGACTATTAATCTGGGGGGTAATCCGATAGGTAATTGCCATGGTAACTTCCTGAAATATTGTAAAGGATATTATAAGTTTGGAGAATTTTGCTGATTTTGTAGATCAAGATCAATGGGAACATCATAACTAGCCGGGATAAAACCACCATCTGGACTCTTACTACTTGCACATCCAGCTATTAATATTCCATAAGCTATTAACACTGTGATCAATAAAGATGATTTAACCATACCCATTACCTTGTGCAAAATGAATTAATTGAACTTTTCTAAAAGTCTCTTGGTATATTTTATCGTATTTTAATGTTGGTTAATTACAATTAATTAAAAATTATGCTTTACTAGGTTTAATAGTATGATTTTTAATTAGCTGTTAGAATAGATGAAACTATTGCATCAAATATCTGGGTGGGGGTTATTTCCTGTAGGCAATTATAATGATCAAACCTACAGGTACGTGCAAAACATGGTGAACATTCTAGTTCAAGTTTTATAATTTGTGCTTTATCTGATAGGGGTGGAGTAAATCCGGGAGAAGAAGAACCGTAAATTGCAACAACAGGGACATTTACGGCACACGCTACATGCATTAGACCGGAGTCATTACTTACTACTACTTTGGCTGCTGCAAGTAGGTCAATAACATCAACTAAACTGGTTTTGCCGCATAAATCATGTAAATTGACTTTGAGTTTTGCTTCATCAAGAATTTTTGCTGAAATATCAGCATCTTTTGCCGAACCCATTATCCATACCTGATAGCCGCTGGTTTGTAATAAGTCAGCAAGATTAGCAAAATGTTTAGTTGGCCAACGTTTGGCAGGACCATATTCCGCAGCTGGACAGATACATATTACCGGCTTTTCAAGACTAAGTCCAAGCGATTTTATAACATTAGCCTGATTGTTTAAATCGGCTGTAAAATTAGGATAGTCTATCTGTGCTGGTTTCTGTCCATTATTTGCCAAAGCACAGAACCGATCTATCATTAGAGGTAGCTCATTCTTATCCAGTTTATAATAAGTATTTAATAAACCGTAACGCTGTTCTCCCAAGAAGCCAATTCGCTCTTTTATTCTGGCAAAGAACGGCACTAATGCTGATTTTAGTGAGTTGGGTAAAACATAAACCTGATCATAGGCAAAGGATGCTAATTGCCTCCCTAGCCGAAACCGCTTAAATAGTCCAAGTTCACCATGCGCAAATGGGTTACAGTGAACCTGATTTACTTCTGGCATTCGCTTTACGACATCCTTTGCCCAAGAATTTACCAGAATATCAATGATGATTTCATTGCCATATCTGGATTGGAGCTGTTTAAGTAATGTCTGACTCATTACCATATCGCCGACCCAAGAAGGGGCAATAATGAGTATTTTCAGCGGTTTTTTTGACACTCTCTTATTTTACCAATTTATATTTGGTTGAACAATAAGGGCAAATAATTTCTTGGTTAGGTTCTTTTTCTATTTCTAGAAATACTCGCGGATGAGAATTCCAGCTAACCATATCTGGCATAGGGCAATGTAGTGGCAAATCTTTTTCTGTTATTTCTATATGTTTCTTTGTGTTTTCATGTAACATGTGATTATCCTCAAAATTTATGATAAAGCGTTGATTAATTGTGGAACAACCTCAAACAGATCAGCCACCAACCCATAATCTGAATATTCAAAAATTTGTGCATTTGGATCAAGGTTAATTGCGACTACAGTTTTGGAATCTTTCATTCCAGCTATATGCTGTACCGCTCCAGAAATCCCGACCGCCAGATATAATGTTGGCGCAACAACCTTACCAGTTTGTCCAACCTGACAATCATTTGGAGCATAGCCAGCTTCAACCGCAGCGCGTGAAGCCCCAACTGCAGCGCCAAGTTTTACTGCAAGTCCGTGTATCAAACTATCAAAGTCTTCTTTTGAGCCAAGCGAACGACCACCAGTTACGACAATCTTGGCATGTGCTAGGTCAATTGTATCACTATGAATTATATCTTGGCTGATATAGCTAGTTGCCGGATTAACTTCAGCTAATCCTGATTTTACTTCAATATTGACACCAGTTCCTGTTTCACTATATTTAGCAAAGCTTGTTGTACGAATTGTTAGTAGTTTAATATCTTCAAATGATTCAACCTCAGCTACAACATTGCCAGCATACATTGGGCGTTTAAACATATTTGGTGAAACAATTCCAATAACTTCACTAATTTGACTTAGTTCAAGAATCCCGGCAATGCGTGGTAGTAAATCTTTACCTGCACTATCAGCCGCAGTCAGAACATGTGTGTATGATTTAATAATCTCTGCTAGTGGTTTTGCCAGAAATGCTGATTGCATCTGCTCATTCAAGAGATCAGCGAGATGAATAATTTTTGTAATGCAGGCAAGAGCTGCTATTTCAGTAATATCAGCCTTACCAATAACAAGTACGTCAACTTTGGGGTTTAATTTAGCTGCTGCACCCAATACGTTAAAAATACTATCTCCAACTTTACCAGCTATTGCATGGACTATAACTAAAACTCTCATTATAACTCCTGTCCGGCTTTTATTACACTTACCAACTCGTCAATAGAGCTTAGTTGTTTACACTGTTTTTTTATCTCGCCATCCGAAACCTTAACCAATCGACTACGACGTGTTAGTTCCAGACCTAGCTCGGACACTGCAACTTTTTCGATCGGCTTTTTCTTGGCTTGCATAAGTTGGGGTAATTTGATAAATCGCGGTTCATTTAGATATAAGTCCGCGCTTACTATCGCAGGTAAACTAACCTTAACGGTTTCGGTGCCACCATCAATTTCTCGGCGAATTATAAGTGCGTTGTCAGTGATTTCAACTTTTGATGCGAAGGTTGCTTGTGGTAAATCAAGCATCCCGGCAAGCATCTGGGCAACCTGATTGGCATCATCGTCAATCGCTTGCTTACCAAGCATAACAAGGTTTGGTTGCTCTTTCTCATAGATTGCTTTTAATATTTTGGCAACATTAATTGGTTCATAGCTTTCAGCTGCTTCAACCAGAACCGCACGATCACAACCGCGCGCAAGAGCTGTTCGCAAGGTATCTTCGCATTTGGTCGAACCAATTGAAACTGCGATAATCTCACTTGCTTTGCCTGCTTCTTTCATTTTAACGGCTTCTTCAATCGCATTCTCATCAAATGGATTCAGTGACATTTTACTATGTTCAATATCTACATCACTATGATCAGCCTTGACTCTAACTTTTACATTCGGATCAACCACGCGCTTTGCGCATACTAATATCTTCATCAAAAATCCTTTTAATTTGTAGCAAGTTTAAGGGCTATTTCTGCCAAATGTTTGCCTTGGGCAAACGCAAGCCTGCTTTCTTCTTCACTTAACTGTAAATCTGAATTAATCCCAGCAAGATGACTTACTCCATATGGAGTACCACCTGTTTTTGTTGTTAATAGCTCCTGATTTGCATAAGGTAAGCCTACAATAATCATTCCGTGATGCATTAAGGGAATCATCATCGATAGTAAACAAGCTTCTTGCCCACCATGTAACGAGCTACTGGAGGTAAAAACACAGGCTGGTTTACCGGATAGAGCACCATGAAGCCACTCAGGGGAAGTTCCATCCCAGAAATACTTCATATTAGCAGACATATTTCCAAAGCGGACAGGGGAGCCTAGAGCTAGACCGACACATTCCTGCAAATCTTTATTTTCAGCATATGGATGCCCAGATTCTGGGATTTCATCGACGATCTTTTCACAGACTGCTGATACTACTGGAACCGTACGAATTCTTGCACCGATACCTGACACGCTTTCTATTCCCCGTGCAATTATCATTGCAAGTTGCTTTGTTGCTCCATAACGGCTATAATATAAGACTAAAATCTCTTTATTCATACCAATTTCAATTAATTTACTTGCCAACTTAGTGGCAGTTGAGTTACAATATTAAGATAGTTATTATACCAAAAAATTGAGTGCTTTCAGCTTATATAACTGAAAGCCGGTAATGAGATTTTTGTCCACTTATGAAAAGACTTGCCTTATACCTTATGTTTGTAGGCTGCGGGTTTGTTCAGGTAAATGCAGATGATGCACTGACACAAGAGCAACTACAGCAGC
>JBDHRI010000099.1:0-6488 GCA_039807465.1 Burkholderiales bacterium | reverse complement strand
ACTGAAGGATTACTTTTGGCTCCTTACCGTTTTATCGAGATAACCGGAAAAAACAGCGAATCTAAAAATGAAATCATGATTAATCAACATAAATATGTAGTTTCAGATATCTGGTTTAGCTCAGTATGCATTAATCAGCAAACTTGTAAAGACTATGTCTATACTGCAATTGGGTTTATCAATCCAGATAGTAAACAGCCAGCTATTTGCTATATTTATAATTCGCCATACGGAGCAGATGATAAAGGTGTTAAAAGTAAAATTGATAAAAATAGAACTCTATCACGGAAAAAATCTCTAAGCGAAGAAATGTAGTAACATTTTATTTAACTTATTCAATAATCCGTATGAGCAATCTGACAAAATCAGGTTGCTCATTTCTGCTACTATTCTAAGCGCAATTTTAGACTCTAAGAGTTTCAATAATTTCTTGCAATATAGTGCCATCCAAACCGATCTAATATTCACATCAGTACTCAGCCAGTAGTAAATTTATCTATTGTTCATAGCCTATCCTTTAACCTAAAATAACGTTATAAATCAAAAGGAGAATAAAAGTGAAAACATTTGTCAGTAAACTTAAAAACCTACCAGTAGCAGTATCTGGTCTGGCACTAGGAACTGCGGGATTAGGTAATGTCCTTGCCAGCGAAGTTCATTCTAGCTTACGCTATATCTGTGCGATGATTGCCTTATTGATATTATTGATGGTAGCAATAAAGAAATTATCACACCCAAAAGTACTTTTGAATGAAATCAGCCATCCGGTAGCAGGAAGTTTTATCCCGGCTTTTGATATGGCATTAATGGTAATTGCCAGTATTATTGTCAAACATAATCAAATAATCGGAAAAGGAATGTGGTATTTGGCAATTCTTTTTCATCTGTTTTTTGCAATCAGCTTCATATATCACCGTTATAAAGATTTTGACCTAAACCATATGTTACCTAGCTGGTTTGTGCCACCTGTCGGTATAATTGTTGCCTGTGTAACTGGTGAAGCAATGCAAGCAGAATTTATTACCCATACGATATTCTATTTTGGTTTTATCTGCTATATTTTATTACTACCAGTTATGCTGTACCGCCTGATTTTTGGTGATAGAATTCAAGATGCTCAACTTCCATCTTTTGCAATCATGGGGGCTCCGGCAAGCTTATGCCTCGCAGGTTATCTTACCGCCTTTAGTGAACCAAGCGAGATTATTGTTGGAGTTTTACTATCTTTATCTTTAATGATGACATCACTAGTTATAATTTCAATGATTAGAATCAATCATTACCGGATCCGTTTCATGCCAATTTATGCATCATTTACATTTCCTCTAGCAATTGGATCTACTGCATTAATCAAATACTCTCATTTTATTGGCTTGAATACGCTTACTGGTCGATTCTGGCATCAAATCGGACTAGCGGAAATGGCATTTGCCACTATCGTAGTAAGCTGGGTATTAGTCATGATGACAAGATTTGTATTTCATAATGTTCTTAGAACAAATCACGGCTAAACAACAAAAATGAAACAACGTTCCCCATATATTATTTTCTTGCTGTTGGCTAATATTCCAATTATAGTTCAGTCAATGAAGGTTTCTTTAATTATCATGTTTATAATCGCCGGATATTGTATAGTTTATAAAGGCTACTGGATTCTTGCTTTATTAACTGGAACAACCCTGATTAGCATACTGATTGGGAAACTAATGCCAGTAATTACTCTTGAAAATTCAAGTCTGGCAATAAACCATGACAATCTGATAATCGCATTAATAATTATCCCGGTTCCGCTAATTATCAATAGTCTTTTTATCTGCCTTGGAGAAACAACTAAATCCAGAGACATAAGATAACCCTAGCAAATTAAGAGAACCAAAATAAGATAAATAACTATGGCTTGTAAATTACAAAAAAATCAGCAATATCAAGGAACTTCAATCGGTTTACGTGTATATATGCTATAATTTGCAAGCCAAAGGTATTAAATAATTATATGAGTACATATCAACATGATAGGCGAATAATTAATAAACCATGAAGCAGAGTTAAATTAAAACCCTGAGTTAAATTACAACATTTATTTATTAAAAATAGACATGCAAAAATTTCTTGAATGGATAAATTTCCCCAAATTTGTTTTAATCGTTGGTATTATCAGCGCAATTACCTATTTATTTTCATTCTTATATCCAATCACGGATAATGCATTTATTGTTGCCAATATTCGTCCTGTTGCAGCCGATGTGTCAGGATATGTTACTGATCTTTTTGTCGTTAATGGGCAAAAAGTGAAGAAAGGCGATCCATTATTTATTGTCTTCCAAAAACCATATGAATATACTTATAAAGCAGCACTAGCTGATGTGGAAGTGGCAAAGCATGAATATACTACCATCAGTGAACAACTGGCACAGGATATTGCTAGCCAAAATGCGGCTGAACAAACCTATAAAAAATTAGCCAATGACCTCAAAAGCTATCAAGCTGCCTATCAGACTTTTGCGGTAGCTAAGCTTGATGTAGATAATCTTAATTATGACACCAAAACTGCCTATAATAACTTTATCGCACTCAAACAAAAAGTAGCCGTAGATAAAAGTAATCTGAGAGTTCAAGAACAGAAAATTAAACGCCTTGAAGCTCTAGCTGGAGTAGCTAAAGTTAATCTCGATGAAACAGTAGTCAGAGCTGCCAGTGATGGGATAATCCAGAATATGTATCTATCTCTATATACACCGATAAAAATTCATGACCCAATCTTTTCCTTTGTTGATACCAGTGATATTTATATTCAGGCAAACTTTACTGAAACTGATCTGCGTCTAATACGTGCAGGTGATAAAGCAACGATTATTCCTCGGATGTATCTTGGACAAAAAGTATTTCATGGTGTAGTACTCTCAACCAACTGGTCAGTTGAACGTCAGGAAACTAACCCGCGAAGCCAGTTACAGAAAGTAGCCCGAGAAAATGAATGGGTATTACTACCACAGCGTTTCCCGGTACAGATTAAGATTCTCGATCCTGACCCGAAATTTCCGTTAAATGTGGGCGCAAGCATGTATGTATATATATCACGCAACTGATGCTATCTCAACTAGCGGACTTTCACAATGAATTCCTTTCTAAATGCAGGTTATAAACAGTTTAAAAACTATGATGCATATGGCAATGGGCGAATCTCTATCCTTGTATCGTTATATATCTATATTATCCTGTCATGTTTTAATATCTATAATCTGAATTTCAGCCTGAATCAGACTTTCTTCTTTGTTGTCCCGGCAATTTTGGCAGTTGGTGCTGCACATCTTAATAATATAAATTCATTTAAACAACGAAATAGCACCTTTGTAGTTTTTATGGTATTTACTGCTTGTGGAGTTTTTGGCTTTACCATCGCAGAAAAATATAATACCTATGCCCTGCTGGTATTTTCTTTTGCCCTATACTTTGCTCTGATGACCGTAACTTCATTTACCGGGTTTACTCAATATCGTGGATTGATTCCACCAGTTTTTGTGTTAAGTTTCCTGACAATTCTGGTAGGTGGTGCCGGGCAATTTTATGTTGCAGTTAACCGCTCGATTTCGATGGCTGCTGCCGGAATTATCGCCTACCTAAGCCTACAGCTAATTCCTGCTAAATACTATCATCAAATATGGTTTAATTCAGCAAATATAGTATTAAAAAGAATTATAGATCAATTAGAGCTAATAGTTATAAATAAGTCAGGAAATGTAATATTTCATGGCGATTGTGTAATCAGAATGAATAATAGCCTCGGCTTTACAACAGTATCAAAACACGAGAAAGACTTCCAAAATTGTACCGCGAAGATCAATCAATTCTATTTTGGAGTCGCACTAGCGTATAATAACTATGAAAAATACAACCGTAATGGTTGTTTGAGCAATCTTTTTAACTGGCTAAAAACTGTTTATCCAGTACTAAAAGAACATAATAGTATCCCAGTGGATTTGATTGAACAAATTGTAAGACATCAATATACCGCCCCCAATAGCGACATCAGGAATCTATGGCAGATTCTTTATGAAATCAGCCAACTATGGAATAATTTATGCAAATCACATCGCTAAAATATTCAAGACTGATTCATAATACGCTGATTTTTACAATTAGTCTCTTCATAAGCTTTTACAGCCATATCCCATTTGCATTCTGGGTTTCAGCAACAGTTCTAGCCATCATGCTACCAATGGATAGCCTGCAAATTAAAGAACGAATTAGCGGAGTATTCTGGGGTAGTGTTCATGGCTTGGTACTCTTTATACCAATCTGGCTACTTTTAGACATAAATAGCGGACTGATTTTTTTAATTATTCCTTTATCACTGGCAGCTGCGAATTTTTTCCAAATTCATAATTTTTCGCGAAATATTGCATTTTTAAATATCAACCTTGGATTATTTCTTGAATATATGCAATATGGTAATTATCATTTCTCAGCTTACTTTGTTGCCCGTTTTATGACCATAGTTATTGGGATTATCTTAGCTGGGTGTGGTGATTTCTTTTTTACCCATCGCAAAAATTATGGACTATATGAATTTAATGATGCTATAACTAGGCTTGACAATATTGTTGCCAAAGCCCAAGTTCACTTTAACTCCATAAGCCGTGCAACTTTAAATAAAAATCAGGAACTTGAATTGATTATGCATTTTAATAGCCTTAACCTTTTAACTGGAGCTATTGAAAACAGTTTTAAAAGTGCGACTCTCGAACAAGGAAATCAGTTTAGGGAAAAAATTGGTAAGCATTATCAGGCTTTACCACCCTTAATCAGACAATATAAGTTAAAGTTATTCGCTTTGGGTTATGCAATTGATTCTCGCCCGATATTTACAGAACATAAACTAAAAAATCTCCTCTTGGAAATTAATAATGGCAGCGAACAGATCCTTGCTCAAACCCAAAAAATTTTGCAGGCTCAACAACAATGAAACACTTAACTATTATCCTCACTATTCTCCTTAGCAGTTGTAGCCTCGTTTCTCCAGAACGACCGACAGCTAAACCTACAGTTAATAACAACTGGTCATCATCAAGTAAAGAAGTAGCAACTAATAGCACAATCAACACTAGCGAAAGCGGTAGCTACTGGTGGTATAAATATGGAGACAAAACACTCAACCAGCTAATGGAATCAGCCTTCGAACAGAATAATCAGTTACAGATAGCAGGGGCAAGCGTTGAACTGGCAAACGCCCAATTAAAAAGAATTGAATTTGCGTGGATACCAAATCTCACAGCCATGACGGGGTATTCATCGTTCCCGGCAATGGGTAATCTTGGTTATTTTTTTGGGGGGTTTGCCAATTATACGGTTAATGTATTTCAGCTGATCCAACAACAAAAGCAAGCAGAATATATAGTAAATACAATTATGTTTGCAAAAACTCGCGTTCAGCTGGAAGTTATTTATCAGGTTGCAATCAGCTATTTTAGCCTCCTAGCCTATGAAAGAGAAGAAGTTCTGTATCAAAAACTGTTATCAGATATGGAAATGGTGCTGGCTCTTAATCAGCAAAGATTTACCACTGGTGTCAGCTCCGAGAAAGAACCATTTGTAAGTAGTGCGGAAATAGCCGAAATTAGGTCGAAACTGGAAATAATCAGGCATAACATTGTATTAAGCCAAAATGCATTACGCTTCCTCACTAACCAGAATCCAGGAAAGATAATTCATAAGAATACATTTAATAATCTTGCACCAAATATACTTATTCCCGGAAATCTGCCACTCACAGTACTAAATAATCGCCCAGATGTTGCTGAAGTAACAGCACGCCTTGAAGCAGCCAATGCCGGAATCGGAGTTGCCCAATCTGAATTATTACCAACGATTAATTTTAGTAATTTCTACCGCGATGCATCACAAAATGAGGGTTATGGCTATGTTCCGGGAGATCTGAAACAATCGATGATAAGTGTACCAATCATAAATGCCCAAATATTCGCCGATATTGCTGCTAGTAATGCCATTTACAAACAAGTCTATTATAATTACCTGCAAACAGTGGAAGCAGCACTACGCGATGTTGACAATGATATTTCTGCCCATAATCAGTTTTCGAAACAGCTAGATGATAATACTCGTGCGCTTGATTATATAAATAAATCTTGCGCACTGGAAAGCACCAGATTTAATACGGGAATCAGCAGCAAGCTTGAATATACCAAATGCCTAGTACGGATTGACTACTATGAGATTCTACTTACTCAAATAAAAATGGGGAAACTCCTCGCAACAGCAAAACTTTACCAGGATTTTGCAATTATTCGTGAGTAGCTTATTAATAATTTTTAAGAGCCCAATAAAAGAAAACAACCACCGTAAACTACGGTGGCCGTCAAGGATCTTTAGATTATTTTTGTCTTGTATCTGCTCTACCAGAAACTACGCCCATTTCCTGCTACAGATACACTTCCTACCACAGTCCAAGCATCTGACCAGCTAGTTCCTGT
>JBDHRI010000098.1:0-6572 GCA_039807465.1 Burkholderiales bacterium | reverse complement strand
TGCTGACTTAAAGATTTTAGTACTTCAATTTGACGTTGTGAAGTTATTATTGTTTTGTAAGTATGGGGTATTGTAATTATTTAGTATAATAACTCCCTGAAATGGAGAACTTATTTAGTATGCTTAAATCCAAAATGCTGTTTTTTTTAATTCTGATTGATGTAGGGGTTGTTTACGCAGATTCAACACATTCTACGCCACATGGTAATCAAAGCCAGATGTTGCTGGTTTTGTCCCTGATTATTGGTGGAGCTTCACTCTCATGGGTTGTCCGTAAAATTGGTTTGCCCGCAGTTACTGGTGAGCTTGGCTTAGGCATGATATTTGCGATTTTTGCCCACTATGGTTTAGGATTTTGGCCACAGGTGGTTAATAGCCAATTGATTGCTTTTTTTGCCGATATTGGCAGTATTCTACTATTATTTGAAATTGGTCTTGAGTCAAGCGTTTCTGATCTTTTTAAGGTTGGTAAACATGGTCTATTGACCGCTATCATTGGTGTTTTACTTCCTTTTAGTCTAGGTTATTGGTTATTGGGAGATTTGTTATTGTCTAGCCACGACATAAAGTTGAACCTTTTTCTTGCCGCAACACTGGCTGCTACATCCACTGGGATTTCTGTTCGCGTGTTCAAGGATTTGGGTATTATCAATAACCCTGCCTGCCAAATTGTCCTAGCTGCTTCCATAATTGATGATATTCTTGGTTTGGTAATTTTGGCTTTTGTTTCAGGTTTAGTTATTGTAGGAGCGGCTAGCTATTCTTCAATTGGTCTAATTCTGTTAAACGTTACCGCGTTCTTTTTTATGACTTTGGTGCTGGCGCGGAAAATTACACCGTATATTATCAATCATATTTTGCGAATCAGTAATGATGAGCCGATGGTACTGGCAATTTTATTGTCATTCTGTCTATTCTGGGCGTGGGTGGCCTCTCTTATCGGGTTGGCTTCAATTATTGGTGCATTTGTTGCTGGTTTGATAATAGACGAGATAACCTTTCGTCGTAGCCAGCATCCGTACTGGTACAATCGCCTTCTAGAAATGGATGATCAAAGTGGAAGTTATCATGATTTTAAGGCAGATATTTTTAGCCACTACCATAAAGAGCGTCTAAGTAATTTAGTAAAGCCACTTAATCATGCTTTTGTGCCAATATTTTTTGTATATGCTGGTATGCAAGTTGATATTATTGCCGTTGCCAACCTACAGATTATTCTTTATGGTGTTGCTATTAGTATTGTGGCAGTACTTGGTAAGGTGGCAAGCGGCTTTTTTCTACCTAAGTCAATTAACCGCCTGTTAGTTGGTTTTGGAATGGTTCCGCGTGGCGAGATTGGTTTGATTTTTGCCCTAACTGGGAAAGAGCTTGGAGTCTTTTCTCCAGAAATATTTGCAGCTATTCTGATAATGGTGATAATTACCTCGCTAGTAACTCCGATTGCATTACAAAAAATTGTTAGTGGTAGTAAAATATGAAGATAAAATTCAGTAAAATGCATGGTTTGGGGAATGACTTTATTGTAATTAATAATCTTGATTTGCAACTCAAGCTGACAGCTGAAGTAATCAAGAGCATGGCTGATCGCAAATTTGGAATTGGTTGTGATCAGCTGTTGGTAGTAGAGCCAGCAACTGATGGGCTAAGTGATTTTTTTTATCGTATTTATAATAGTGATGGTAGTGAGGCGGGGCAATGCGGAAATGGCGCGCGTTGCTTTATTAGGTTTCTTCATTTGCACGGTCTATCAGACAAATCAAAAATTAAGCTACAAACAAATACACGGATAATTGATGGACAGCTGATTAATTCATCTTTGGTTGCGGTGAATATGGGCGATCCGGATTTTATGTCAGAAAATATTCCATTGCTACTGCCTTCTGCCATAAATTATGAGTGCCTATTGGATAATGAGCTAGTTCAGTTTGCTGCTGTTTCCATGGGTAATCCGCACGCGGTTATTCAAGTTTCTATACCGCAATTACTTAATAATAATGAGTATATGAGTAAAATTGGTAGCATGCTTCAGCAAAATCCAGTTTTTCCAGAAAGTGTAAATGTTAATTTTATGTTTGTTGAAAGTAAGAGCCAAATCAGGCTGTGTACTTATGAACGGGGTAGTGGTTTAACCCTTGCCTGTGGTAGTGGAGCATGTGCTACTGCCGCAGTTGCGATTCGGGATGAATTAGTTAATCCAGTTGTGAGGGTTATAATGCCGGGAGGTGAATTGCAGATTAATTGGACTGAAGCGGGCTTATTAATGTCCGGTGAGGCTATTCACGTCTTTGATGGTGTAGTGAACTATGAATAATCTTGATTTGATTGTACCTGGGCTTATCTGGCCAGAAGTAGATGATCTTGAGTACATACTGCATGGAGCGAAATTGGATGCGATTAGCAAAATCATGGCTAGATCAAAAAAATCTCGTTATGATTTTAGCTATAGTGATTTGGTTTATAGCCCGGATTTTTATGACAAAGAGTTGTCGCTGGCGGAAAATCATGCCAAGAAATTGGGGTTGCCTCTCGAGCATAACTATATGCTTCTTGAGCCAACTAATCTTCGCGCTGATCGAGATCGGTTATTAATTGCTGAAAGTGATATTCTTCAACTAAATGAGTCTGAGAGCCTTTATCTACTTAATGCGTTAAATCAGCACTTTAATCCGGATAATATCTATTTTAACTACATTTCTGAGCATTTGTGGTTAGTTCAGCTACCATTTGCAGTGAAACATTTTAAAACATATCCAATTATTGATATAATCGGTTGTAATATTGATGAATATTTGCCATCTGGAAATAATTATCTGTTGCTGCACCGTATTTTAAATGAAATCCAGATGTTATTTCATAATCTTGAGCTGGACATTAAGCGTCAGGAAGATGGTCTGGTTGCTGTAAATAGTGTCTGGTTTTGGGATAAAAAATATAATCCCTTGCCCTTAGAGGTTCTTGATTTTGTGAAACCCAAAGATAGTAAATTTTTAAATGAACTAGAGCTTTTAAACATGAAATCAGCTATTTTACTTGATAAGGCTTATTTCTCAGTGTGCTACCGGGATAGTTTTGCTTGGCTTGAGAGCATTAATCAATTAAATCACTGCATCGGCTCTGTACTTAGGTTGTTGCAAAGTGGTAAAATTAAGCAATTAAAAATCTGGTTGCCTGATCATAATGGTGCGCTTATGATGCAGATCAGACGGTTAGATTTGTATAAATTCTGGAAAAAAGGTGATTATAAACAGTTGGTGACTGATTTTAAGTAGTATTAAAGATTTGAAAGATAAAGAGTGTTCTTATGAATTATAAAAAAATTATAAAAGTTTCATTGATAAGCATTGTAAGTATTGTTGGGGTTGGAATTGTTGGGGTTGCTGGTGTTGTTACGCTTGTAAATCCAAACCGATTTAAACCACTTATTGAGAAGGCAGCACATGAAGCAACCGGGCGTAAACTGACTTTAGCCGGTGATATTAGCTGGACGGTTTATCCAAATTTGGGCTTGAAATTAAATGATGTTAGCCTATCTAATGAAAGCGGTTTTAGTCCTGCAAATATGCTTCAAGTTAAGTCAGCAGATGTTGCTGTAGGATTATTCCCTTTACTTTATAACCATTTGGTAGTTAAAAACCTAGTGGTGGATGGTTTGACTATGTCGTTAGCTCAACAGAACGGGAAAAATAACTGGACATTTACTCCGGTTAGTGAACCAAGCACAGCAGGTGGTACTGGTGGCGGTGAATCACAGCCAATTCATGTTTCACTTAGTGGTATGAAGCTATCGAATATGACGGTTAGTTATGATGATTATGATGCCAAAGTTCACCAAAGCATCAAGCAAGCAAACCTTATGGTGGATAGTGGTTTTGGTGGTGGTATCGAGTACGACTCTAAGGCTGAATTAATTGACTTATCTAAAGTTAAATTTAACTATAATGATAATGCCATCGGCGAAATGTCTTTTACAGCTGCTAATTTTAGTAATCCAAAATTTAGTGGTGATTTTAAAATAACTAAACTAGCTGCCAATAAATTATTGAATGATTTAAATATAGCTACCAAAGAACGTAAAGGTAAAAGCATACTGAATAATATTACCTTTGATGGTAAAGTTTCCGGCACTAAACAGAATCTAGAACTTGATAACTTTAGCTTTAATCTTAGCGATGCACTAAAGGGTAAAGTTAATCTGGTTGCCAAAAATTTAGATAAATCACCAAACTTTAGTGGTGATATAAACCTTAGTGAAATGGACTTAAAAGCATTAATGAATCAATCTCCAGTTCAGGTGCGTGAACTTGAAAATAATAAGCTTTTAAAGAACCGAGCTGCTTTTAGTGCCAAATTTAGTGGTGATATGAATAATTTACGCTTGAATGGTTATCATTTTAAACTGGCTGATATCATGCAGGCAAGTGGTAATTTACAAGTGAAAAACTTCAAAAATCCAGCAATTGCTGGAGATGTTAGTTTACCTGAATTTAACCTTAATCAGGTGCTGGATAGCCTGAACATTGCTATAAAAGAACGTAAAGACAAGCCATTACTGAATAAATTTGCGTTTAGCAGTAAATTTAATGGCGGATTAAATAGTATGACATTAAATGGTTATAGCTTTAAGGCTGGTGGTTTGGTTAGCGGTTCTGGTAATAGTGTGCAAATCCAGAATTTCAGTAACCCTTCAGTAGCAGGTGATATTAATTTGCCGGAATTCAACCTAAATCAGACACTGGATGGCTTAAATATTGCAACAGCTGATCGGAAAAATAAGCCGCTACTAAATAAATTTGCTTTTCATAGCAAATTCAAAGGCGATATGAATAATATGGCATTAAGTGGCTATAGTTTCAAGGCTGGTGGAATTTTTGCTGGTTCTGGTAATGGGGTTCAGGTGCAAAATTTTGCTAACCCGAAAATCTCGGGCGATATTAACCTACCTACTTTCTCGGCAAATCAGGTTATGCAGCAAATGGGAATGACACCGCCGGATATTCCGAATAAAGCTAGACTGAACCAAGTAGCTCTGCGCACCAACTTTGCCGGTAGCCAAACAGCGATGAATCTTAGTCAGATGTTACTTAAAGTGTCTAATACTAATATTAGTGGTAATGTCAACGTTACCTCATTTAAACCACTTGCGGTAACTGAAAATATTACTATTGATGCACTTGATGTTTCTGATTTTAGTGATGTGAATGGATTCAAAGTTCCATTGAAAAATATTCAGATTCAAGGTAACTCGAGTATTGCAGCAAATGGAGAGATGTCAACCCTAAATGGTCGTCAGTCCGTACAAGTAGGCAATGTAACCTTACTTGGCTTTAGTGTTGATGAGCAAGTTCACTATATGGATCGTACCATTAGTGCTAGCAATCCAAATGGTGATGTTTTGCGTCAATTGGGTAATGCCGTACAGATTAATCAGGCAATGGATAAAGTCAAGGCAGAAGTAGTTAAGGCAACTTCGCCAGGACCAAAAGATTATAGTAAGAAAACTGATCTTGGTAGTTTTGTGACTGTTGCTGTAATTAAGAACGGGTTGGTAAATCCTTCAGCATTCAAGCTAAGCGGACCAAGCCTGAGCGCTAATGGTGGTGGTTCGGTAAATCTGGCTACTAAAACGCTAAACTACAATGTTAGCTCTCAATTACTGGTGTCAGGGATTAATCCGGTATTTAAGAAATTAACATTCCCGGCAACGATTAAAGGATCTTTTAAAGATCCTAGTCTGTCAGTTGACTGGGGTTCAATTACCCAGCAGTTGATAAAATACGCGATTACCAATGGTGGTGATCAGATCAAAAATGCTGTCAGTCAAGGAATAAATCAAGCCGTGGGTAATCAAATTCGACAATCTGTTGGACAGCAGGGTGGTGATCAAGTTATTGATGGTGCCAGCAAAGCGGTTACCGGTGTTATACAGAATATATTTGGCAAATAGTCAAGAAAAAGGAATTTAATGAAACTCAATCTTAAACAAAAACTTCAGGAAATGATGAAGAGCTCCTTTAAGCCTAAAGATGCAAAGGGAACTCGAGTAAAAACTGAGGTCAAGGATCTAGCAACTATTTCTCGGGAAGCAAAAAAAACTCAGGAAAAACCAGGTAAGCGAAGTAAGGCAGCAACTACCGAAAATAGATCTTTTGATAATGAGGCTAATCCACACCGCAGAAATGCCAAACGAGTAAAACTCTATCGCCAAAATCAGCAGGAGAAAATTACTTCACAACGGATTCGTGATGAAAGGGTTGAATCAAAACAAGTGTATAGTGAGCGCCTTGGTAAAGCTCTTGCCATGTCAGGTGTTGCTTCTAGGCGTGATTGTGATGCATTGATTGCATCAGGTAAAGTATTGGTCAATGGTAAAACTGCTGAACTTGGGCAGCAAATTACTCAAAAAGATCGTGTGGAAGTACTTGGCAAACCAGTGCGCATTAAATGGCAAGATAGGCTTGCGCGGATAATAATCTATCATAAACCAGAAGGTGAACTTGTTTCTAGAGGTGATCCAGAAGGACGTCAGACCGTTTATGACCGAATCCCACTCTTAAATAATCGTCGCTTTATAG
>JBDHRI010000097.1:0-6601 GCA_039807465.1 Burkholderiales bacterium | reverse complement strand
ATTCTCTGCGGACTAATCGGATTAGCTTCAGCCACTGCCAATTCTGGTGCTTATTTGGGGCTTGAAGTTGGTGCTGCAAACCAGTCTATAAACTTTAACCAGTCAGCATTCAACCTTAATACCAGTAATTCAAGTGTAGTTAATTCACAGTGGAATGGTATTGGACGACTATATAGTGGCTATAACTTCAACCGCTATACAGGGCTGGAAGCTGGTGTTAGCTATACCTTTCCTACCGGATATAACTATCCTGATAATAATGGCTCATTCTTCTCACCTGCAACGGTGGTAGATGTAAGCTATGTTCCTATGTTACCAATAGCGTATTCAAATTGGTCCGTATTTGGTCGTATTGGAGTAGGATACGCATGGCTGCCAGGTGGTAGCTCATCTCAGTATAATTCATCTGGTAGTAACCTAACCGATGTACTTGGGGCAGGATTAAGGTATAAGTTCAGCAATCACTGGACTTATAAAATTGAATGGGTAGCTGACGGTTTATTATTCCCTGTCGGAATAAATAGTGGTAGTACCACGGTTGGCTCTTGGAGTCAGCAGACATTCCAGACTGGTGTGTCATTTCATTTTTAGAATCTTATAAGTAATTTATTTGTACCATCCTTCTGGGTGGTCTTTTCTTATTTTAATATTGAAAATTTTAGGCGTTTAAAAATGAATCTTGAATATGACTATCCATCAATACTAACACAATTCATAATTGAACAAAATCATATTCTTACAGATGAAATTGTTCAGCTGTCACTTTTATATAGGGCTATAGAGGAGTATTTCAGTGATGTAAATGAATTAATGAATTTCTATGAACAAAAAAAGGAGTTTGCAAATAATCTGAAATATGAGGATCTTGGTTTTTATCGCGATTTATTAAATAATAATTATGATAAATTTATCGTGATAATTAAACAAATGAAATCAGCTAAATCAATTGAAGAAATTCAAATTAACTTAAATAACATGTCATTGTTTATAAATCATGCTTTTGCCGATACTTGTATTCGAGTTAATTTACTGGAATACTTGGCAGATGTTAGGGCATGTCTTGAAGATATAAAGACTAGGCAAGTAGCATTGATTAAATTTAAAATCTTGGGTACAAAGAATGAAATTAAATGATAGCAATGTAAGAAATCTGGCTCAAAATATTTTTGAGCATGATTATCTTCTTAGTGATGAAGTCGTAGAATTTGCCAATTTACGGACATGCATAGATAATTACTCTCGTGAAATAGATGAGTTAGTTAATTTCTATGCAGAGGTACAAGAATATGCTTTTGATGTAATGCATGGAGACTTGGTGGTCTTCTATGATTTATTAAACAATAACTATGCTAAATTTATTGATATTATTGAAATAATGAGGCATGTAAACTCAATTGAAGAAATGCAAAACAACTTAAACAGTTTAATAGCTTTCATAGAAAATGCGTTTGCTGATACTTACCTCAAAGCTAACTTAGTAAAATATGCCGAAAATATACAATCCCATGTCGAGTGCATCAAGCTTCATCAAACAGCATTAATTAACCTAAAAATTTATTTCACATTGAATTGTCAATAATTACAAAATCATAGGACAGCGCGCAGGTGTCCACTGTTAATATTCCAATTATCTGCAATTTGATTAATGACATCAGTCAGATTAACTGAATTAGTTTGTTCCATAGCTTTCTGGCTGTCATTAAGCCTATCGATATATTCAATAAACTTTGATTTATATTTTTCTCTGATATATTTGATGAAACTATGACACACAATTCTATTTGATCCTTCTGGAGTATCATTGCAAAAAGTATAATTTTGTTCAATAGTAATACTAAGGTGTTTTTTATAGTTAACCTGGATTGCTAGCGTAGAGCGTTTGTCAGTTTTTTGTGTTCTATCCCCATCTTGTGGATAGACGGCAAAAATAAAAAGCAAATTCAAATTACTTCCAAAATATGAGTCAACACAATGATGCATAAAACTACCTTCTTTAGATAATTCATCTTTAGTAACAAGCTGTTCAAAGATGTAGTTTTGATAGGACTCTTTATCGATAATTTTTGTATTTGCTAATTCAAGCTGGAGAGGTGGTAGATGTAAATAATGCAATTCCTCCCAGTATGCTCTAATTCCAGCTGTTATACTATCATGAGCTTTATTTAAAAACTTGATGGTTACTTTATTTTGTGATTTTATTGCTGCTGCAATTGCTTCTTTAACTGGAGATATGTTATCAATTTCTTCTTCGAGACGTTCTAATTCCAGGCTACACTGATCTATAGTTAAACAATATTTTTTGTAGTCAATATTACTTGAGTTTAGGCTATTTCTACAAATTTTCAGGCAATCAATGAACTTTATATGTAGCATTTCTTTTAAGAACCTAAGTAAGGTTATGAAAGTTTTACCATAATAATCCAGCCTAGATTTTTTTTCTTTATTGCCAAGATATTCCAATTGCGGCATATTACTAAACATCGCAAGTAAAAATAAATCAAAAGAGGTATCATTCTGAAGTGGTACGTAGTACCTAAACAAAGAGTAATAGCCTTCAAATTCTGTAGCATGCTTTCTAGAAAATGCAACTTTATGTAGTCGAAGTACTTTTGTTATCATATTTTTAGCTAATGGTATGGGACTAATTTTTTGATAAAAGTCTACTACTAATTCTTTGATCAATTTTGGATGAGCATCATTTATAATTAGACTACTGCTATCAAATTTCACCAAATCCTTATACCTTGTTACCAGACTATGCGCCAAAGGATATTTTTGATATAAAGCAAAAAATCTATCGCGGTACTTTCGAGGTACAACTAATAATGACTGATGAGAAATCTGCATTTTACTAGCAGTACTGTATAGGTTTTTATTCTTTTCTAGTGACGCTAAATATTCAGGCATGATCAGTTCATTAACGAACCTGCTGATTTTGTATAGAATAAAACGATTTTTAGCTTCAATTGGTTTTTCTATATCCCATGACCATATCAAATCTGGAAGTTTTATTTCACCTCTCCTATTCATTTGACTTATTCTATTTAAAGTAGTTAGGATATTTAATTTTGACATAAAATATTTTGATGCGGGATGGTCTGGATTAGATCTGTTTTTAAGTGTTTTAATATCTTGATTAGCTAATTCGTTAATCCTGCCATTAATATCATTGATTTCCTGACGAGGTAGATAATTAACTGGTTCGTATTTAAATTGATTAAAAACTCCAGAATGTCTTATTTTCTTGTAGCTAACAAGGGCTAAGGGGGTTGAATTATTCCATAATAATCCATTTTTAACGCTAAGAAACAACTTCTTTGGCTTTCTTGGGGGTTTTATGTATAGGTTAAATATTCCACGTTGTTTTTCGGTAATGAACTTATACTGACTTATTTTATTAATGTGAGCCATTAACTCTGTATTAACTCGCTCGACAATTGATACACCTAATATCCGTTCAAGTCGTCTGATATTAGGTGATCCAATAATACCAAAGATTTCGGACTCTAGGTTTATCTTATGTTCTGTTATTTTTGCTTTCATTGCTTAGTTATCAAAGTGAAAGGTATCGGCTATGCCGACACCTTATTATGCAGGAAGATTATTTTCATCAAAGGTAACAGTCTCTGTTGATGAATACCCAAAAGACTCATCACTCACAGAATCATCTCTAAAATCTGGTTTGTCACTGGCAAACTCAAAATTACTCATCCAAATCCGAATCTGTGGTATTAACTTTTGATCCATTTTACTAACATAAGCATGTGCTGTAGCTCTCCCTTCAACTACCAACTTCATCCCCTTTCTTACATGATTTGACACTATATCAGTATTTCTGCCACTGGCTGTAACATGATGCCAAGCCACCCTATCATTACCATCTTTATCCGGACCAAGATTCTCTGCTAAAGAAAAAGTAGCAATAATTTCACCCTTTTTGTCTCCATTTTGAATGGTATGACATTCCGGATCGGCTCCAACATACCCAGCAACAAAAAATTTGTTAATACTCATTAATAAGCTCCTAAAAAAACTGGATTTAATTAAACTATGAATGCCCCACCAGTAAAAAGCATTCATCTTCATTATCTCTTGCAGTTGTTCTCAACGTAGTACCTTGTGACCATAGCACTAGATACAAAGTTGATTGGGGGACATATATTATTAAATTCATTAGTTGTAATTACTTCAAACCTTATAAATGGCTTTGTATATTTTGGATTTCTGCTTTTGTTAGGTTCAATTACTTTCATAAATACATCATGACTTAGTAGTGGGATCGTGTAAAGACCTGATTTTTTATCAAACTCTAAATCTTCACGTTTAAGATCAACTAACTGCAAAATTTCATCAAAGAACTTGCTTTGAAAATCAGCATCAGAAAATACTAAAATGCCCCCATATCCGCTACAATACCAACAATCAAATTTTAAGGTCTCAAGAGAAATATAACCAAATTCAGCACGCTTCTGTAAAGAAATCATATGATAGTCTATGGGATTATTTTTTATATACATGATCTACCATTCCACATGCTTACATTTAGGATAACCACTACAAGCATGAAAATCACCTTTAGCTGATTTCTTGATAACCATAGGTTCTCCACACTTGGGGCATGGCTCTCCTGTTAGTAATGGAGCTGGTTTTGCGATTTTCGGAGGAGTCCATTTGCACTTTGGATAATTACTACATGATTTGAATAAACCAAACTTGCCTAGACGTTCAACTACTGGAGATCCACAATCTGGACAATTTTCAGCTGTTGCTTTAGGCTGTGGTTTTGGAGCATCTATCAATACTGGTTTATTTTTATCATCTTTAAAATTAGTATTACAGCTTTGACATTTCCAATATAAGCCAAATTGACCTTTAAATTGACGAATTCCCCTAGCATTGCACTTAGGACATACTTGAGCATTACCATTTGGTTTTATAGTAAACCTAAGACTAGCAAAATTAGATAACTTAGCAAGTCGGTTCTGTAAATTTTGCAAAAATACCTCTTGTTTGCCAGAACCATTCTGTATGCTATCCAAATACTGCTCATACTGAGCTGTAGTAATTGGGTTAGATAAAAAGCCAAGTTCAGGTTTAATTTGGGGACTGGTTAATGCGCCAATTAAATGATGACCCAGCTCAGTTGCTTTAATAACCTTTTTGTCTACCTTAATGAACTGCCGCCTTTTCAGGGTTTCAATTATTGATGCCCGAGTGGCTTCCGTACCCAATCCAGCAGTTTCCTTTAATGCCTTGCGGTATTGCTCTACTAATGCTATAGCCTGCTTTGGATCGTTAGTTTCTGCCTTAACCAGTTCTGGAATTAATAAATGAATATTAATCATAGCCTTGATTAATGTTCCTTCAGTATAATGCTTAGGTTTTTGCGTTTGCTTAGATACAATATCGGTATGTGTGCAGTTAACTGATTGTCCTTGCTGAAGAACAGGTAAGATGATGGCATCTTCTTCCTGCTCATCTTCATCATTAACTTTACTAAAGAGGCGTTTCCATCCGTTATCAATAACGGTCTTACCGATTGCTTTGAATTGATATCTATCAATATCAATAATGATTTCAGTTTCGTTGTATTTATACTCTGGATAAAACTGCGCAATATATTGGATCGCGATTAGCTGAAAGACATCCTGTTCCCGTTTACTCAAACCTGATAATGCCGTTAAGTTAGATCCAGTTGGAACGATGGCATGATGAGCAGTTACCTTCTTATCATCCCACACTGCAGATTTAACGTCTGCGACAGGTGTATAGGACGCATAGATTGACTGCTTTAATAATTCAGTTAGAATTGTTGCAGCATCTCCATGCTGAGATACAGGCATATACTGACAGTCACTACGTGGATAGCTGGTTAATTTATTCTCATATAATAATTGTGCAGCTTCAAGTGTTTCAGTTGCAGAGTAACCAAAACGCTTATTAGCTAATGCCTGTAACTCTGCTAAATTAAACAATAACGGTTGACGGATAGTTTTTGGAGTCTGTTTATATGATTCAACAGTTCCTAATTTATTTCTGATTGTATTAGTTATGTCTTCGAGTGGAGCTTTATCAAGTAAATATCCATCCTCATCAAGTAGCAGCTTAATGGCATCAGGTAATATTAATCTAGCCAGAATAGACCCATCAAATATTGCTGTTAATTCGTAAAAATTTCGAGGCTTAAAGTTAATGATAGCCTTATCCCTATCAACTATCATTTTTAAAGTTGGAGTTTGTACACGCCCAATTGAAATAGTTGAATATCCCGCAGCCTGAAAAACATTGCTTATTGCCCGACTATAATTCATACCAATTAGCCAGTCAGCATACTGTCTAGTCTGGGCAGCTAGTTTATATCCAGTAAACGCGGAATTAGGTTTGATAGTATCAAATGCTGTAGCAATTGATTTATCATCAATTGCAGCCAGCCACAATCTATTTACTGGCTTGGTATTTCCCAGTTCATCAAGTAATTCATCAATAAGTAACTGTCCTTCCCTATCTGGATCTCCTGCATTAATTACCTGAGAAGCTCCAGTAAGAAGTAATTTAATACCTGATACCTGCTTCTTGGTACCATCATCATTTTTAATTTTTA
>JBDHRI010000096.1:0-6608 GCA_039807465.1 Burkholderiales bacterium | reverse complement strand
AGCAGTAGCACTAAATGTAAAGAAAAGGATTAATTGAAGAATGATCTTAAACATAATTTTTCTTTTTAATAATAACTAAACTAAATTTATATGATGCCCATCATAACTTCTATGGCTCATAACATAATTAATCACTAAATTTTCTGTATCTGCCAGATTCTGAATAGCCAATCAATATGCACTATTATCGGTGCTACTTTGCCTATCATTTAGAACATCAAGTACATCCCCAAGCAAACTTGAAGCTCCAAAACGGAATTTACTTGAATTAATCCAATCTTCTCCCATAATGTCTGTAGTCAATTTTAAATATTCAGCAGCTTCGGATACCCGACGAATCCCACCAGCAGCTTTAAAGCCACATTCAGAATTTAACTCTTTAATTGCTTTTAACATAATCTCAGTTGCTTCCAGTGTTGCATTTACTGGAACTTTGCCAGTTGAGGTCTTAATAAAATCAGCACCATTCTCTATCGAAATAATACTTGCCTCGCGGATAAGTTCTGGCTTAACCAATTCACCGCTTTCGATGATTACTTTCAGAATTTTATCTCCACATACTTCTTTGGCTTTTTTCACAATTTCCGCACCAATTTCAGAATCACCTGCCATAAGTGCCCGATATGGAAATACAATATCTACTTCATCAGCACCAAGCTTGATTGCTTCCTCAGTCTCTTTAAGAGCAAGATATTTATCAGTACCACCATGCGGAAAATTGGTAACAGTAGCAATATTGATATTCAGTTTATTGGCAATAAAATAATCTTTAGCCACCGGAATAAATTGTCGATAAATACATACAGCTGGCACATGTCCAAAAGGAGTTTTTGCCTGTTTGCACAGATTAAGAATAACCCCTGGAGTGTCGTTATCGTTAAGGCTAGTCAAGTCAATCAGTTTTAAAGTCGTTAATGCAGTTCTCTTTAAATCCATATTACCCCCATTAATCTAAATACTTACCATAATATTGTACCATAATTCTGGGTAGCTTGAGTAATGCACCCAAAAGGTCTTCTTCATTCCCGACAAAACCAGCATGTCCACCATAATTTAAACCGATGAACCTTACTACTTCCGGCAACTTTTCGCGATCTGGCCACGAATCAAATGGAATCATGGGATCATTAGCAGACTGAATTATCATGGTTGGCTGTTGTATTTTATCAATAAAAAATTTTGAACTGGATTTTTGATAATACTCAATTGCACTTTTAAATCGATACATTTGGGTAATGTACTTATCATTAAATTCATCCAAACTATCTACTTTCTGCCATTTCAAATCAGGGTATCTCTCGGCATACTGCTTCATTTTTGGCATTAGTGTTTTTAGGAAATACGGAACGTAAAGCCGACGATTTAATCCACTATCAATTTGAAGCGATGCCGCCATTAAGTCAAATGGTACCGAAATTGCAATTGCGGCATTAAGAAAATTCGCAGCAGGATTATTTTCGCCCAACAGTTTTAAAAGCATATTCCCGCTTAATGAAACACCTGTAACAAAAAGCTGTGCGGGCGTTACTTTCTTTACGGTTTCAATCACAAATGCCAGATCAGTAGTAAAACCGCCATGATAAAAATTAAAAGTAAGATTCAATTCACCACTACAGCCACGTGCATGAGCTACGACACCACGCCAGCCAATCTGTTTTAAGTAATACATTACCCGTTTGGCATAATGGCTATCAGAGCTACCTTCCATCCCGGGAAATAAAATCACGGTTGGTTTATCAACCACATCCGGATTCACCCAGTCAAGATCAATAAAGTCATTATCTGGAGTATAAATCCGCTGCCGCAAATATTCAACCTTTATTAACTGATTAGTCAAGATTAAAGGGATAATTGTCTGCCAGTGTCCATTATCAAGAATACGTTTAATCTTGGTACTATCCAGTATTTTTTTTAACATTTATTTTCCTTTGGTTTTGGGCTTCAAATATTGCGCCAGATATTTACCAGTATAACCTTTATTTTGTTTTACAATCTGTTCTGGTGTTCCAGTTGCAATTATTTGTCCTCCACCTTCACCCCCCTCAGGTCCAAGGTCAATTATCCAGTCTGCTGTTTTTATTACATCAAGATTATGTTCAATAACCACCACTGTATTACCATGATCAGCAAATTTATGTAGTACCTTTAAAAGCAGATCAATATCATGAAAATGTAAACCAGTTGTTGGTTCATCAAGAATATACATGGTTCGACCAGTATCGCGCTTAGATAATTCCAATGCCAATTTAACTCGCTGCGCTTCCCCTCCCGATAAAGTTGTTGCTGATTGCCCAAGCCGTATATAACCCAAACCAACATCCATTAATGTTTGCAATTTTTTAGCAATTGATGGCACAGCTGCAAAAAACGCTAGGCCCTCCTCAACCGTCATTTCTAGTACTTCATGGATGTTTTTGCCTTTGTACTGTATCTCTAAAGTTTCACGATTATAGCGTTTGCCTTTACATACATCACATAGAACATAAATATCTGGTAAGAAATGCATTTCTACTTTAATCAGCCCATCGCCCTGACAAGTCTCACAACGCCCACCTTTTACATTGAATGAAAATCGCCCTGGTCCGTAACCACGTTCGCGGGCAATTGGTACTTGAGTAAAAAGCTCACGAATTGGTGTAAAAAGACCGGTATAAGTGGCAGGATTAGAACGAGGTGTCCGCCCAATTGGACTTTGATCAACATTAATGACTTTATCGAAATTTTCAAGCCCAGTTATTTCGTTATGATGCTCAGGATTTTCATTACTATTATAGAGGTATTGTGCCACCGCTCGATAAAGCGTATCATTAATTAGCGTTGATTTACCCGAGCCAGATACTCCAGTTATACATACCAGATTAGCAATCGGGATCTCCAGATTGACATTTTTCAGATTATTTCCTGTTGCACCAGTTAATGACAATGTGCCTTTATCCTGGGAGCGGCGTTTCTTTGGAACACTGATTTCTTTTTTACCCGATAGATACTGTCCAGTAACCGAATCTTTGCATTTTTTTATCTCTTCGGGAGTTCCCGCAAAAATTACTTTGCCACCATGTTCACCAGCTCCAGGACCTATATCAACCAAAAAATCCGAGCTAATAATTGCATCTTCATCATGTTCAACAACAATTACGGTGTTACCCAAATCACGCAATTTATTTAAAGTAGCAATTAGTCTATCGTTATCACGTTGATGTAAGCCAATCGATGGCTCATCAAGCACATACATCACACCTGTTAATCCCGAACCGATCTGGCTAGCCAGACGAATCCGCTGCGCTTCACCACCTGAGAGTGTATCGGCCGAGCGATTTAGCATTAGGTAATCCAAACCAACATCAATTAAAAATCCGACCCGACTGGTTATCTCCTTCATGATCTTACTGGCAATTTCTTGTTTGTGCCCTTCAAGTTCAAGGCTATTAAAATAATCAAAACATTTTCTTAGCTGCCAGCGACTAATTTCAGCAATATTATATTTGCCAACTGTAACGCATTGCGCTTCCATGCGTAACCGTGAACCATTACAACTTGGGCACTCTTTATTATTCTGGTATTTAGTAAGCTCTTCCTTGACATGAATGCTCTCAGTTTCGTAATAACGACGTTCAAGATTATTAACAATTCCCTCGAAAGACTGCTTAATACTCCGGTAACCACCTTTTTCATTTAAAATATTAAAACTGATTGCTTCATTACCAGAACCAAAAAGTAAAACCTTCCTGATTTTTTCTGGTAACTCATTCCAAGGTGTATCAATGTTAAAATCATAATGGCTGGCAACAGCCATAAGCATCTGAAAAGTATATTGGTTACGTTTATCCCAACCTTTTATCGCCCCATCGGCAATTGAAATCTCTGGATTAGCCACCACTTTATCAGGATCAAAAAAAGTAATATGTCCAATTCCATCACACTTGGGACAGGCACCAATCGGATTATTAAATGAAAATATCCGTGGCTCTAATTCTGGCATTGAATAATCACATTCGGGGCAGGCAAATTTACTGGAAAACCATTTTTCGCTATTGTCTTCAAGGTTTACCAGTTTGATTTTACCTTCACCATGGTTTAAACCAGTCTCAACCGAATCTGTTAAACGTGATTTCTGATCTGACTTAATTTTTAATCTATCAACAACAATCTCTATAGTATGTTTTTTGTTTTTATCTAGTAGCGGGGTTTCACCAAGATTATAAATTTCGTTATTAATCCTTACCTTGGTAAAGCCAAGAACCTGAATATGTGCCAATAGATCAACATGCTCACCCTTGCGATTAACAATAAGTGGTGCAAGTAACATGATTTTGCTATCTTCCGGTAGTTCAAGAATTGAATCAACAATTTGTCCGACAGATTGCGTCTGGAGTGGGTTTTATGGGTTGGGCAAAAAGGCGTTCCGGCACGGGCAAAAAGCAACCGCAAATAATCATAAATTTCAGTTACCGTACCAACAGTGGAGCGTGGGTTATGCGAAGTTGCTTTTTGCTCAATTGAGATTGCTGGCGACAATCCTTCAATCAGATCAACTTCCGGTTTATCCATCTGTTGTAAAAACTGTCGCGCATAGGCAGATAATGATTCAACATAACGCCGCTGCCCTTCCGCATATAAAGTATCAAATGCAAGTGAAGATTTGCCAGAGCCGGATAAGCCAGTAATGACAATCAATTTATTCTTTGGCAAGTCCAGATCAATATTTTTCAGATTATGAGTGCGTGCCCCACGGACAGTAATTTTATCAAGCATAACGTACCTGCCAGAAGTAAAAAAATGGAGCAAAATTATACCACATATTTCAAATTACACACTTTATAACTAGAGAAAAGAAATCTTTATCAGAAATCATGTTGAACTAGCGTAAGGCATCGAATAAATCAGTCTAAATAAAGCACCCGCCCCAAGGTGCTGACATAGTTTGAGGCAAAGTCTCTCATTATGTTAAAATTACGGGTTTTATAGTATATTTTTTATGTAATCAAGGATTGAAATTGATGGAACTAGCCAAAACATATGCACCCGGTGAGATAGAATCTAAGTGGTACCCAATTTGGGAAGAAAAAGGTTATTTTAAACCAAATATGGACAAAAATGCGCCAAGTTATTGTATCCAACTACCACCACCCAACGTTACTGGTACTTTGCATATGGGACATGCTTTCCAACAAACCATTATGGATATTCTGATTCGTTATCACCGAATGAAGGGCTACAATACTTTATGGCAAGCTGGAACTGATCATGCCGGTATTGCAACGCAAATCGTAGTTGAGCGTCAGCTAGATGCAATTGGTGTATCGCGGCATGATTTAGGACGTGAAGAATTTATTAAGCGCGTTTGGGATTGGAAAAAAATCTCTGGTGATACAATTACTCGTCAAATGCGTCGCCTGGGTGCGTCATGTGACTGGTCGCGCGAACGCTTTACCATGGATGAAGGATTATCTAAGGCAGTTAGTGAGGTATTTGTAAGCCTGTACCAAAAAGGTTATATCTATCGTGGTAAACGTTTGGTCAACTGGGATATCCAACTACAAACAGCAGTCTCTGATCTGGAGGTTATTTCTGAAGAAGAAAATGGAAGTCTTTGGCATATCCGTTACCCAGTCAAAGATAGCAATGAATCAATTGTAGTTGCGACTACTCGTCCGGAAACAATGCTTGGTGATGTGGCTGTCGCGATAAATCCTGAAGATGAGCGTTATAAACACTTACTTGGTAAGACTTTGATATTACCATTAGTTGGGCGTGAAATACCTATTATTGCAGATGATTATGTTGACGCCCAGTTTGGAACTGGCTGCGTAAAAATAACTCCAGCTCACGATTTTAATGATTATGATATTGGTAAACGCCATAATTTACCAATAATTAGCATTCTTACCTTAGATGGTAAGATTAATGAAAATGCACCAGCTCAGTATCAGGGAATGGAGCGCTTTGCTGCTCGTAAACAAGTAGTTGCAGATCTTGAAGCACAAGGTTACTTGGTTGAAATCAAGCCCCACAAACTAATGGTGCCACGTGGAGATCGAACTAATGTGGTAATTGAGCCGATGCTTACTGATCAATGGTTTATGGCAATGGATAAATTTGCTGATCGTGGTTTGGAATTGGTAGAGTCTGGTAAGATTAAATTTGTACCAGAAAACTGGAAAAAAACTTATGATCAATGGCTAACTAACATTCAAGACTGGTGTATTTCCCGCCAGCTATGGTGGGGGCATCGGATTCCAGCATATTATGATGATAAAGGTAATGTTTTTGTTGCGAGGACACTAGAAGAAGCGGCACAATTAGCGGGTACGAACGCGCTTAAACAAGATAATGATGTCCTTGACACTTGGTTTAGCTCGGCTTTATGGTGCTTTTCAACACTTGATTGGCCACAGGATAATGAATATCTGAAGTCTTTCCTGCCATCAAGTGTCCTCGTTACTGGATTTGATATTATTTTCTTCTGGGTAGCACGGATGGTAATGCTAACCGAAGAATTTACTGGCGAAGTACCGTTTAAGGATATCTACATTAATGGGCTAATTATGGATGCTCACGGTGAAAAGATGTCTAAGTCCAAAGGAAACATTATTGATCCACTTGATATT
>JBDHRI010000095.1:0-6636 GCA_039807465.1 Burkholderiales bacterium | reverse complement strand
ATATCCTTTTCTCCGGCTACCTCGTCTGGTACTGCAACTCTTAGCTTTAGTTATAGTATAGCAGGTACACCAGTAACCGTTACTCAGCCAGTAGTCTGGTTTAACCGCAAGGGTGGAGCTCAGGTTTCTCTAAGTCTATCGAATAATCCAGTTGTTTTTGATGATGTTGATCCTAATGGTGGAAATACAGAAATTACTGTAACTAATACCGGTGGCTATAATTTGATAATTAACACTAATGATACCAAAGTTAGCAAAGCTCCGGGAGCAAGTGCAACTCCCGAGCTGGTTACTCCAGATAATAATTCTTGTGGGGCATCTCTACCGCGTGGGGCTTCGTGTAAGTATAAGGTTAAAATAACTGGACCAGCTGAAGCCAACCGCCAGGTAAATTTTCATTTTGTAGCAACTTATAACGGCAGTAAAACTTTAACCCGGACACTTCCAATCAAGTACACTTCTACCCAAAATTTTGCTGCATTAGCATTAGCTCTAGATAATGTGCCTGCAATTAAAGGTAATGGTACACAGGAATCGATAGTTTATGTCAAAGTTACCAATAGTGGTAGTTTGCCAGCGACATTCTCAGCCGCTCCAGAATTAACATGGGCTGCTGGTTCAACTGGGTCTGAAGGGTTTGTAGCTAATTATATTCATACTTCTCAAACTCAGGGGACGAATACATTATGTCATGTAGATACACCAATTCTTGCTGGAGCAACTTGTGATTTTGCTTATAAATTCGGACCTGCTATATCTGTATCTGGTGAATCGGCTGCAATTGAAATTAAGCTAGATTATAACTATACTGGTGCGAGTGGAGAGCCTTTTGCAGCAACTAATGCTACTTTTACAATTCTGCCGAATAATGCCAATATCAATCTGGCAATCTCTCCAATGGGTACTCATAGTGGTGGAAATGGCACTAGTGATGAGCAATCAGTGATATTTAGTGGTGCTTCAACTGCACCTACCGGGTTTGAATTAACTTATACCAATAATGGTGATAATCCGGTAACCATACTGGGTATTAATAATCCAAATCCGATATGGGCATGGAATATGACTACTAGCTGTAATAGTTCACTAGTTCTTCAGCCGGGCGGACATTGCGCGATTACGTATCTTAGTCAGCTTAGTCAGTATAGTGGTCTAGTAGATGCTGCTAATGGTTCAACAACAACGATGAATTTAAACTTACCTACAGTGATTGTCCGTGACAATGCAATTAGTACCATTTATGCAGTCGATGATACTGGCAATCAGAGTATGATTTATGTGAAAACTCATCAGGCAGTGCTAACGGCTGAATACGAACTAGCAGAGAGTAATACCTGGGATAATTATCAGTTTGGGCTTCGCTACACTTTGACAAATGCATTGGGTTATCAGCCAATAACTGTTAATGCTACATTGCCATATATTTTTGGTAATGATGTATTTGGTAAACCATTTGTGGCTTCT
This sequence comes from Burkholderiales bacterium, assembly GCA_039807465.1. Lineage (GTDB taxonomy): Bacteria > Pseudomonadota > Gammaproteobacteria > Burkholderiales > UBA11063 > Aquella. The sequence goes on along the minus strand of JBDHRI010000095.1, from coordinate 5,172 downwards.
AAGACAACTGGCTGTGGCGATCCAGGGGCAGAGGTGTCAGGTAACTTTACACAAGCTTGTACGTTGACTCCAGGTGGTGTTAGTGGTGTGGATGAGCAGGATATTATTTATAATGTGAATACTTCCTTATTTGATAGTGGATCACAAAATTTTGATGTGTTATTTAACTACGACAAAAGTTCACAGGCAGTAAGTACACCTCAGGCAATGTATGTAACAATGCCTGCACCAACAGTTCCATATCCATCATTATTACAAAATTAATCTAATCCGGTTTTATAATCTAGAAGTACCGTATTCTACGGTGCTTCTATCCTGGATAAGAAAGAGTATTATTATGTTTATTATATTAAGATTTGTATTTAGTCTTATTTTCTTAATTATGATTAGTAGCTGCGCCAGAGAAGTAGTGTCGTCAGCTCTACCATTATCACCGGATACAGCTATTACGCCAGTAACGATAGATAATAGTGGCGTAATTCCAGTATTTGAATACTTGCCTACAACTACAATTGTTTATGTGCATAATAATAGTAATATGTTTATCAATAATATCAAATATACGGTTAGTCACGGTAGCCAAATTTTAAATGATGTTATTGATAAGCGTACTGCCAATAATTGCACCAATCTTGCGCCATTTTCGAGCTGTTTTTTGAGTGTTACCACGCCAACATTAATTAAGGGTAATACTGGCGGGTGGTTTGAGGTTGACGCCAATTATGTATTTAATCAGAAACCCCATAAATTTGCGCAGATTATTAACTATGCAAAAATAGCTGATAATCGGGATGGAATTCATTTCAGCTCTGATGTAATGGTCTCCGGATTTGGTAATAGCACCGGTTTTGCTACAGCATATCTGTATGCAAGTGGTAAGGAGCGAATTTATCATATAAAAAAACTGGGGGTAGATGGTCAGAATCTTAGAATTGCTAATGGTAATATAGAACATCTTGAATTGCCTGTAAACTATGTTCAGGCTATCGAAGTGAGCAATACTTCCGGAGAGATCGAAGGCATAGCACGTCTTGAGGCTATAAGTGACGAAGATAAACAAGTATCAAAAGATGGACAGTTTTCGGAGGTTGTAAATTATACTGCGACAGCAAATCTTGAGCTGGCAGCAAAGATACTGATTGGACCAAAGCTGATTACTAGTAGCATTGATATTCTTGATACTGCTAATACTGTAAATGGACAGATTGAATTACTGAATATCGGGAGTGATATTTCAACACCGATTGAAGTTAGCACACCTTCAAGTATAACTGCTGATACTAGTAGTTGTAATAATCTGATGGCTAATAGTGGGTGTACCATTAATTATACAATTCATGATAGTAGTGGTAGTGGTGTAATTCTAGTTAGTTATGATGGTCATCAGCTAATGTTACCAATGTACTGGTATAACAGTAAGGGGGGGGCATTTGTTAATGCTCTTTATGAACATAATCTCAATCTCATAAGAGATACGGTGGTGACTAAAGAGATTAGTATTACTAATAATGGTGGTTTTGCCATCAACAACTTCTCAGTTAGTATTAATAGCATTAATCCGGCAGCGCTATCAATTTTGACAAATAACTGCCCGGAAACCTTTCCTGTTGGTATGTCTTGTCAGCTTCGTTATAGTTTGTCCGCAGCAAGTCCTGGACAGCTAAATATCCATCTTACCGGAAGCTATTCCAATAATGCAAGTATCCAACCGTATAGTATCAGTTATCCTATTTATTATTCGGTCGCCGCTAGATCCGGTTTTATAATTAGTGGATTACCGCAAAATTCAGTATATATTGCTGGTGATGGTAGTGATGTTCGCCACTATAATTTTACACTCAGAAATGATAGTGCCAATATTACTTTACTTGGTAACAAGACATTTTTGCAAAATGGTTCACCATTAACAGGATATATTCATGAAACAGATAACTGTGGTAGTTATATTGCTGTTAGCGACTCCTGTAGTGGAAGTTTGACTATCGGACCATTTGTCAATCCGGATACAAGTAGTGAGTCTGGAGTTGTGAGCTATGCCTTTGAGTATTCAAATGGAGGTGAAAGTAGTATTGAAAGTGGAGCTTTTCGCTATCTGATCGGAAGTAACCAGCAGAGACTATTATTGGAATCAGTCACAGATGGGCAGACTGCAATATCCGGTAATGGTAGTGAGTCTGAGCCATATGCTTTTTATGGCTGGCAGACTACCCGTCAACAAATAACGCTTCATTACCGTAATGTGGGTACTTCAGAATTTGAAGTTGAAAGTCTTATCGATATAAATTCAGCAAACTGGAAACTAGATCATAATCTTTCTAACTGTGTGTCTGGTGCTCGAATATCTCCAGGTAATCAGTGTTCACTGGTTTATTATAATAATCTTGCAAATTATGAAAGTTCAGGTATAGGTGCAGTTTATAACATGAATCTGGTAATTCCACAGGTTATTTACAGAGTAACATCATCCGCTATACAGCTACAATCAATGCCATTATGGCGCGGGAGTGACAGAATTTATGCTGCCAGTTATCAGGCAACAGTTGCTAATTCGGCTCAGCTTATAAGTAATAGTAATGGAGATTATCGAATTGAAGTTTCGACAACTGTTGCGAATATGAGTGGTTACGAGCATTTAAGTATAAGCACTATGATGGAAAATTATTTTCAGAGTTATGAAATAATGAGTGGCAGCTGCAATGTAAGTAGCGGTAGCCCATTTGAATCATATATAACGAGTCAGGATTGCAGCTTTAGTCAAGATGGAAGCTCTAGAGTTAGGTATTCAATACTTCCAAGTTTGGTTACATCACCAAAAATAACCTTGCACATGATATTTTCGTCAAATCTATTGTTGCCGGAATATGTAGTGCTAAATCCATCTACGATGACTTTAGATGTTGAACAATAAAACTAATAATAAAATGATTGTGAATAAAATTAATTATATCTGATATGTGGAGCAATAAAAAATGTTTAAACAAATATTGTTTTTGTTAGCGAGTCTTTCACTAGTAGTTGGCTGTAACAGTGGAGTACATAGTAATCAGCCAGTTATTAATTCTACTTTGCAGGCACACGAGAGCCAAATAGAAACTCCTCTGGCATTAAGTATAGATAATTCTGCAACTATTCCAGTATTTAATCATGAACCGACAATAGCTAGGCTAACGGTTAGAAATAATACATCATCAACTATCTCACAAATTAGTTATTTGTCTATTTCAAGTAACAATAAAAATGGCAAACTCCTGAATTCTTCGGAGTGTTCTTCAATAGCAGGAAACTCAAGTTGCATACTTGAATTTATGACACCAGAGATGAAGCCATCGGAAAACGCGAGTTCATTAATCACGGCTCATTACCCTCTTGCTGCTAAAAACCAGGAGTTTAGCCAGATTATCAATTATAAATGGCAGGCAAATACTGATTTAGCAATTAATAGTGATGTTTCACTTAATGGTTATGGTACTGATACGGGGTATGCCACAATTTATATCTATGGACGTTTAGCGCGCTCAGTTTATAAAATTAGTGCAGATAAACCAGCATTTAGCCTGCAATTAGAAAGTAGTCAATCCTTGCAGGTTATCCCGGTTCAAGTAAAAAGTAGCTTGTTTAGTTCTTTGCTAACAGGTAAAGTAAGTGTATTTGCTGACGATGGTAATACCCAGGTTAGAGCCGAAAATACATTATTATCTGCAACTAAGGATAATCCTTCTGATTTGATGGTTAGTACCCCAGATTATAGTATGGATAGTAAGCTGGCGTTATTTAATGAGCAAACGCTATTTATTCAAAATCGAGGACTTAGTAATTTATCTGAACCACTACAGCTTATTCGTCACCAATTTCGCCTGGCAATGACGGTTAGCGCAAGTGATTGTCCGGAAATGCTTAATCCAGGATATGCCTGTAGTGTAAAAATCCGTGATTTGAGTCATCATGCGAATAATAGTATCCTTAAAAACAGATTAAATATACAAAAAACTGCTACTCGAGACATTAGTTCAGCTGGACTTTCCAGTTATACTCCTCTGATTGATATCAGTTTATCTGAATCTGGCATGGTACATTTATATGGTGATGTTAATAAACTCGTTACTTTAACTCTTACAAACCGTGGCACAGAGAGTTTATACTGGATAAGCATACCTAAACCACAAGTTGTTAGTGGCAATGTTAGTGTCAATATTGAGCATGATGGTTGTACTTCGGAGTCTGGCATTGGAACAGAGCAAAGCTGCCAGATTGTTTATAGTTTAATGGATAATAATATTGAGGATATTAATAGGGCAGATTTGCAGATAAATTTCTTTATTACTGGGTTTTATTCAGATACAACGCGCAAAGTATATCAGTATAACCGGGTGATTCCAGTAATGTATGCTCTGGCTTCTGATACTGCGCAGATAAGTACTAGTGTTTCTAATCCAGATATTCAGATCACTGGTGATGGAAAAGAGAGTCTTGAATTTATAATAAAAATTACCAATAATGGTAATACACCTGCAAAGCCATTTATGACTTTTTTTGATACTCAGCTTCCTGAATATCTCCATTCATCATCTGATTGTCCAAATTCATTGGCTCCATTTGGAAGCCTTGGGGATAGTTGTAATATTCGAATGAGATTAGGGCAGTACCTTTCTTATACTCAGATAAATGATATTTTGAAGCTGTCTTTGATGTATCGTGATTTTACCTTTCCTTCAGAAAGTACTGGCTATGGACGAGTGTCTGCAAGTATAGCATATAGAATATTGCCTTTACCTAAGATACAGTATTTACCATCTCCAAATGTGAGTGCTACTGCCTCTGTTTCTGCGCTGGCTATAGCCAGTAATTCGCAAGACAAGTTATGTGTTGCTTATGAAGACTCTACCAATCTGGCACAAATTCCGGTTAAATGTTACGATGGTAATGGATGGTCAGATTTGCCAATGGTGAATTATCTGACTCAATATCAGCTTGATGGACAGCTAAAATATCCAGAGCAGAAGCGAAGTCAGTTGCAGCTTGAGTTTAATCGTAGCGTGACTACCAAACCATATACCACAATAGAGCCAGATTTATATCTATCTTTTATTGCTCATGATGGAAATCGTTCTATTCCAGTAGTTGAGGAGAAGGGAGAAAGAGATAACTTATGGATAAATGATTCGATTCCTAGGG
>JBDHRI010000094.1:0-6717 GCA_039807465.1 Burkholderiales bacterium | reverse complement strand
CCCAGATTTTCAGATTTAGGAAATTACCAGATGTCATAGTAAAAATATCATTCGAGTACTCTTCACTATGCTTTATATATTTGTCGGATGGGTTTATATGCCTTGGCGAAAAAATTGCTACTTTTGTAGTATCCACATAACCATTAATAAAATTAACCATCTGTTGCAAAATATATTTTGTTAATTTACTATCCTGATCCATTGTAATAATATAATCACAACCCAGCTTTATTGCAAATTCAGCACCTTTATTCAAAGCTTCTGCGATACCTTTATTTCCACCCAAAGGCAAATAATGATAATTGCGCTCAATACAAAAGTTTCTTAACCATAAATTTTCAATATCAGAATTGTCTATTACCAGATGTGAAAAATTCTCAATATTCAAAATATTAGTTATTTCAATTGTTGGATTATATGCAACTGTAACTATTAATACCTTCATCATCAGCTTCTACAAATAATTTCTTCAGTGAGTTAACAAATAAATTATGTTCGTTCAATATCTGTTTTCTATACAAAGAAAAATTACTATAATTATACTCAAAGTGTTCAAAACATTTTAATATTATTGAAATTATCTCTGAAATATTGCTCTTATCCTGATTAAATTTATATTGTTCAGGGATTGGTACATCCTCAAAATAAGCAGCACTTCCTCTCTTTCCTGTAATTACACAGCATCCTAAAACTGCGGCCTCTCTTGGAATACGATCTTTACCAGGGTGTTCTCCAAAATCAATATAGACCTTTGCACGTAAGAGAAGATCAGTAACCTCTAGAATTGACATGTCTTTTATGGGAATAAACACTATCTGGCTTCCTGCAGCTGCAATAATTTTTTGAGTAAATTTAACCCCCTTTTTAGGATTATATACAACAATGTTTTGTTTTTTACTTAAATCCACTTCACTGGATAATTTTAAGTAATCACTGCGCAAATAATCAGATAAATAATTTATCTCATCAACTCCAAGAGTCTTTAAAAAATTAAGAGCATAATAGGACTGTGCCCAATGCTTAACTCTCGGTTTTTTTGCGTAAGTATTAATCCACCACTTTAATCGAAAATAAGAATACTTAAAATATAGTCTATTAAATGGAGGAACTACCTTCATTATTGATACTAGTTTGCAAAAGAATCGACTAATTAGATTATTCCGATTATAAAACTCATTAATTAAATCAAACTGCACATACGCATTATCAACACTTAACCACCAAATGACACAATTTATGTCATGAAATAATGGAATAAATTTCAAACTTATTTCTGGAATCACTAATAGATTTTCATTACTATCATTCACTTCAAATACGTATGGGATATTGTAAATTTTATAATTTTCAGGTACGGGATCATAGTCATTACTAACCCCTTGATTTCCAACATAATACATATATGCATTAAGTCCCATTAAGCGAAGTGAATATGCTAATTGGTGCAATAGTTCTGGACCACCACTAGCAAAATTTGCAATAGATAATATATAAATCTTTGAAAACGATCTATTTTGCAACGTAACTCCTTATCAATTTTCCTGACCAAATATAGATACCATTAAAATGCAGGTACCCCAACATCATTAAAGTAACCAGACTTTCTGTAATTACAACACTAACCGCTGTTCCTATATATGTAAACCGTGGAATCAACACGATTAATAACAATACATTGACACAACTAGAGATTATTAATATTCTAGAAAATGGCTTACTCAAGCCAAACGGAATCATCGTCTGAACCCCAAAAACATTACTAAGACAGATAATAAAAGGCAATACTGCCAAAACCCTTAATGCCTGTGTAGTAGCTATTTCATATTTTGCACCATAAATAAGCTTGACAACAAGGGGGGCAGTAAAAAACAAAATCATACTAATAAGAAGACCTATACCCGCAATTAAGAATAATGCTTTTTGTAGAGCCTTTATTCCTTGTTCTTTATCTTCAGCAACAACTCGTGATAAATGAGGGAAAAATGCTTGGCTAATAGGTCCCAATAGCCCCTGAATGGCATTCATAATCTTTTCCGCTGATGCATAATAAGCAACCATAACCGTATTTGTCAATAACCCGAGGAAAAAAGAATTGGAAACAGTATATAAGCTAATTGCAATAGTTGAAATAAAAATATGCCAGCCTTCTTTTAGCTGATATTTAATTATGCCAAAATTCGGTCTAGTATAACGAATTGAAAAATATTTCAATAAAATGAACTGGGCTATAATTGCACTTATGATAGAAGTAATTACATTTATTACTGGCCATAAAAAATACTGACTATCATTATGAATTAGGGTAAATATTAATAATAACGAAAGAATTCGAACACCAACCTGGATTATGGTAATATATTTCATCTTCTCTACGCCTTGAAAAAACCAAACCGGAAAGAAAATATTATTTACCAAAACCAGAATATTTACCAAATATAACTCCCAGTGAGCTCTAAATTTTGAGTAACTAAAGACAACTATTAGATTAAGAATAATTGAAAATAAAAATAGTGCAATTTTTATGTAGGTTATGTTGCTTACAATGCTATTTAGTTGCGATTTGTTTGATGCATTTATGGCAACTTCTTTGGTCCCGCTTAAACTAAAGCCATAATCACAAAGAAGACTGAAATAAGTCGAAAATGACAGACTGAATAAGATGAGTCCATAGTGTTCAGTAGTTAAAACTCTTGATAGGTATGGTACAGTCAAAAACGGAAATACGTAATTAGCTAACTGCAAAACGCCTAATGAAAAAACATTCCCAAGTATCTTTCTTTTTGACATGTTACACCAAAATGTACTTACTAATCATTAATATCAATCTGCAACTCTTGACTAGCTACATCAATAGCTCGTTCAAAAACCTGATGCATATCATAATATTTATATTCAGCAAGCCGTCCACCAAATATTACTCCACTCTGGCTATCAGCTAATTCTTTATATTTCTGATAGATTAGTTGGTTATCAGTATCATTTATCGGATAATAAGGCTCATCTCCCTGCTGCCACTCAATTGAGTATTCTTTTGAAACAACTGTCTTGAGCTGACTACCAAATTCAAAGTGCTTATGCTCAATAATTCGGGTATATGGAACTTCTCTATCGGTATAATTAACTACCGCATTCCCCTGATAATTATCAATATCCACTACCTCATGTTCAAATCTTAGCCCACGATACTGCAACTCACCATAGCAATAATCAAAATATTGATCAATCGGACCAGTATAAACAATTTTATTTGCCAGACTTGCCAGCTCCTGCCGATTTATAAAGAAATCTGTATTTAATCTAAGCTCTACCCCAACAAGTAATTTCTCGATGATAACATTGTAGCCGCCAATTGGGATCCCCTGATATAAATCATTAAAGTAATTATTATCATAAGTAAAACGTACCGGAAGCCGCCTGATTATAAATGCTGGGATATCCGTAGCACTGCGCCCCCATTGTTTTTCGGTATAACCTTTTATCAATTTATAATAAATGTCCTTACCAACCAAACTAAGCGCCTGTTCTTCCAGATTTTTTGGTTCAACTATATTTAAATCCTCAATTTGTCTAGCAATTTCAGATTTTGCTTCAGCTGGAGTTTTTACCCCCCACATTTTACTAAACGTATTCATATTAAAAGGCAAATTGTAGAGCTCATCTTTATAGATCGCAATCGGTGAATTAGTATAGCGATTAAATTCAGCAAATTGATTTACAAAATCCCATACTTTTTTGTTGGAAGTATGAAAAATATGCGCACCATACTTATGAACATTTATGCCTTCAACACTTTCACAATAAATATTACCACCAGTGTGAGAACGCCTATCAATTACCAGACAGTTTTTTCCCGCTTTCCTAGCAAAATAGGCAAAGGTAGCCCCAAATGGACCAGCACCTACGATTAGATAATCATATTTTTTATCGATCTTATTACTCATATTATTAATTTATATTCGTTGCTAACAAACTTCTAAATTTATCTAATGCTATCAGGATTGATGCATGCATATCATAATATTTGTAATCAGCAAGCCTACCAGTTAAAATAATATCTGAATATTCTTTCGCTTTTTCTTTATACTGATTAAACTTCTCAATATTCTCTTTTTGTGGAATTGGATAGTATGGAATATCATTGCGATTACAATCTTTGGGAAACTCCCGAATAATCGTTGTAACGTCAGATTTCTGCCCAGTAATCCGCTTCATTTCTGAAACCCGCGTAAACTCATACTCATTCGGGAAGTGTATCGTTCCTGCACCCTGATAAAATTCACGATTAACTGTCTCAAATTTAAGTTCCAATCCACGATATGGTAACTCACCAAAGCAGAAATCAAATAATTCATCAATTTTGCCAGTATAGATTAGTTTTCCTTCAAATGGCTGCCCAAATAATTTAATCTGTTTTGTTAAATGATTTACGGTTAAAACTTCACGATAATCAGTATTTAGCATTAGCTTGATATTATTATGATTAAGCATGTTTTTAATCATCCGTGCATAACCAAATTTGGGAACGCCCTGAAATTCATCTTTGAAATATCTATCATCATAAGATATATATATCGGCACGCGCCCAGTAATTGATACATCAAGTTCTTCTGGTCTTAATCCCCACTGTTTATGGGTAAAATTCAAAAATACTTTATCATAAACGTAATCAGCGAGAAACTTTAGATCTTCATCTTTGGTTTCTTTAAGCTCAAGAACATGAACCTTATTTCCATAGCCAAAAAAATCCACCAGCTTACTACTTAATTTTTCAGCAATAGGCTTGGGAAATAATACTTTAATACTGTTTAAATTAAATGGAATTGGCACCAAATTACCATCTACATGCCCAAGAACCTTATGCTGATAATGATGCCACTCGGTAAATTGAGACAAATAATCCCAGATTTCTTTTAGTTTTGTATGAAATACATGTGGACCATAACGGCTAACTAAAATACCATCTTCATTATAATAGTCATAGGTATTGCCACCAACATGCTCACGCCGTTCAATAATCAGCACACGTTTTTTTAGCTGGCTTGCAATCCGCTCAGCCATCACAACTCCAGATAAACCAGCGCCAACAACCACATAATCAAACATACTCACTAATTTAATCCTTATTCTCAATAGATTGGTTCAGGAATGTCAACTTCAACAGCTGTAGTAGTTAGTACAACTGGGATTTTATCAATATGATACCCTTGCGGCGGCGCAACGATATACATAATATCGACCCGCTGATTGCGTGGCTGGTGTCCATCACTATCCTTAGAAAAAACAGGATGTTTATTACCCAATGATTTTATGCTAATTTGCTGATCACTTACGCCCATATAAAGTAGAACATCCTTAACATTTTGAGCTCTAGCCATAGCTAATTTTTCATCGTAAACTGAATTATGCTTATCATCAGCATTTCCCTGTATTTCTACCTTTGCATTTGGAAACTTCTGCAAATAACCAGCATTCCAAGAAATTATTGGCATAAATTGCTGACTAACTCTACTCTCATAAAGGTCAAACAGAATTACATTAGGCATTTGCTGTTTAATAACAGTATCCTCGACTAATACAGGCATAGTTGATTCTGTTGTTGATGAACTAGCCGCCAAATTCTGATTCGCCCCACTAGTAGTAGCAGTTGGATTAGATGTCTGATTATGTGAAGCACAGGCTACCATCAAGCCCCCCAATGATAATAAAAGTAGTCTATTCTTCAAATATTTACCCCTGAAACAAATTATATTAATAGCAATTGTAACACATTTGCAAATAAAACAAAGATAATGGAGCCTTAAAAAAGACTCCATTACATCAATTTAACTCATTGGACTACTTATCTAGAAGCAAAAACTCATCAAGAGACATTGCGCCAAGGTCAGTTCCATCCTGTTTGCGCACCGTTATCTGATTATTTTGCATTTCATTATCACCCAAAACTAGCAAATAAGGGACTTTCTGCATTGATTGCTGACGAATTTTATAACCAATCTTCTCGTTGGATAAATCAATTTCCGCACGAACCCCAGCATTTCTCAACTCATCATATACTTTATTCGCATAATCGTTCTGTTTTTCAGAAATATTTAACACTACCGCTTGAACCGGAGCTAGCCAAAATGGTAAATTGCCAGCATAATGTTCAATCAGTACACCAATAAAGCGCTCTAGCGAACCAAGTGCTGCACGATGAAGCATAACTGGTACTTTTTTGCTACCATCTTCAGCAACATATGATGCCCCTAATCGTTCAGGAAGATTAAAATCCAGTTGTAAAGTGCCACATTGCCATTCGCGTCCCAAGCAATCTTTAAGTGCAAATTCGATCTTTGGTCCATAGAATGCTCCCTCACCCGGCTGCAATGTATATGGCAGTCCTTTATCATCTAAAGCCTTTGCCAAGGCTGCTTCGGCAGAATCCCAAAGTTCATCCGCTCCAACCCGTTTTTCTGGACGAGTAGAAAGCTTTAAATCAACCTTGTCAAAACCAAATTTCTGATAAACTCGATAAGTTAAATCAATAAATTTGGCTGCTTCGCTACCAATCTGCTCATCAGTACAGAAAATATGCGCATCATCCTGCACAAAGCCACGAACGCGCATGATACCATGTAGTGCACCAGAAGGCTCATTGCGATGACACGAACCAAACTCGGCTAACCGCAAAGGCAAATCACGATAAGATTTAAGCCCTTGATTAAATACCAATACATG
>JBDHRI010000093.1:0-6767 GCA_039807465.1 Burkholderiales bacterium | reverse complement strand
TTAGAATCATCGCACCTATTTCAGACAGAAATTGGATAATTTCATTATGGTTCATGCCGATAAACGTAGTAATCCCAAATAAATAAAGGTGTCCAAGAACTATTCCGGCAAGTATTTCCGACGTAACTACCGGCAAACCAATTTTTTTAACAATGGATAAGCCACGCGACATTAATATCGATAAAGCCAGCCATAGATAAATGGCTGGAGTAAAGTCGGCTGTCTCTGAAATATTGGTATTAGCAGGTGAACTTGCAAAGCTTTTTAATGAAAAAATGGTAAGTAGGATTATAATCAGGCAGACTCTAGTAACTACCTTCATGTCGAAGATTAATGCAAAAAACCATCGTACGAATTGATTAACGTAATTTCTGCTGAAGTTCATAAAGCAAATCCAGTGCTTGTTTTGCAGTTAAATCATTTGGGTCAACTTGCTTTAGCTTATTTAGTACAGCTTCTTCATTTGGACTAAGTAAACTAGGATATTCATCGCTAACGGCAGTATCGATACTAAATAAATCGAGTTTTGCTTGCTTCTCACTTCCCTCTTCGAGATGTTGCAAATATTTCTTTGCGGTTGCTAAAACTGGTTTTGGGACACCAGCCAGTGATGCAACCTGTATTCCATAACTTTTGGCAGCAGGTCCAGATTCAACATGATGCATAAATACAATCTGATCTTTATGCTCAACTGCGCTTAAATGAACATTAGCTACTTTACTATAATGATTAGCAAGATCAGTTAATTCAAAATAATGAGTCGCAAAAAGGCTATAGGCAGCACATTTTTCAATTAGATACCGCGCAATTGCATAAGCAAGTGCCAAGCCATCAAAAGTGGAAGTACCACGTCCGACCTCATCCATAATTACCAGCGATTGACTAGTAGCATTATTGAGTATATTTGCTGTTTCAGACATTTCAACCATAAAAGTTGATTTACCACCAGATAAATCATCTGACGCACCAATTCGGGTAAATATACGATCAATTACCCCAATAACAGCTTTAGTTGCAGGAACATAAGAACCACAATGAGCAAGAAGGCAAATTATTGCTACCTGCCGCATATAAGTTGATTTACCACCCATGTTTGGACCAGTAATCATTAGAAATTTACTAGAATCATCAACGTTAATATTATTAGCAATGAACTGATCAATTTGTTTTTCGACAACCGGATGTCGCCCTTCATCGATACGAATTTGATGATGCTTTACTAGCTCTGGACAACAATAATTACCCAAAAGACTAACTTTAGCAAACGAAGCCAAAACATCAAGAGTTGCCATTGCATCGGCTAACTGTTGCAACTGGCTAAGATGTTGGTTCAGAAAATCAAGAATTTCTTCATAAATTTTTTTCTCCAGTGCCAATGCTTTGTCATTCGCTGCCAGAACTTCATTTTCAAATGATTTTAACTCTGGAGTCGTAAATCGTTCAGCATTTTTTAGGGTTTGTGTACGCCGATATTCCACAGGTGTTTTATCCAAATTGGCACGGGAAATTTCAATAAAATATCCATGCACCCGATTATATTCGACTTTTAAGTTAGCAATACCAGTGCGCTCACGCTCTTTAGCTTCCAATTCAAAGACAAACTGGCTACCATCTCTATTTATATTTCGTAAACGATCCAATTCAAGGTTGTAACCTTCATTAATTACATCACCTTCACGAATCAATAATTTTGGCTCTGGCTTTATCGCAGCGACTAAGTAAGAATAAATTTCCTGACTAACGCCACTAAATTTAGCGCTGATTTCGGCTATCAATCTAACAGAAGAATATTCTCGAATAAATCCAAGCTGTGGAATCAGCTGCAAAGAGTCGCGCAATCCTGATAAATCACGTGGGCGAGCAGTTCTTAGTCCAATTCTGGAACTGATACGCTCGATATCACTTATCTGTTTTAATACACCATGTATCTGGTTATAATTCCCTTGAAGTACTTTGACTGCTTCCTGACGTTCATGAATCTTTTTATGGTCACGCAATGGATTATTTAGCCATTTATCAAGTAAGCGGCTACCCATTGTTGAGGCGCATTGATCCATTACCGAAAATAATGTTGGAGATTTCTCACCGCGAATAGTTTCGCTAATTTCAAGATTTTTGCGCGAGATTGCATCAAGAATTAGATAATCATTCTGATTATCATAAATAACACTATTGATATGTGGCAACTGATTATTTTGGGTTTGCTTGGCATAGTCAAGAATAATGCCAGCACTTACGATAGCTAGTCGATAATCACTAATACCAAAACCATCAAGATCATTTACCAGAAAATGTTCACACAAACGGCGTAAATTCAGATCGTATTCAAAATGCCATTCAGGAATAATTTTATACGCAAGATTTGGACGAATAATTTTTAGCTGATTAATTAAGTTTTCACTGGCAATTATCTCTGCGGGGCGAATCCGCTCAATCTGATTATGGAGGTCACTCGCAACACATTCACTAATCAAAAAACTACCGCCACTAAGCGATATCCAAGCAAGTCCACATTGATTATTTTTTTGATAGATAGCCAAAATCTGATTATCTTCTTTATCATTAAGAAGAGTTTCATCAGTAAGCGTTCCTGGCGTGATGATACGGGTAACTTTTCGCTCAACCGGTCCTTTCCCAGTAACTTCACCTACCTGATCGACAATAACTACCGATTGACCAAGTTTAACCATTTTGGTCAAATACTGATCAGCAGAATGAAACGGAACTCCAGCCATTTTTATCGGAGTACCAGCCGATGAACCACGCTGAGTTAGCGTAATACCTAATAATCTGGAACCAATCTCCGCATCTTCAAAAAACAGCTCATAAAAATCCCCCATCCGGTAGAATAACAGCATATCCGGATAATCCGCCTTGATGCGCAGATATTGTTGCATCATCGGCGTATGATTATTGATATCAGTAGTACTCATTAATTGATTTTAGTATTTCTGGATAATTTTAAGAATTGGGCTAACTAGCTTAGGATTTGCAGCAATAATATTACCGCTATCAAGCATCTCTTGACCGCCATTAAAATCACAAACTAATCCACCGGCTTCTTTAACCAATAAATACCCAGCTGCTATATCCCATGGTTTTAGGTTAAATTCCCAAAATCCATCAACCATGCCAGCTGCAACATAAGCCAGATCTAGCGCAGCCGATCCAGCCCGACGCTGCCCAGCAGTAGATAAAAGCATCTCTTTAAAAATTGGCATATATTTATCAAGTAAGCTCATATCGTAAGTTGGAAAGCCAGTTGCAAGTAAGCTATCCGCTAGATTTGCCATAGTTGAAACTCGAATTCGACCGTTATTTAGACGAGCGCCCTTCCCCAGTTCAGCCGTATAAATATCATTGCGATTCGGATCAAAGATTGCCGCATGAGTGATTTTATCCTGATGTTTTACAGCAATTGAGATTGAATATTGTGGGTGCCCATGCAGATAATTGGTAGTTCCATCTAAAGGATCAATAATCCAGGTAAACTCAGAACCATTATCAATATTTCCCTGCTCCTCTCCCAGAATATTATGATCTGGAAAAGCTTTTAGAATAGTATTAATAATAATCTGCTCAGCTTTTTTATCAACTTCACTCACATAATCATTGTGACCTTTACGATCAACCTTGATTCTGCTAATATTCTTACTTTCCTGCTGAATGATATTACCTGCGTTATATGCAGCTTGTACCGCAATATTTAATATGCCTGACATCCTAATCCTTTATATTCTAAAATCAGTTTTTAACCAAGTATTATACCGCAGATGATAGCATGGCTTTTACTTCAAATAAATAAATCAGCCAAAAGATAACGATGATTTTTTAACCATTTCTCAGCCATCTTATACTCCGGGCAAATACTAGCAACTAACATCCAGAAACGTGGTGAATGATTTAATTCTTTAAGATGTGCAAGTTCATGTACCACAATGTACTCGATCACAAATAACGGCAGCATCATAAGCCTATAGCTAAAGGAAATTGTCCCCTTACTACTACAACTACCCCAACGTCCCTTGGCTTTGGTTATTTTTACCTTTTCCGGTTTAAGTGCGTACAGGTTTTGGTATTTTACTATCAATGGTTGTACAATATTTTTTACCTGCTCTTTATACCAGTTAATTAACTTTAACTGATGCTCCTCTTTAGAATAGGCATAAACTTTGATTGTATCCGCGACAACTTGAATAGTAGGAGAATCACCCTCTAGCAACATCAACTGATAAGGCTCACCCAAAAAATAAATCGCCCCAGTATCTTTTTTTCTACTCTTAATTTCAGCAAGTTTTTTGTCAATCCAATGCTGATATTTCTGAATTAGATCGTTTATATTAGTAGCAGATGTCTGAAGTGGAACTCTTATGACCACCATGCCATCATGTTTAATACTAATCGCCATGGTCTTACGTTTTGATTTGATAATTTCATATTGCATTCGCAATTATAACTGATGTTACTTATCAATAGTCACATCTATCTAATGCCTGTCAATACTCAATATATTGCATCGCAAAATAATTTAACCATTAGCCCTCATAAATAACTGATAAATGATATAATTACGCGTTTAAAATAACTGCTTTTTAGCAAAAACAGATAGGACAATTTACCGTGGAACTGATCAAACGTTATTACACTGTACATAAATTTGGTGGCTCAAGCGTAGCCAATGCGGAACGCTTTGTTGAAGTTAAGAAAATTTTAACTGGCTCAAAAGAAGTAGTCGTGGTCTCTGCAACGAAAGGTACCACCTCAAAGCTGCAATTATTAATGGATAATGCCCGTGATGGACTAAGCTGGCAGGATGAGCTAGCAGCACTCGAAAAATCACATCAAGTCATAATTGAAAGCTTACTACCAAGCAATAAACAAGGCGAGCTATTGCAAGTAATTGCTCATGACTTTGCGACCATTGCCAATGTATTTAATACAGTTAGTCAGATTGGTAATTACTCTACAGATATTCAGGATTTTATCCTTGGTTATGGTGAACAATGGTCAGCACAAATCCTAACCGCCTACTTGGCATTAAGTACCAACACCCTCTACCTTGATGCAACCAAAGTATTATATTCGTACAAAAAAGATGGTGTAGTTTGCATCGACTGGGAACGTAGTGAAGAGGCACTGATCAATTATTTTCAAGATAAAAAATTTGATCAGTTGGTCGTAACCGGATTTATTGCTTCAACTCCTGAAGGTAAACGTACCACTCTTGGTCGTAACGGTAGTGATTTCTCGGGTGCAATTTTTGCTAAATTATTCCATGCAATTGAATTAATAATCTGGACTGATGTTGATGGAATTTATACCGCACATCCGGCAAAAGTAAAAAATGCTTTCTGCATTGATACCCTTTCTTACAAAGAAGCTCTTGAACTGGCATATTTTGGTGCGAGCGTCCTTCATCCAATGACGATTGCTCCGGCCCAAGATGATAATATCCCAATTTACATTAAAGATAGTTATAACCCAGCAGCACCAGGGACTTATATCTCGCATACTTCAACCAAATCCGAACATGGAATCAAAGGTCTTACTTATGTGGATGATATCGCCCTGATAAATATTGAAGGCGCTGGGATGGCTGGAGTTTCCGGTAGTGCCGCACGAATTTTTCAGATTATGCAGCAATGTAATATTTCAGTCATTCTGATTTCCCAGGCAAGCTCAGAACACTCGCTTTGTATCGCGATTGCCAATAAATTTGCGACTAAAGCAATTGAAGCATTAAATACCAATCTACAATTCGAAATTGAAACGGGACAGATTAATAAAGTAACTGCCGATACCAGCTGTGCGATTCTTGCCGCTGTTGGCGACGGTATGATAGGTAGTCCGGGAGTTGCAGGTAAATTCTTTGATACTTTGGCAAAAGCCAATATCAATATTCGCGCGATTGCACAAGGTTCTTCGGAACGCAATATTTCAGCAGTTATTGATAGCAAAGATATTAATAAAGCCTTACAAGCGGTACATGCCAGTTTCTATTTGGCTGACCAACCCATTGCGATTGGATTAATTGGACCGGGCGGTATTGGTGCTGCTTTATTAAATCAGATTGCATCGGCACGTGACTCAGTGAGAGCTAAAAACAAAGTTGACTTATGCCTGCGTGGAATCATGAGTAGCAAAAAAATGATTCTTGCCGATAACGCACTTGATGGCGATTGGAAAACAAATTTTACAGAAAATGCTACTGAAGCTGATCTGGATAAATTTATTGAGCATTTATTAAGCGATGATATTCCGCATGCAGTGATTATTGATTGTACGGCAAGTAATGAACTATCAAAACAGTATTTGTCATTCTTTAATAAAGGCATTAACATCATCACGCCGAATAAACATGCTAATGCAGGTGATCTTGATTATTACCGCCAGATTATGGCTGCTTCCCATAAGAAGGGTTGCCATTACCTGTATGAAGCCACAGTTTGTGCTGGGCTGCCAGTAATCAGCACGCTTCAAGATCTAGTTAAAACTGGTGATGAAATAGTCACCATTGAAGGTGTAGTATCCGGAACTTTAAGCTTTATTTTCAACGAACTTGGTAAAGGTCGGGTATTCTCGGATGTAGTCAGAGAAGCCAGAGAATTAGGCTATACTGAGCCAGATCCACGTGAAGATTTATCTGGTCAGGATGTTGCACGTAAATTAGTTTGCCTTGCCCGTGAAAGTGGCTATAGTGTTTCATTATCAGATATTCAGGTTACTAATTTGGTACCTGAAGCTTTACGCAGTTGTTCTATTGATGA
>JBDHRI010000092.1:0-6820 GCA_039807465.1 Burkholderiales bacterium | reverse complement strand
CTCATCACCATGCCAAGCTAACTGACAGATAATATTGCTTCCATTTTGCACCCCAGTTTTACCAGCTTTTAGATTTATCCAACCACTAACTCCTGGCAGGTACTCGACAAAAGCAGAACCAGATTTATGATTTACTCGATTTACCCGCGCATAAAATGCTGATTCGCTAGCTGGCTCGTTCAAATCATCAGCTAAAACATAAACCAGTTTATCATTAGCATAGGCAAAAGAATAGATCGTTTCCTCTATTTGATAAACCAAGACCCGGTTAAGCCCCATATTGAGCCAATTCAGCTAATAGATGTTTAACAGTATTTAATGGTAAGCCCATTATCGAATAAAAACAACCATCTATCTTTTGGATAAATTGCCCGGCAAAAGTATGAATACCATATGCGCCTGATTTATCTTTATAGTCCCCAGTTGCTAGATAAGCATGGATATCTTCATCTGTCATCTGATCAAAATAAACCCGACTTTCACTACTCACTGTTTTATGAAATTCGCCATATTTTAGCGTAACCGTAGTAATCACCAGATGATGATTGCCTGCAAGTGTCCGCCACATCCGAAATGCATCCTGATAGTCAATCGGCTTACCAAATACTACATTATTGAAAACGACCTCAGTATCTGCCGTCAATACCGGCATCATAGCTAAGTTATTTGCCAAAACAAGCTCCCATGCGGCTTCAGCTTTTTCATTGCAAATCCGCTTAGAATAGTCGCGGAAATTCTCGCCCGGATAGACTTCTTCAGGAATATCGATCTCTAATAATTCAAAGTCCACCCCCATCATCGCTAATAATTCACGCCGTCTTGGACTTTTTGATGCCAGATAAATTTTTGATATGATTTTAGAATCCATAATTAACGTTATTAACCCTTCATTTTTCATTAAATAATAGTTGACAGATATAGCATTTAGAACATATAATCATGTTCTCAAATTGAAACAACGCCTCAATAGCTCAGTCGGTTAGAGCGACGGACTGTTAATCCGCAGGTCGTAGGTTCGAATCCTACTTGAGGCGCCATTTCAATCTATCTAGCTCTCTGTAAGTTCCCCAACAAGATTTTCACTCAACGCAGCTTTTATACTTTCTTTACTCATGTTACTTGATAATAACACCAGCAATTTTGCTAATGCAGCTTCGATAGTCATATCACAACCACTTACAATACCCAGATCATGTAAACAGCTACTCGCATAATCATTTGAAACACGCCCTTCGATCACCTGAGTAATATTTACAATTATCACGCCCCGAGCTACAGCTTCTTTAAGCGCAGTAACCAGCCGTTCATTATGAATCGGAATATTTCCGCTACCATAGGTCTGTAAAACAACCGCATCCAGCTCAGTATTCATTAAAGTATCGGCAATAAAATCGGTAGTAAACCCCGGGCGCATACTTAAATCAAGGATTTTGGCAGCTTTGGGCATCACCGGAGCAAAACTAAAGCGGGTTGCTTTTAGCCAACGGCGAGTAAACCAGTTGATATGAATACCAAACTCAGCTAATGGCTCTTCATCCACCGAATCAAAACCAAAAAATCGATAAGTACTTACTTTCTGTGCCCGACAGCCACGAAGTAGTTTATGATTAAATACAATTGCTACCTCGTTTAGATCATCGCGACAAGCAGCAAATACGGCATCAATTAGATTATTCCAGCCATCACTTCGTCTATGTACTAGTGGCAGTTGTGATCCGGTCAATACAACTGGTTTATCTAGCCCTCGTAAGGCAAAAGCTAATACGCTTGCGGTATATGCCATGGTATCAGTTCCGTGAATAACGATAAAGCCGTCATATTTTTCATAATTGGCAGAAATATCGGCAATCATTCTTTGCCAATGCTCCAGCCTAACATCCGATGAATCAATCAGTTGTTCATACTCGATCAGATCAACCTTGATATTACTTACTGGTTCTAGCGTATCTATCTGTGATTTGAATAAACCATTAACTGGCTTCAGACCATCATCGGTATAATCCATGCCAATAGTACCACCAGTATATAAAACTAATATTTTCTTCATTTACTTAATCAATCCTTACTTATTCTTTACATTAGGGGCGAGTATTGTATATTGTCCCGTATATTGCGACCAAAACGCATTATCAAGAACATAATGATAGCGTTCACCCATATTATATAAATTAGCACTAATTTGGGCGGTTTCTCCTTTAGCTTTAGGAATTGCAACTCCAAAGAAAGCCAGACTTCGTACACTCTTTGGATCATTACCTTCACCTGTGCGATAGATGCTATTATTCGCACCTTTATTATGATCTAGCGCGATTATTTGCATATCATCAAGAGTCATTCCAGATTTGCTCCCAACCATTGTTTTTGCCCGGAAAAGGCGCATCTGGCTATCTTGCAAGCGGGCTTTCTCCGATGCTGTATATGGATAATCTTTTATCAGACTGCCATCCTGATAATTATTGGTATGGGTAAATGTTCCCTTATCAGTCAATTTATAAGTAAATTTATGATCTGGTGCTACCTCTATCGATAAAATCTGCTTACTATCCGCTACCTGATAAAAAACCGGGTCCGGATATTTGGCTACTAGCTTCGCGATATCCGGAATAATCGCCTTAGCAGTTGCATAGTTTTGCAGAATATCCTTACTAAAGTCTTCATCTATAGCACCAACTGCTTTATCTGAATACTCCACAGTTACTTCATTAAAAACTGCCAAATTCTTTTCGTTAATTCCCGCCGAGACAAAATTTGGATAATCTTGCCTCGACAAGGCAAGGTACTTGAATTTATCTTTTTCTACCACGACTTCAATAACCTGCCGATCAGGACGATTATCCCGGTTCTTTGCCATTACGATGCTGTCATTCTCACCACTAAACGTTGCAAAAGTCGTACATGCCAATGCTGGATAAACTATCCCCAGCATACTGGTAATTATTAATTTTTTCATTGCTACTCCATTAGCACACTAAGGATAAAGTTCTCGCTATTTTAACATATAAACAATCAGGATAATGACTACGCCAAAATTCCTTTATCCCAATTCTTAGCATCTTAATAGATGTTGCTTTTTTAAACAAGAAGCAATTACTACTTTATTACCCCTTACTCTTTTGCAAACTGATTTAAATTTACTCATGCCCAGAATAATTTAATTTTTCAATAATATATAAAATTAAATCAGAATTTTATGAAATAATTTTTCACATCAGTAATAATGCCACTAAAAACTCAATCAAAACAATATATTAATCAAATAAATTATTCACAAATTAAGCTACACCACAAATATTTCATGGTTTTTGTATAAATGTTATGCGTTTTTATAACTATGTTTTCCAGAAATGATTTGTTAGAATATCCTCATAAATATAATAAACAATTCACGACATATAACTTAAACTAAATTACTGTTGTAATGTCATAACTAAACTAAACGAGGGAAATAAAATGAAAACTAGTAAATTACAGTATTTAATGCTTGCCGCAGGCATAATCACCCTAACAGGTTGTAATACAGGAACTAACGCCAGTACAATTGGTAGTGGAAGTAATTCTGATCTCAGAGCAATTTCCTGTGCTGGCATCCCAGCTTGGAATAGTAGTACTGTATATTCAGCACCAAATACGAAAGTTGTCTATAATAACATTAAATACAGAAATAACTGGTGGACACAGGGGCAACGTCCTGACAAAAATAATGGAGTAACAGGAAGTGGACAGCCGTGGACAAAAGAGGATAATTGTAGCTCAACACCTACTCCAACGCCAACTCCTACCCCGGCGCCAAGTCCAACTCCAGTACCGACACCGACTCCTACACCTGTGCCAACCCCTAGCCCTACACCAAGTCCAACTCCAGCGGCAGGACTACCAGCACACATAACATTCTCACCATTAAGTACGGCATCCGGAACTCTTTACTATCACCTTAATTTACCGTATGGATCAGGCAATGTAGAGACAATGACACTATCAGCCAACTATACTGATTTAATTATTTCAAACTATGTGGCGGGTGCATTATTAGGGCATTTAATACATAAAAAAGAACCAAACCTACAGTTTAATCGCGATTATATCTATGGCTCATTATGGGGACAATTACTTCAGGAAAATATCAGTACTTCAAGCTATAAAAATAATACAAGCTGGATTAGTCCTGACAGTGGAACGCGCAATCAGCTGCTAGCTGCTGGACAGGGTGGACCATATCAAATTAATGACTACTCTAAACGCCTTGAAACCAGTGCTGGAATAGGGTTAGTTAATTTTGTAGCACTACAAAAGGGCTTGGGCTTTACAGTAGAAGCACAGGATAACGGCACACAAACAACAAGCAAGGGACCTGACTCTCTAGATGATAAATATTTTGGACCTATGGCAGCAGCTTACTTCCATCTGAATGATATGAATCGGATGAAAATGAATAATGCTGATACATGGGGTCCACAATATCAGTACTATGCAAGCTGTATGAATAATCTGTCTTCATCGCAGGCATCCCAGTACAAATACAATATATACGATATGTTATTAAATGCTGCCTATAATGCAGGCACTTATTCAACTATCCTTAAAGACTATTATCGTGTATGTTCTGGCATGTATAGTAAGAGTCCAGAAAATACTCAGATTAATCTAATGGCAGATTACACACTATCGGATACACAGTATCGCAGTCAATTTGGGACATCAGAAGCCGCAGGTAGCACGTTTATCATATATCCGCGTCAAATCCGTATTTATCTGGATCAGATGCATAATCAGAAAAACTACAATTCGGCGGCAATTACAGGTAATAATGTTTTAAGATTTAGCCTGCTTGATGTTGAGTATATTTTCCAAAATGCGATGGGAACACTAGCATATGTAAATAGTTCCAATCAATATGTGTATGTGGACAAGAATATTGCCAAAACCGCATATGAAAATGCATTATCGAGCCTTGGATTGAGCCTTAATGGTTTCTTGAATATTGGTGTAGCGGCAGATAAAGTTAAATTTTTTGACTTATTGGATAAATCAATTAATAATCTTGCCAGTAGTTTAAATGCTGATTTTGGCGCTGTTACTCAAACTACAATTGGCGCAACATCCGGAGGTGGCAGTACTGGAGGTGGTACCAGCTGTATCAGTAGCAATGGCACATATCCCGCTGGTAGGGGAAGTTATACTTCAAATACTGTGATCACCGGAACAGATGGTAACCTCTATAAATGTAACATAGCTGGCTGGTGTAATAGTGTTGGCGGTGCATGGGCGTACGCTCCTGGTACAGGTCTTTACTGGAGCGATGCATGGTCACCTTACTCATGTAACTAAACAAAAAGGAAGCTATCAAGCTTCCTTTTTAATTTATTCTGCATATGCATTCATTTTTTTAAACTTTCCCCACAACTGATTTACCTATTTAGGTAGAGAGAAAATTGAAAAAAATGAAGATTTATACAATAATAATTATCTTTTACTTGGAGCATCCCAACAATATGCATCTACGGATAATTGTCTGGCATGACAATAATCTTTCCACAGCTGGGCAAAGGTTTTTCTAAATTTATGTGCATCAGTTTTTGTTGAAATAAACGATTGCAGTACTTTACTATTTAATAATTGTTTTATAAGTGACATTGTGTCCTCCGGATATTAATTTCTATATTTTTCATTCAAGTCTAACTCGCCCAATGATTAGGCTTTGCTAGCCAAATAAAACCCACATCTAAATGTAACAAACTATTTCATATAGGTATTTACATTTAGGAGACAATTATAACACCGTTAGGATTTTTTTGCAATGCACAATAAAATATTTTTACTTACCCTAGCTCTAATAGACTTCTTTCATAACCCATTATTTCGCTCTTAGACTAGGAATAAAGACTTTGAGAAACAGAATGTACACGTAAGTACATGAGTATCACAGAAGTCTTTATGACAACGTATAAGAGGTAAAGAAGCAGGTTAGGAAAAAGGTCGAATATATACTCAATCAGTGTGCTGCCGACCAATTGCCCGCTGCTTTAACATCAACTTCTAGCGGCACATTAAGACTGATACCTTCTGTCATAAGGTTTGCGAGATTTTCCAGCACAATAGAAACTTCATTATCAGGGACTTGCAAAATCAATTCATCATGAACCTGCATAATCAATTTTGACTTTAACTTTTTATCTTGCAACCACTTATCAACATTTAGCATCGCAATCTTTATTATATCTGCCGCACTCCCCTGCATTGGCGCATTTAATGCCAGCCGTTCTTCAGCTTGGCTCAATATTTTGTTGCTACTATTTATATTTGCCAGATAGATCTTTCGTCCATAAATCGTGGAAACATAACCATCGCGATGGGCATCTTTTTTTATCCTATCCATAAAATCTTTCACCTGTGGGTACTTGGCAAAATAATTATCAATATAAAGCTTGGCAGCACTCCGTTCAATTTTTAACTCTTTTGCCAAACCAAAAACTGACTTACCATAAATTAAACCAAAATTTATCGATTTAGCATAGCTTCTTTCATCACGGGTAACTTCCTCCTGTGGTTTATGAAAAATCTGACTCGCCGTTGCCAAATGAATATCATAACGTTTATTAAAGGCATCAATCAAATTTGCATCATTACTTATATGAGCAAGGATCCTTAATTCAATTTGGGAATAATCAGCACAGACTAGCTGATGTCCGGATTCAGCTATAAAGCATTTACGGATTTTTTGTCCATACTCAGTACGTACCGGAATATTTTGTAGGTTAGGATCTTTTGAAGATAAGCGCCCAGAAGCAACAACAGTCTGCTCAAGTGTAGTATGAAGCCGTTC
>JBDHRI010000091.1:0-7007 GCA_039807465.1 Burkholderiales bacterium | reverse complement strand
GGCTATAAAAGTAGCAAAAATATTTAGAAGAGCGATTGCCGCTTGGAGGATTATAATATTTAGAATTAGGAATGCATTTACTCTATCATCTCTTCTTATTTGTTTTAGTATTATAACCCCATTTGCTGGAAATTACTGGCTATTACTCATATCCAGATTCTTAATGGGGCTTGGTGGAGCACTGGTTATTGTATATTTCAATCCAATTATTTACCAATATTTCAAGCCTGAGGAACGGGCAATTGTAAATGGTTTAAATGCGATTGCTTTTAATATTGGTACTGCGATAATAATGTTTGGTGCGGCAAGCTTTAATGCCATTAGTGGCAGCTGGCAAAATACACTTTTATATATTTCACTTGGTAGTATCTTAATGCTAGTAATCTGGCTTATTTTTGGGCGAGTTAACTCACCGCAAGAAAAAGAGACGCAAATAAACTCTACTAGCAACTATACTTTTATGAATGGGTTAAAGGATAAATTTAACTGGGTTTATGCCCTAACCTACTCCGGGTTATTATCATTTTATATCGTCTTATTTACCTTTTACCCAAAAGCCGGAATTGTACAAACTAAGCAAGTTATTTTATTTGGAATTATCGGGGTTATTGCTGGAATATTTTACTCAAATAAAGTTAAAAGACGCCTGCCAATTATAAGAATTTCCGGACTGGTACAACTAGTATCTGTCTTTTGCCTAAGCTTCATAAATAATCCAATGCTATCCTTATTAAGTGCCGCCTGTCTTGGCTTTTTCATGTTTCTGCCAATACCTGCTTTGATAACTTACGCACAAGAGCGACCATTAATGAATGCACAAAAAATTGCTGTAACGTTTAGTATTTTTTGGTCTATCAGCTATCTGATCGCAACAATCAGCTCAACAGTATTTGCCCGAATCGTTGATATTAGCAATGGAAGTTACACCCTTGCATTTCTCTTTATTTGTATTATTGAGGCAAGTTTTCTAATCGGTTCCCTAATCCTGAATGAGTAAAACATTTACACACAGAAGCAACAAAACCAGAATTAAATTTGTCATTAATAAGATAGTCATGTAGTAGATATTTTATCTATTGCATTAATAACATAATATTTGCTAAAATCGCGAACTTTAAATTTTACAATAGAGCATCATGAGTAATTTAAAACCAAAATCAAAATTAAATACCATCCTATTTTCTGTATTTATCCTAGTATTGCTGGGACTAAATTTCAGTAATTTCAGTTTCAAGCATTTCTTACCAGGAATTGCCCTCTTAGCTGGGATCATTTTAACCGCCATTCAAAATGATGATGCAATAGCGCATTATTCAAAATTATGGTCAAGCAAAGTTCTTAGCTATGCAATCATATTTCTTGGCTTTGGCTTCAATTTAAGCAATATTCTAAAAGCCGGAATGGCAGGAATCGGCTATACAGTAATTAGTATCGGCGGAACACTGTGTCTTGGACTACTGATTGGAAAATGGCTAAAAAATCAGGATAAAATCTCCATGCTGATTAGTTCGGGAACAGCCATCTGTGGAGGTAGTGCAATTGCTGCAATTGCTCCGGTTATCCGCGCCAATCATGCAGAAACTGCCGTAGCAATGGGCGCAATATTTTTACTAAATGCAGTTGGCTTAATTTTATTTCCAATAATAGGACATCATCTCCATCTTAGTCAAAATGAGTTTGGGCTACTATCGGCATTAGCCATCCATGATACCTCCTCGGTGGTTGGAAGTTGCCTAGCATATGGTTCGGAAGCACTGATGGTTGGAACAACAGTTAAACTGGTTCGTGCGCTATGGATAATCCCAGTTAGTCTAATAATTGCTGCAATTTACTCAAGAAAAAACCATGAAGAAGCACACACAGGTAAAACCAAAAAGCCATGGTTCATCTTATGGTTTATCTTAGCCTCACTGCTAGTAACTATAATTCCAGGGTTACAGCCAATAGGAGTCCACTTAAAGGGAATTGGTGAATCACTATTTGTAATCGCATTATTCCTAATTGGTTATAATGTTTCATTTAAAAACATCAAAGCAGTGGGTGCTAAAGTATTTATTCAAGCAGTATCATTATGGATAATTGTCTCTATCCTTGTAATTAGTGCATTAAAGCTTCATTTACTTCACTAATATTATTTTTCTCAAATAATATAAATTTTTGTTTTCTTAATCGCAGGGGGATTAATTCATTTATACCAAGAGCAGCCGCCTTTTCTATTAGTTTTGTGGTATTTGGTGGATCAATATCAAGTTTACCATTAATTTGAGTATGAAGAATTTTGGCAACAGTAGTTCTTTTTATGCCTAAAAGATCTGCAATCTCATACTGGTTTAACCCATTGCACAAAAGAAACAAGATTTCGTGTTGTCGTTCACTAAGTTCAACCCCCAATTCTTCCTGAAGCTCCGCTAGTTTATCACCGGAGCTTTTTACTGCATTATCTATTATCCCTAGGCAATTTCGAAACAAATTTATTAATATACCAATTCCACAACGCCTAGTTTGAGTTTGATATGCAACTATTTCGCCATTAGGATGAAATAATGGAACAACGGTAACCAGATGACTGTATAAATTACCATAATACGGAGACAAATCTATATATTGAACCAGTTCTTTTTTCTCAACAGCAAGCTGATGTAACAAAAACATCTGATTAAAATCAAGCCAGACATTGTGTACACTTAATCCAATCTTGGTTGAAATCTTTTCTAATAGTACCAAAGGTAAATTCCCCAAATTATAACCAGTACATTTGTTGCCATCATCAGTAGCAAACATTTTTGCCTGAGCATCAGATAGCATCAATAATTTTCCCCACCGATCATAAAGAGCATAAATACCCCCAGTACTTAGCATTCCTCTAAATAACGGAAGTATCATATGATTGATAATATGCGGATTCCTCGAATCAAAATCTGTAAAACTCATCTCACTCTCACATTTATTCATTTCCGATATTATAGTTAGTCAGACGATTTTAATATATAGCTATTTGTAGATAGCTCATTTCTATTTTTAGTCAATAGGATAGAAAATCAGGTGTAAAATCCAAATAACGGTAAAGTTTATGAGATTCGGGTATCTTTATATGAATAATTTTTGTAACCATCAGCTATAAATAATGTAAAATTACTGAAATTAACAAATCAAATAGCTTCAGGTAACAACAATAATGCCAAAAATTCTTAAACTAATGCACAATGAATTAAATCTGCCAATTATTGTGATCTTCATTGCTGTAATAATCGGCATTTACCATGTTTTTTCATATATGGTTCCATTTACCGACAATGCCTTTGTAGTTACTAATATAACTCCTGTCGCTGCTGATGTTTCGGGCTTTATTACCGATATCCATGTAAAAAATGGTCAGCCAGTAAAAAAGAACGACCCAATATTCGTAGTCTATCAGGAACCATATCGCCTAGCGTTAGCACAAGCCACTGCCAACTATCAGCAAGCATTAAAGAAAATCATCGTACTCCAAAAACAAATTGATAAAACCAATGCATTAATCAAATCGACGCAGGCAGAGCTGGATAAAGCAAAATACGAACTAGGTCTAAAAAAAGATATTAGCGTTGCTGAAGCAGTTCCCCAACTTGAAATTCGTAAGCTTGGTTATGATGTAGAAACATTGGCAAATCGGCTTAACTCTTTAAAACAGGAAGTTGAAGTATTAAAAGCACAGATTGAAGAACAAAATCAGACTGTTGCTAGTCTCAAAGCAAAAATGGATGACGCAAAAGTAAACCTTGATCTAACAACGGTCAGGGCTCCTGCTGATGGAGTAATTGATAATATGTATGTCTCACCAAATACACCCATCAAGATTCATGAGCCGGTATTCTCATTTATCGATACATCGAATTATTATATTCAGGCAAATTTTAATGAAACTGATCTACGAAATGTTCGGGTTGGAGATAAAGTCTATATCATGTTACGGATGTATTACTTTGATAAGATATTCCACGGGGAAATAGTAAATACGCTATGGGCAGCGGAGCGACAGACAACTTCTCCAAAAAGCCAAATCCAGAAAGTCCAAAATGAGAATGAATGGCTATTATTGCCACAACGCTTTCCGGTACAGATAAAGATTCTCGACCCGGATCCAAACTATCCATTAAACCCGGGATCAAGTGCATATGTTTATGTTTCAACCAAAAAATAGAATCATTCAAGTTTGGCCTAATTAATCAAAAAGAAAAATTTAAGCCAGTTTAACAATCGACTTGCAAAGTTCATTATGGGTTAGCAGGCTAACTTCATTTACATTGAAACAAATGATTATCAGAAAAACTATCTACGTCTGACATAAATCCGTTTTTTCATATTTTTCAATTCATCCTCGTCCTGAATTGCCCGTCCACCACTAATCAAACTTACACGCATTAGTTTCAATAGCCTTCGATGTGCTTCAGAAAATAATGTATTCGCATTTAAATAATCACAGATTAATTCCAGATTTGGAACACCTTCCTCATTTGGTTTTCGCATATTTCCCCATTCCCTTTATTTATTATTTTTTTTGTACTTGCCAAAATTAATATCTCACAGAAAATTAAAAGAATAACCTAATAAATTGAACTAATTAGATTTAACCTTGGATAAATTGGCACAGGAAAATACTATAATCTATCCTAAAACAAAAAAATAGTAGTATTTATGCATAATCTAATTCCCAAAAATGCAAATCATACTCCACCAAGCTGGAGTTGCTAAAACAATTGAGATATGCTAATATAAATTACTTTATCTGGAGAAATTATTATGCAAACAAATCTGAAAAATGGTGCGCTACTATTCTTCTGCTCACTTGGATTACTTGCCTGCAATGGTGGAGGTGGCTCGGGAAGTAGCCCAAGCTATACTGGTTCAGTATATATGATCTTGGGCAATAATAGCATCCAAAAATGCCCCGTTGGCGGAAATCAAGCAAACATGGGAAATTGTCAAATCATAAATGGGAATGGACTCTTTGAATCGCCAACTGCAATAACTTTTGGTGAATCAGGTAACTACGCCTATGTTACTAACCAAAATAATACGGTGACCGAATGCACTGTTGACTCTTCTGGACTACTGAATTCCTGTTCTCAAATGGGTGCAAACCAAAACTGGTTTTCTTCACCCTCATCAATAATTGTTCAAAATAACATAGCATACGTAGCCAATCAGAATGGAACAATTGCAGAATGTAATATAGCGAATAATGGGCAATTTTCGAACTGCAATGTAATCACTACAGTAGTAAGCTTTAGCTCAATCACGGCAAATGCCTCCCAACTATATGGGCTCACTTCACCAATTCTGAGCTCATTATATACATGCAACCTAAATAATTTAGATAGTGGCTGTACTCCAGTTTCTTTTGAGTCAAGTAACCCGGGAATGTTAATCGGAAGTCCATTCCAGATATACTATAATAATCAACAAAACTTACTCTATGGTGCTTATAGTAATTCAATAATCTCTCTTGGATTACTTGGTGGAGGGATTTATGGCTGTACTTTCTCCAACCCAAGCTCTGCCTCTTCATGCTCTACAGCCTATCAGCTAGGAGGATTCATTGGGGTTTTACCAACCTCAGCATCTGTCTATACCTTGACTAGTGATAATATGAATAATGGCTATTTTATTGATTACTATGAAAATTACAATATAATTACCCAAGAAGTACAACAAAAAGGAACGTTCCTAAATGCCTGTAATATTGGTAATGACGGTTCTTTTAATAATTGTACAATGTATCAGTTAAATTCTGATAATCTATACTTTAATACTAATGGGAATTTATATATTGCCTACCTGAACCGATAAGTTAAAAGACCTCACAATTACGTGAGGTTTTTTTAAAAGCACACTACCCTCAAAGAAATATCTCTTTATCTGCTCCATACTTTAACATAAAAATAGTCAACACCTAAAAATAGATATTAGCTATCTAAAAATAGCTATATCAAAAAATTTAATGACTTATTACAATTCTGACCTGAAAACCATTTAATAAGATTTTTCCCATAGTATCTAATCCCAACATAAATCAGCTATTTTATATCTAGGAAGGTTAAATAGTGAAATTTACAGAAAATCACCCATGCTACTATAAATCAGGAAACTCAAGAAGAAAAACTGGAGGTTTTTCTATAATTGAACTAATGATTGCTGTAGCAATTCTCGGAATACTGGCAGCAATTGCAGTCCCTGCTTATGACACATATGCGAAACGAGCACAAATCAGCGAAGGATACCATTTTGCCCGTATGGCAGCACTTAGTGTTGCTGAATACTACCAAACTAATGGCGTTTATCCTGCAACAATTGCTGAGGCAGGTATAAATGCAACCAATACTGGCAACTATGTAACTGGGGTGAGCATTGGCACCAATGGAGTAATCACTGTGTCGTTGCTATATGGAGGTAATCAAACTGGCAGTATTGTATTTACTCCAAGTTCAAATTAAAGGGTATCCAAAATGAATCAAAAACTTATTTGTGCCAGTTTGCTGGCATTATCTTCTAGCGTACATTTACCACAAGCTTATGCTAGTGGAACTATTGTTTGGGCATGCACTTCTCCTGATATCTCAAGTCGATATTTACCCTCTGGCTGTTCAAGCATTGCCGATAGCTCGCCAACACCAGCCCCGACTCCAACTCCTACACCTGCACCAACACCTATTAAAACATCTCCATCCCCATCTCCAAGTGGTTGTGTGGGAATTCCAATGCCTGGTGGGATGATTGGTCCATGCATGTAAAATTAAAAAAGAGTTAATCAGGTATTTCAATTAATATCTCAGGTAATAATGATTTGGGAACATTTACATGGTATTTTAGTTCATATGCCTTTTGCTTCAAACTGGGTAAGTTTAAAACCTTCAGCTTTTCATAGAGGCTTCTTCTAACAAGTTTACCAATTGCATTTGCTGTAGTTTTTTGCTCATAATATAGATTAATTACAGAAGCAATTTCTTCATATGAATGAAAATGAAATA
>JBDHRI010000090.1:0-7016 GCA_039807465.1 Burkholderiales bacterium | reverse complement strand
ATGTTTTTAGCCAAATTAATAATATTTGTATCCAACAGGTGGTATATTTGTAGCGCTGAATTTGTCATAGAGTTTCCGATATACTTACGATAGCTAACAAAATAACCTGCCGTGTCTCGGTGTTTTACAATAGTTTTGAAATTATTTGCCATAGCTGTTATCCCATTACCCACTTGAATACCATTAAGATCTGGGTATCCAATCAGATGCATAAGTTCATTATAAAAAAGTATTTGGTCTGCTTGAATTCCAGGCCATTGCTCTTGTATGGACTTGACGATCTTCTCCTTGCTTTCATCAGGCCACTTATCTGGAAAATTCACTTTATAATGAACAGCTTCTAATGCGATACACAAACAAAGGTTTATTCGTAAATTAATGCTAGCCTTTTGAATTTCATTAATTCCACTAGCGTTAATAGAATAAGTCATACCAGTAGATTTCTCTCGAATATATTCATTTAAGTCTGACCTGAGGGTGTTCACATCCTTTTTATCTTCTTGTATAGGATTCACTCTATTAGATATATTGATTGAGGTGCTAGATGATTGATTCCCATTTATTGATTGCATGTGATAACCCTATATAAAATATTTTGCATGTCAAAATTTTATACGTAATTTAGATACAAAAGTTTCCCTTTATGGGTGGTGCATCTAATTTTCATATGCTCTAAATGAGCAAATACCTAGAAAAATTCATTTTTAATAGCGGAGCAGCTTTTTTTGTAAGTTTGGGTAATGAACTGGATTTTCAGTCAAGCCATTCAATTACTTAAAGTTACTCATCAATAACCCCAAGATTATTAAATTCAACTAGGCCCTCTAGCTCCTGAAAAGATAGCACTGCAATGTTAGGATGTTTTTTCTCAATGATGGCTCGAACATAACGTCGAATGTCTAATTGAGTAATGATTGCTACGTTTGGCACGTCACCAATTTCAGTAATTAACTCATCAATTTTCTCATTGATACTAGCAGAAATATTTGGATCTAAAGCCAAGTAGCTGCCACTATTCGCATAACGAATGCTATCTCGTACAACATCCTCTAGTTCAAGAGATAATAATATTGCGGGAATTAAATAGCTTCCACCACTGAATTTATAGGCAATATAACGCCCCAATGCTTTACGAACATATTCAGTAATAATTATAGGTTCCTTTTCCTTTTGAGACCACTCGAGCATCGCATCTAAAATCACTTTAAAATTACGGATAGAAATATTTTCTGAAACCAGCCGCTGAAATATTTCAGTTATTTTATTTAATGGAATAATCCTCAATAATTCTTTGATCAGCTCCTGATACTCTGCCATCTTGTCTAAAATATCTTTTACTTCCTGAATACCAAGAAAATCTGCCAGATATTTCCTAATATGAGTTTTAAAATGCAATGTTAAAAATTGATCATAATTAAGGTACCGAACGTTATAATCATCACAAATTTTCTTATTCTGCTCTAAAGCCCATGTCCCCATATTATTTTCACCAAACTGAAGCGTATTTTCAAGTACCTTATCATCTTCAAGAATTGCTATATGTTGTGGTTGATTATCTAGTAGTAGTATTTTTTCCCATTGAAATTCGCCAGAAAGAACTGGAATCTCTGAAACTAATAACTGATACTCGGTTTCAGCTAGGCTATTATTATAGCGAATAACAATTTGAGGAATGGTAACGCCAATATCAACAATAATATCTTGCCTCACCCCGGTTAAAATACTCTTGATTTGCTCCAAATTGCTTGAATTTTTAAGTACGGGGGACAAATACAACATTAATGCCAATAACTTTAAGTTAGACTGTTCATCTTGAGTTTCGGCAGCATCCTGTTCTCCGGCATTTTGTTCTTCTTTTACTGCTTTAGTCTCATTAATTTGTGGTGATGCTTTATCTTTTCGCCACAACATGACCGCAATAAAGATTAACACAGCCAAAATAACCAGAAAAACTATAGTTGGCATCCCTGGAATAAATGCCATACATAAGATTAAAACGCAAGCAGCAATAATTGATTTATGATCAGCAAATAGCTGCGTTAATATATTTTGCCCCAAATTACTATCTTTATTGTCTTCATTTACCTGAGTAATCATCATTCCAGAGGTAAGAGATATCAATAGCGCAGGAATTTGCTGAACCAAACCATCACCAATAGTTAAGATAGAATAAGTTGTAAGCGCAGTTGCAAAATCAAGGTTTTTTTGTAACATTCCAATAGCTAGTCCACCTACCAGATTAATTAAAATGTCAATAATACTAGCAATAGCATCACCCTTGACAAATTTCATTGCTCCATCCATTGCCCCATAAAGCTTACTTTCTAAACCTAACCTCTTGCGCTTATCATTTGCATCTTCAGCAGAAATATTTCCTGCACGTAAATCGCTATCAATCGACATCTGTTTACCAGGCATAGCATCTAAAGAAAATCTGGCAGCAACTTCTGCTACTCGTTCTGAGCCTTTAGTAATCACAATAAAATTAATTATAGTTATGATAATAAAAACAATCATACCTATAATTATGTTTCCACCAACAACAAACTCACCAAATGTTGAAACAATATTACCTGCATCCCCATCTAATAAAATTAAACGACTGGTAGATACAGTTATCCCAATTCGGATCAAAGCTAATACTAGTAAGATTGTAGGAAAAGAAGTTAGTGCTAAAGGAGATCGCATGTAAACCACCACCATTAACACAACTAAGGAGATCGCTATATTAAAAGCAATTATGCTATCCATGAGAACTGTTGGCAATGGTATTATCATCATTAGTAATACCATTAATATGACTATTACCAGTGCAATTTCACGGTTATCATTAAAGAAAGTTAAAATATTTTTCATCATACTATTCTAAAATTAGTTATAAGATTTTTACTCGCTGGCAGAATCCTAGAAATAGCTGTTTCTACTTGTTCTGCTATATCTAGGCTTTCTGCAATTGGTAATATTTCCATATTTGGGCTATCTAGTTTAAATCGCTCTGAACAGTTAGATAAAGTAGCAGATTTAAAATAAACATATTTAAAATGCTCAAGTATAGCTAAAGCAGGATACTTAACCAATACCTGATTAATACCAGACTCCTGTGTTGGCACCTCTGCGAAGATATAGCGCATTTCTTTAGATGATAAAAAGCCCTCCAAATTTAATAAGGCTTTACCACTCACCCTAACAGAAATATCCTTTGCAACTATCTGCAATAAAACTCTTTTAAACAGACGGTTTATTTTGTTCATTGATAATGTAGCCACTAGAGTGGGAATATCAAGTTCTTCCCCGCTACCACTAAATAAGTCTTTTGGGGCGACTATAGGTATGTTATTATTTTCATCATCTACCAAAATAGGTAGGTACTGGTCTAATATACTATAGTCCCCTACGCTTAGGTAGTGAAGGCGCTTTAAGAAATCTAGTTCTCTTCGAAAGTAAATATAGCTATGCATGGTTATCTGGATTTAATATGAAGTTATATTTTTCCAGCTGCGTGACCACTTGCTTTAGTTGTTGGTGTAATTCATTACACTGCTGCTCCGCTTGACGCAAATTCTCAAACTTGAAGTCAATATTCTGCTCAATTTCTTGCCTTTTTGCTGCATATTTAGCTGTTTCAACCTCTAGCTCAAATAAATTATTGCTGTTAAACTTGCCGCACTCTTTTAGTTTATTATAAAAAGACTTCACATAGTTCTTCTTATCTGTAAGGTTTTCATCTTTATTCTTTTTTAAGATATTTATTTCATCATGAATTGAGGCAATATAATTATTTGTCTTTACAATTTCACTTTCTATCCGGCTTTGCTTTTTCTCTTTTAGCCCATAAAGTAGTATCACATCTTCAATCTTGATATAAGTGCCCCATCCACAATTAATTTATTATCGTCCGTATCTTTAAGTGTTAATTTCATTTGACCAAACTGAAAATAAATAGCAAAATCCTGATAGAGGATTACATCACCCAACTCTAATTTATTAATCATATCAGCTGAAAGATATGTTTCCCCCGCATTCACCGGAAGAGTCAGGTCTTTAATATCAAACGAAGGCACCGTCAGCTCTGCCCTATTTGCCAGCTCCTTAATAAACTCTTCCAAATATACAGTAGTAGCTTGATAGAGTATTTCACCACTAATATTTCTATGCATGGTTTCAACAATAGAATAGCTTTTTGCTTTATTCAGTAAAACATAGCGCCATTTAGTGATCTTTAATGGAATTTGCCACAATAACCTTAGAAATTGTTCAATTTTTTTTATTAAGAAACAAGTATCAGGATCATTTTCTGCTATATTTACTGCTAAATTATAATAATTAAATAGTTTCTCAGACAGTTCCGGACTTAACCAAAGCTCTTGTAATTCACCATTGCCCAAACCAACTGTTAATTTTAAATAGTATGCTTCTGAGCTAATATTTTTAAGGTGAGGAACAAAGCTTAATTTTAGTTTCTCTGTTTTATAGTTAGGTAGCTTAACTTCATAATCACCAGTTATTTTTGCAATTTTTGGCAACTTAACCATCTCATACGTATAGTACAACTGGTTAACTAAATTTGATAAATTAACCGAGGTGTCTCCAAGTAAAGTAAATTCAACATTATTTAACCCAGTTATAGTAAGATTAAATTTATGTGTCCACACATAAACATCATTAGACGGCTGATTAATATCAACTCCACAAAAAACTAGCCCAGAATACGCCGATCGTAATTCAGTATAAATATTATGAGCCAATTTATAAGCTGCTAGCTTATAGGTTAATTTATCATTAGTTAAGCCATTTAAACAAATACTTAAATGGCTTTCAACTAAATGACTCTCCACTGCAACTTGGAAATAAATGTTTTTCCAGGTCATATTCAAATATACGGTATTATTCATTTTGTATTACAATAAAATTGGTTGACTATAAAAATCAATTAGCGCTTTGGGAATAAATTTTTTATTTCGTAAATTTTCATCTTCACAAATTATCTGCTGAATTGAGTCCGCTTTAGTTTTTATTAATAACTGATTATAATGATACTTAAAACCATTTAATGAAAATCGCTTTCCTAAATTAACTATTGATTGATAGGTTTCACTTTGTGTAAAGCCAATACTAGCATAAAATAAAATCAATTTATCCAGACTATTAAGCACCTCATTCGTTAAATCAAAAACTATCTGATCAAAATGTAATCCCTGCCCAGGTTCAAGATGAATAGCTTTCATAATTTTCATCATACTCATAATGCCAATAACTGTATCGCCATCAATTAATGGATACTTCACTACCCTCATAATATAATAATCACTATTTGCATGCTTATATATAGAAATAAATTTATAAATTTTGCGATTTTTAATCACCTGCTGATTAATAATTCTAGTTTTTTCTACTGAAGATGGATCATAACTTATATTTTTACCTATTTCCTCAGGTTTAACATTCAGCATTGTTAGTAAGCTGTCAGAAAAATAACAAAACTTACTATCAGAATCAACAACATCAAACATTTCATCTGGATATAACATGATTGCTTGGTCAATAAAAGCTTCAAGAGTTTTCATTAGTATATTCCTTTATTGAAGAGTTACTATGCAATAAATTTTTATAAATTGTTGGAGGTATCTTATTAACGTAGTTAGAATGTAGCAATAATTGCTTCAATTCAAACTTATTCCAGACATTAAATTTATCGTACAATGAGCCTCGAACCATTTTACCTATTGAGCTTGCTGAAATTGGTTTCTTATATAGGTTTGTCAAAATATCTGCAATTTCTACGTAAGTCTTACCACGAATGATAAAGTAAACTATTTCTAACTCTCGCGAAGTAAGGTTAACTTCCAATATCTTGCGCTTGCCTGAAAAGCAAATATGATTAAGTAAATTAATATACTCAAAATTAGCAAGGTTACCAGCATTGGTTATCAGTGCGCCAATAGTTTTACCTTTAGCAAATAATTTCTTAACTTCAAAAAGATAATAAACAAGTTCATTTTCCTTGCTAAAAATTGCAACAACTTCCTGCTTCCTATCATTAAACTTGCCAATTAAACTACTCTGAATTAAATCACTCCATGTCAAAAAAACATGATTGTCATCAATATAAAACCGCATGGATTTAATATCAAAACCTTTAGGTTCATTTTCATATACAATTACACCAACTGAGTTGACAACCCAGAATGTTTCTGTATGATGAATTGATCTAATCGAGTCAATATAAAGGCTAAGTGCTTCCTGCATCATGGTATTCTACTTATCTATAACTGGAGTCATAGTTAAAACCTCTACCCTATCAGAAGTAAGCCCTGGTACTGAATTCGCAACTAGCTGTTTAATCCTGTTAACATATAGATCCAGACGATAACCATTCTTATATTTAATAAATACTGCTGCGGCTGGTTTAATCTGTTCATTCTGCCAAAGATTATCTGAACTAGGCGCTAGGCTAACTTGGCATTCCACATCAATTACTCCGTCAATTTGAGAAATCATATTGGCAATTTGTTGTTGCAATGCATAAATGAACCTTCCTTGCTCTTCTAAAGGAGAGGAAATAAAGCTGTCTTTCTTAAAGACTTCACCAATTGAATTATACTGTTTTGACGGAGAACCATTCATATTAAGTACACTCAATGCTTTTAGTTGATTTGATTTAGCAACCTGTACTTGAAAAGTCTTCTCTTTATTTTGCAATTTTGTTGCAGGAATATCATTTTGCCCAAGTTGTAAAATAATCATGTTCGCCGTATCTTGCGTAACATTATCTACCAAAGTTATATAATTGCCACTACAGCCACAAAGAAAACAAAGAATTAGTATAAATAAATTAAAGCGTAATAATTTCATGGTATATATCTGTCATAAATTTGGAAATAGCAATGTGGTAAATAACACCAAGATAAAAAATCAGAATAAATAACGAGATCAGACTTTTTAACGGCATTGCCAGAGTTGTTACATTAAGTTGTTGAATAAAAGTACTAAATAATCCCAAAGACACCTCTAAAGAT
>JBDHRI010000089.1:0-7039 GCA_039807465.1 Burkholderiales bacterium | reverse complement strand
TTATAGCATGCCATTATTGCGATTAGGTACAGATGTAGTTCGTGCATGTACTTCAGGCTCTATTGGAACTGTTATCAGTGGTCAGAATGCCCTGCCATTGATTGATGATAGAGATAGTAGATATTCATTTACTTATGCAACTGGGGATGCCACACTATGTCATCAGCCAAATTATTTGATTGAGTTGATGAATACTAATTTTAATGGGCTAGCGACAGTAAATGGTGCCCGTTTATATCGTGTAACTGCCAAGGCATTTGGACGCAATGGCAATACTCAGGCGATAGAGCAGGCATATTTTTATGCTGGGCGTAATAATAATACTGGAGTTGTTGCGATATCGCTATTAAATAGTCAGTTGCTTAAATAATTGTCATAAAAGGTTAGATATATAGTGGACTTTATGTGAAACTGTCATAAATATGAGCAGGGAAGACTCATAGGTTAAATTATAATAATAAGATAAATAAAATGAAAAAAATAAAAGGCTTTTCTTTAATTGAGCTAATGATTGTTATTGCCATTATGGCAATATTAGCAACCATTTCAGTGCCAATATTTGGCTCAACCGTTGGTTTAAAAGCGAACCGGAATGCTGCTGAACAACTTATGTATCAGGATGCTCAGTTTATGGAGCGTTACTATAGTGAAAATGGTAGCTATTTAAACGTTCAGAATAATTATCCTGCGTTGCCATATACCCAATCGCCGACAACAGGCACGGCTCAGTACACCATCGGATTTCTTGGTAATACTGCCAATCCAAATAGTTATACCTTAATTGCAATGCCTCAGGGTGCACAAAATCAGTCAGGAATGATAGTCTGTCTTGATAGTGATGGTAATCTTAAAGAAAGTGCTACGGTTAATTGTACCTGACTGTATGATTACCTAGTTTAATGTGGTGCAAAATATGAGAAAAACTGTTAATGGAATAAGCCTGATTGAGATAATGATTGCCGTCTTGGTTATCGGTGTTGCTTTTTTTGGGTTTATGAAACTACTTAGTTCAAGTCTAAAAAGCACTAGTTATGCCAATCAGCAAAAGCAGGTAAATTTGGCAGGGCAGTTTATTCTTGATCGGATTAATGCTAATCTTGAGGGCGGGACTAATCCAAATTATTATGCACAGGGAACTGCATGGCTAAATAATAATCCGACTCCAGCGACTTTATGTAATACAGGGGCTAGCTGTACGCAGACTCAACAGAAAGATTTTGATCTTTTTCAATGGCAGCAATATTTGACAACACTTCGCATTAGTGGCTTACGGGGTATCGTTTGTCTTGATAATGCAGTTCCTGGCGTACCAACTCTTAATAGCCCTAACTGTAATGGTGGAACTAGACTATATATCAAACTCTTCTGGCAAAATAACTTGGCGGCAAATGAAAGTGGCAATGTTCGTAATTATCTGATTATTCCGGTACTAGCAACTACCAATCTTGCTTTGAGCGCAGTAGATAATCCTGCTGGCGGAGGCGGTGTGACCCCACCTACAAACACTGGGGACTTTATTCTTGAGCAGATGCACTTTGGTCCATCCTTTACTCAGTGCTATGGTTCTGACTGTAGCAATACGGTAGTAATGGGCGCATGTAATGGTAGTGACTGTAGCGGTAGTGTTTTTTTTGGTAATTGTAATGGAAGTACCAGCTGTGCCAATACTACCTTATTAGGTGCGTGTAACTCAAGTGCCGATTGTTCTGGATCTTTAATGATGGGTGATTGCAATTCAAATAACTGCTCCAATTCTTTTATCGGTGGTAGTTGCAATCAGGGCAACTGTTCTGGCTCTGTTATTTTGGGAAATTGCTGGGGAAGTAACTGCCGCGATTCATTAATTTATGGTGCGTGTAACGGCGATTGTACTGGCTCAGTAGTTTTTGGTGGTGATAGTATTGTAAATGCCGTTCAAAGTGGTGGAGGGAGTAGCTGTTGGGGAACTGGCTGTCCCGGCGTTGCAACTAATGCGCTTTATCCTTCAATTAGTTATAATTCTTCAACAGGTGTAGTCAGTGGGATTGAACAAAGCATGTTTGGCGCATTGACCTATACTAGTATGGATACCAGTAGTTGTCAAAACGGTGGTACCTGTAATAGTTCGGTAATTAATGGTGCATGCGGTAATGGAGGTAGTTGTACTAATTCATTAATTAATGGCAGTTGTAGTAATAATTCTACCTGTAGCGGATCGGTAATAAATGGTAGTTGTGCTAATAATGGTGTTTGTACCAATTCAATTATTATCGGTGGCACTTGTGGGAATAATGCAAATTGTACCGGTTCAACAATCGTTGGTAATTGTGCTAACAATGGTTCTTGTTGTGCCAATAATGCAAATTGTACCAATGTTACCTGCCATAAAACAGATGGTTCCATTGGAACTTGCAGATAGTTATTGAAAGTGGGTATGAATGCAAACCGTTAGTGAAACCATCCTTGAATGGTCATCTTCAGCAACTATTCATCAACAGCTAAACTGGCAGTTATCCGCCGCTGATTCCGTTGATTGCTTTCCTGAATCTATGCAACCGCTTGCCAGCTTTATTTTTGAGCAGCAGGATGTTATTAAATCACCCAGTGCGTTAAACGAATTAAAACAATGGATATTATTACAGTCGTTATATTACTATTGCCAGAAAACGGCTACCAATAAGCTTGATATAGTTAGTGATGCTTGTGCCAAAATTGTTGCTGATGGAGATGGCATTTTTAGTAATGAGCAAAAACAAATAGCCAGCTCAATAATAGTAGATGAAGGGTATCATAGTTTCTCATGCATGGCAATTAGAAGTAAAATTGTACAATTAAATAAAATCCAATTTGTAAAATTACCAGATACTACGACGACTCTTATGGAAAAAACCCAGCAAGCAGTAGCTTTGATAGACCCTAAGAATATTGATGCATTTAATCTGGTTGTCGCTGGTTTGGTGAAAGCCACCATGTCAAGTGAAGTTAATCTAAATCTTGAAGAAAAAGAGAATTCTGCTCTTTCAGATTCAGTATATTATCGCTTACAGAAAAGCCGCCAGAGTGATGAGACTAGGCATCTTTGTTTCTTTTTGGATGTTCTGGAATTATATTGGCAGCAATTACATGTGAATATAAAAGCAGATATAATGCCAGCCATTCAATTATTTGTCGAGTCATATAATCATGGCTTTTGCCACTTTGGGAATGAGTTTATCGTCCGACTTTTGATTCCGCTAAGTGTCAGTAAGAACATGCTTGATAATGCACTTCAATACATCCGGCATAAAGAAGCTGATTTTAATTCTAAAATCTATACTTCGATGCTAAGTCTTCTAAATCAAAGCAAAATTTTATCCTAACCAAAGTAATTGCCAGAAGCTATTAATTTACTTTAATAAAGTATTTAATCCCCCAAAACCCTTCAATGACAGGCTATTCGAGAGTGTTTTTTATTAACTTACTGAGATAAATAGTATAAATGAAATCTTATTCTACATTTATGTTATTGCAATCTGTAGTCGTTAAGAGTATAATCATGCCGGAATATAATCAATATTTTTTAGATAAAAGCTATATAAGCAATATAAAAACCGGAGTTATGATATTATGCAAAGTATCCCAGAAGCAATACTTGACTGGACAAAGCTATCCAGTGTCCAACATAAAAAGATGCCAGAATTAACCACAATTGAAGAAAAAGATATTTTTCCTTTAAGTAGTCAGCCACTGGTTAAGTTTATTGAAGCCAAAGAGTTATCATGTCAGCCTCAACTAGGGGGTGGCGACACCAGAACATGGATATTAACTCAAAGCTTTTACCATTATTTTAATGAGTTATCTACTCTTGAAACCAAACTGATTTGTAATGCCAATGCGGGTATTATCAGTGATTCTTATACTGTCAAATTTGATCGTGGATTTAAACAAATTGCCAGTACAATAATCATTGATGAGGGTTTTCACAGTTTTTGCAGTCTTGATGCCGTTCGTCAGGTAGAGGCGAAAACAGGCATTAAGCCAATCAAACTTCGCAAGAAAAATCATGCTGAAGCTATCTTTAGTACCTGTCGCAAAATGATTGAGCATCAATATTGGAATGATTTTACTCTGGTTGCGGCGTCAATTCTTGAAGCTATTCTTGCCAAAGATCTTGATTTATGTTTGCGTGCCAGAAATCGTGTTGAGAATGAAAATACCAATGAATTTTTCTATGCCTTGCAGGAGAACCATCTTAATGATGAGGCAAGGCATTCATGTTTTGCCTTATTAACTTTGGAATCTTTCTGGAGTAATATCAGCGAAGATGAACGAAGTAATTTATTGCCTGCAATACATAAATTTGTTGAGCTTTATTCAAATTTCGCGAGCTTTGGCGATGCTGAATTTAATAAGCAGATTATTGCTGAGCTTGGATTTGATGACAAAATAGCCAAGGAGGCAATGATATTTCATGCCGAATATAAACGTCATGACGCCAAACAGCTTCATAATAGCATGCTTAATCTTTTAAATCAGACCAAAGTTTTTACTGCCGGAGCGGTTGCTTAATATTATTCAGAATATCCAGACTGGATGTAAAGTTATTAATAATTTGCTTATCAATCTTTGTTGGCGTCATAACCGGGCTTTCAATATTTCCTGAAATATGGAAGCTCACCGCTAGTGCCTTGTTGATTGGTTCACCAACTAGATATTCTGCTGCATAGACGAAAAACCCGATAAATGGATTAAGTGTTACAATTCCTGCGGTGGTTGCTACTGTACCACCTAATCTTGGCTCCAGAGTCAGGAATGTGTCAATCCGATTATTCATAAAGTCCAGATTACCAAATGTATTAACCGCTGCAATTGGTCCAACCATATCAAATTTTTTGATTCTTACTGTACCATCTCTTAGATATAAGTTGGTTTTTAATGTATCAAAGGCGAACCCTTTGCCAAAAAAGCTGTTTAATCCTAGTGGGTTTAGCGAAGTCGCATAATTACTCAAACTGATAACCCCAAGTAAACTACCAAAAAGCCCTGGATTTACTTGCACTAGCTGTCCTTTATTGACATCAAGTGTAGCTGTACCCTGCATGCTCT
Source organism: Burkholderiales bacterium (assembly GCA_039807465.1). Classification (GTDB taxonomy): domain Bacteria; phylum Pseudomonadota; class Gammaproteobacteria; order Burkholderiales; family UBA11063; genus Aquella. The sequence continues at coordinate 1,975 of JBDHRI010000089.1, read as the reverse complement.
CGAAGTTAACAGCTGCAAAACCACCTGCCCAGCCTATGGTTGCATCAAATTTACCTTTACCCTTACTAAAAACATTTTCTTGCCCAAGTTTGGTTAATAGCAGACCAAAATCATTGATATCCGAATGGATAATGATTCCGACATATTCATTAGCACAACCAAGACAATTATCGCTGGCATCAATTCTAATATTCGCAGCCTGATTGGTAATTGTTAGATCATCAATATGAAGCGAATTGCTTTCTTGATACAGGCTTCCTTTCATTGAACCAAAGAAGTGATTTTCCACGTAAAGATTATCAATATTTAGATCAACGTCCGGATAGTTTATTGTTTTCGTCTGTAGTCCTATCCCTGATTCGACTGAAGATTCTGCTGCCAATAGTACATTGGTACTTTCGATCATTGGATTGAGGCTAATATTTGGTGCAGATTCTTGCTGCTGATAGGCAGTTTTTGGATAAATACTTATGCTTTCTGCTTGGCGAAGCTCTTTATTTTGTGATTCGCTATTAACCAGATTACTTGAAGACAGTAGTAATCGTTGTAGATTAATTTGTAAGTGGTTATCATCCAGCTGATATCTGATTTTTCCTTTTATGTCTGGGGTATTGATGCTAGCATAAACACTTTCAGGTAGTATCGTTGCATTTAAGGTTCCGCCATCAAAATTATAGTTTTTAGCAAAAAAACCATTAGTGTTTACTTCTACCTGAATTGGGTATATCGTAGCATCATTTCTGGCTTTCTTTATAGTTTCTTTTGATTCATTTCCAGTTTCCATGTTTGATATATTTTGTGTTGACGGGGTAAGTTTACTCGCAAAAGCTGCCCAATCGGTGAAGCTAAATTTCTCTGTGTCAATTTTTGCAGTTACTTTGGCTGATTCTTGCTGGTTTTGTAGCTGGTAATTGCTAGTTCCAAGTGCGAGGCGGATTTTATTTGGCTGAAAATTTGCATTAAGATCAGCATTCGTGTATAACTGATTATTGTAATTTAACCTAATTAACTGATGTGCGGTGTTTTCTCGGTTGTAACTGATATTAAGTGGTGCAATTGCCGACTCACTTTTAGTAATAGGGTTTACCGCATTAATTGTAACTCCCTCAAGTGAACTTTTAACAGTTAGTTGTTCGGATGCTAGAGTATAGGTTATATTTGTTGCTGATCTACCATAAATTACTGATTCGGCTGGTTTATATGCTAGATGCATAATTTGTCCATAATCAAGATCAGGAGAATTTACTGCAATTTCCTTATCTGTTAACCGCAAATTTAGTGATGAATTGAGTGCTGTAGCCTTTATAGTGCTTGTTTCGATGCCTTTTTGGCTAAAATTGACTGCTCCATTAATATCATTGATGCTAACTGGTACCGAGGTTAAACTGGCGGTATTATTCTCTGGCGTGAATTTTCCCGATAGCTGAACTTTTTGCGGAGAGGACAAAGGTAATTTAAGATTAACTTTTAGCTTACTGCTACCATTGATTATTGCTTGTTCCTTGGCTGGCGCGACTTTACTGGCAAACGGAGTTGTAGCCAGATAATCCAGATATGCGGTTGTCAATCCGTTTGCTTCAGCATTAAGCGTTAGTTGTGGAGAGTGCGCCCAATTCTGGATTTGTAGGGTGCTTTTGGCAATAGAGGTATTTCCTGCTGAACCGCTTATGATTTTTAAACTTATCTGATTGTTATTTAAATCTAGCTTAGCATTTATTTTATCTATCGCGCCCCAGTTTGGCAGAAATTTATAGCTTCCGTTACTGATGTTAGCTGATGCGTGAATTATCCCTTGGCTTTCGTTGCTAAATGGGAAATTCTTCAGATTGCCTTTAAGCGTAATATCTCCATTTGTTAGCGTACCTTTTAATATGCTGGTTTTTAGCTGCTTTATAGTTCCAGCTGGGACTAATTTTGGTAAATCACCGACTATGCCATTTAAACTAAGATCATTAACTTTGGTTGTTGAATCAAT
>JBDHRI010000088.1:0-7176 GCA_039807465.1 Burkholderiales bacterium | reverse complement strand
CATTGAAAGTAATTGGTTTCAGGCAATTAATGAAAAATTTGCTATAATTGCGAGTAATCCACCATACATACATGCAATGGATAATCATCTGACTAATTTAGCATATGAACCAATCTCAGCACTCACTGATTTTGCTGATGGACTAAGTGCAATTCGACAGATTATAAAAGATGCTCCGGAGCATTTATTAAATCATGGTTGGTTATTAATTGAACATGGTTACGATCAGGCAAATGACGTTCGAGAGCTTTTAAGAATATGTGGCTTTCAAAGTATCGGCTCAGAAAAAGATTACGCTGGAATTGAAAGAATATCTTATGGGCAATGGATTGGATGATTAGGTATAAAAACCACAAAAAACATTGCCCTGATCTCTATTTTTATAAAATCATTTAGTTAGTAAGGAAATTTTAATGGTTTGCCCATTACAAAAATGTGAATCAAAATGCTGTTGTCTTAAAGATAGCTGGCTATTTTTAATTTTTCTGGCACTTGCCATCGTAATCTGGCTATCTGGTAAAAATCACGAACTTTTTATAGCCATAAATAGTCATCATGATTTGTTACCAAACATGTTCTGGGCATCATTCAATCTGGTTAGTTATTCAAAGTTTTTTATCCTTCCTGTATTGTTGATACTTATTACTGTTGCTAAAAAACGCAGTGCACTACCAAATGTTTTACTCCTAATTGTGCTCTATTATCTAGTTTTTGCGGCACTAAAAAAATTGGTCGGTGAAGCACGTCCATACATTGTACTACCTGAGAATAGCTTTTTCTGGCTAAACTACTTTGAAGATGCGGTAAAATCAGCTTATAAATCTTTTCCTTCCGGACATACCGGAAACATGGCAGTATTTGCCTTTGCAATTAGCAATATGTTTTTTGCCAATAAGCGTGGCTTGCAGTTTTTGATGCTATTTCTGGTAATAGCAACTGCTTTTGCTCGTATCTGTACTGGGTGGCATTGGCCGCTAGATGTAATCAGTAGTGGTTTAATTGGCTATTTACTAGTAAAAATATGTTTTGCAATTAATTTAAGTCGTTGGTGTCCAAAGAAAAATGCGAGTAAGTGATCATTTAAGTCAGGCAAAAAAAACGTTATTCAGTTATGAGATTGTACCCCCGTTACGTGGCTCCACTCCGATAACGGAAATATTTTCAATTATTGACAAGCTTTTACCCTATGATCCGAAATGGATTAACGTTACAACTCACGCTTCATCGTTATTATATGTTGAAAATAGCGATGGTACAATTAGTAAAAGAATACATAAAAAACGTCCGGGAACAATGGGCATTTGCGGTGTAATTCAGAATAAGTATGGAATTGATGCTGTTGCCCATGTTTTATGTCAGGGATTTTCCCAGCAGGAAACCGAAGATGCCCTGATAGAGCTTAACTATATGGGAATAGAAAATATTCTGGCTCTAAAAGGTGATAATCTTAACTATAATCGCCAAATTGCTGACAATGAGACCGTCAATCGCAATGCAGTTGATCTGGTACGTCAGGTTGCTAAAATGCGCGAAGGTAAATTTATAGCTGATACCGAATATCCGCCAGTAGATTTTTGTATGGGCGTTGCTGGTTATCCAGAAAAACACTTTGAAGCAGCCAATATGCAACTTAATATTGATTACTTAAAGCAAAAAGTTGCAGCTGGTGCCGAATATGTAATTACCCAAATGTTTTTCGATAATGATAAATATTTTGCTTACGTTGATGCCTGTCACGAGGCTGGGATAAATGTGCCAATCATTCCGGGCATAAAAGTAATTAAAACAGCTAATCAATTAAATAGCCTGCCACGATTATTCCATATTGATTTACCTCATGAACTGGTAAGTGAATTGGTCGCAAAACCTGAACATGCAGCAACCATTGGTAAAGAATGGGCAAAAAAACAAGTTAGAGATTTAATTGCTCGTGGTGTGCCATGTGTACATTTCTTCCTGATGAATGATGTAAGTAGTGTACTTGAAATTATTAAAGAATTTAATTAATAACGTATTAATGAGAATAATGTGCGAAAACCCATTATAGGTATTACTTCAAATCTGGACAGTATTGCGGCAACCTCTGCCAGTCACGATGAATTTGTCTTCGTAAGATCAAATTATATCAATGCCATTTGTGAAAATGGTGGGATACCATTAATAATCAGTAGTAAAATTGAATCTGAAGATGCAGCACATATTGTTGACTCTCTAGATGGATTATTATTGATTGGTGGACAGGATGTAGATCCACGCTTTTATGGTGAGGAGTGCCTAATTGAATACTGTTCAAGCATTCAGGATTCTGGCACGCCATATAAGCGCCCATTACGCGACAAACCCAACCATTTGCGAGATGAATTTGAAATAGCCCTTTATTTCGCAGCCAAAAAGCGCAAAATTCCAATTGTAGGTATCTGTCGTGGCTATCAGCTGATTAATGTAGCTGAGGGTGGCAGTTTATTTCAGGAAATTGAAATAAATGAGGTACTACATACTATTTTACCTGATGACATTATCCCGGATCATGAAGTGCTCTTGCAGGAAAACTCGCATGCGCATCAGGTTTTTGGCGCAACATGCTTTATGACATGCAGCATTCATCATCAGGGTATCAAACATTTGGGGCATGATTTAATTGCAACAGGCTTTGCTAAAGATGGTTTGATTGAAATTGTTGAAAGTCCAGATCCGGAGCATTTCCTGATTGGTATTCAGGGACACCCAGAGCGGTCATGCAAACAATTTTATGAGCATAACAGCCTATTCTCTTCTTTTATTCAGGCTTGCATTGATTTTAGATACCGAAATCAACACCAGAAATTACCAGCCTAAAGTACTAGTCTGTCCAAATTGGTTAAATAATATCATTTTCCTCATGCTATATTAATTAGTATAGTAGATAACATAGAAAAGTGAAATCCATAATGAAAAATAGTTTGAAGACAGTCTTGATTTTCGCTGGTTTTTGTAGCATTATATTACTATCCTCCTGTAGTAGCGGAACAAGTAATAATGCAGGGGCAACATTAGCTTTTAACGTTGAACCTGCTAGTAATAGCACCCCAACCGGTACACAAAATTATATTTCCCCAGCAATTAAAGTTGCTATTTTAAATAGTAACGGTACACTTGAAAGTTCGGCAAATATAGCTGTAACACTGTCTATAGCTAATCAACCAAATGCCAATCAACCTTTGGGAAAAATCTATGCTGGAACACTACTTGGCAATGTAACAGTCAATGCAATAAATGGCATAGCAACTTTTGAAAGTCTGTCAGTTACTCAGCCTGGAAATGGTTACACTCTTCTTGCTAGCGCAGAAGGCTATAAATCAGCAACAAGTAAGCCATTTAATGTCAACTCTTCAATAAGTATTGCCGAGTCTGCTGGTTATAAGAGTACGTTAAATAGTAGTGGTTACGAAATTGCCTATATTGGAGAAATTGGTAGCAACTATCAGGGTAATGTCTATGTTTATATTGACTATGGTTCAAATCCAATTAGCACTGATCAAGAGTTTAGTAGTTTCAATTGTGGTGAAAGCTGGATTAAAAATACGCCACGTCATGCAACTTTTGATTATGCCAATACTCCAGGTAGTCCAATGGCAGCCCCCGGTCCTTTAACCCCATATACAGACTGTCAAGGACATACTTGGGGTTTAATTGTAATTAGTCAAAGTTACTCTTGGCCTTTTGAGTCATCAGCATATCCAGCCCCAGCTCCTGTAAATGGCTGGCAAGCAGCACAGACTAGTAATTATGTTCCAGCAGGTGAAGTTAAATATTCAAGTATTAACAAGAATCAGCTTTATTTGTTCACCAAAAATAATCATCTAGGTGAACCAATTTTACGCCATTTTATCACTGACAACTGGGGTAATATCTACATAATGAAATCAACTAATCTAGCCTTTACTACTCCTACGCAAATAGCTGCGGCTTTTGAATCAGCAATACTACCAGATGGATTCAGAAAAACCAGCATCTACCTGACACAAGATTTGTATTCTATACCCGCCTATAGTTATTATGGTAATGAATCATTTCCAAGTTCGTTATTTATGGATTTTCGCGATAGTGCTGATAATGGTTATAGCATGATCTACTGGAGTAACAGCGGTAATAGTATTGCACAGCAAGCACAACCATCGGGAGTCTTGCCTCTAGTGATTACCGAGGGTGGTGGACGGTTAAATGGTACTGAAACCGATGATCAAATGTGGGGAAGCTTTGGGAACGATATATTTTATCCATATTCAGGTAATGATGTTATAAATGGTGGACTTGGAGAAAATACTGTAGTATTTACTTTCGCTTCCAGCATGTATGCAATCTCTACCAATAATGGAATTACAACTATTAGTGGACCAGATGGAATTAAGACGCTTAGTAATATTCAATATTTGCAATTTAGCGATAAGATATTAGTTAACTCAACTAATATACGCTAGCGCTAAACAAAATATTTCTATTACTTGCCATACGAAAATGCATAGTTAATATACGAATTTATAGATTGCCACTTGTATAGTCATCTGCTAAAATACATTATATCAATAAGATAAAACCACTAACACAAGGGGAAAATAATGAAACTATCAAGTATGAAAGTTAGCTTATTAGCAGCTTTAACTATGATTTCTACAGTAAATGCGGATGAAGTAACCGGACTAATTACAAAAAAGCAATTTGATGAGATATTTCCTCTATCTAACGGCGAACATTTGAAAGCAGAATATACAAAAGCTTATAAGCAATTTAAAGATAGCTTACCTGAATATGCTGCAGCAGCCCAAAAATGTCAAAAATATGAAGATATGAAAGACTGGAGTGGTCAGGCAAAATGCCTTGAAGAAAATGCACCAAATTATGGCAAATCTAGGGCAACTCTTGATGAGCTCGCTGGTAAATTACAAAATTGCCCAGCCATTATGGTGGTGGATAACTCTGGCAAAAAAATTGACTTTAGTGGTGAAAAGCCAGACCCATCAACAATAAAATCAATAACAACCTTATATACTTATGAAAATTTTGCTAAAACAACACCGTATTTTCCCGGCTTTTTATCCATAAATGAAGGTCGCCATAATGCCAAACGTGAATTGGCGGCACTTCTTGCCAATGTACAACAAGAAACCACCGGATTATGCTTTGCTTCAGAAACCCCTTTTGACATCTTAGAAAAATTAAACTCCACCGCAGATTTTAATAAGATTAGTAATCAACAATTAATTCAATGGATGAATGATGATGATAAAAAAGCATTATCCGCCCAAGGAGTAAATATTTGGGGATTAGATGATGCCAGCAGAACCAAAGTAATTAATTACGTTCTTCAGGTCAAAAAACCTAAAGGTAAGTATTGTCAATGGGCAAGTAATCCTGAAGGAGAGAAATCCTGCCTTACTTCGCCTAATTACTATTACGGACGTGGTGCAATCCAGCTTAGTTACCCATATAATTATATTGCTTTTGGCAATACTGATTTTGTCAAAAAACATGGCTACAATTTGCTGGATAACCCCGGATTAGTTACAAGCCCAGAGGCAAATCAGCAAACTCGTAGTAGTTTATTATGGGCATCTGCAATCTGGTTCTGGATGACACCACAAGCACCTAAACCATCAGCACATGCAGTCATGACTAATCAATGGCAACCAACAGCAGCAGATAAAAAGAATAACCGTCTGCCTGGCTTTGGCACTGTAATTAATATCATCAATGGCGGGTTAGAATGCGGCAGTTCTCGCGGCGCAGATAAGGATGTGAAAGCGCAAAATCGGATTGATGCTTATAAGCGGATACTAAGAATTATTGGTTCATCTGAAGATGATAATAGTAAATATCCATTGGATTGTAAAAATAGCAATAATTTTAACTATCAGTAGTTCATTATCTCAAAATCTAAACAAGAAAGCCGCCTATTTTAAAAATGCGGCTTTTTATTTAAAACATTAAATCTAACTCTAGAAACTTTTGATCTGGGTATAATCAACTACCGTGTAATTTCCTGATTTTATGGTTTTTATTACCTGAGTAGCATATTCATCAGGTACTTTGTTAAAGTTTATTGATTTCAGATCGATAAACTGACTACCACCATCTACATTAGCGGGCACAATTTTTTGATCTGCTTGAAAGAACGCAATATCCTGATATCGAATTGTCACATTGTCAAGATCTTTCGTCGTAGTCCATAATGTAGTAGTAGTTAATGCTGTTTTTGGTGTAACGCCAGGAAGATAAGGTACAATTAGTGAATTCATTATCATTTTTGATTGATAGATTGCTTCAACCCCAGATGCTGGTGGGTACATATTACTAAGAAGTACGCTAGCTCGAACAAATCGCGATGTTGAAGTATAATCACCCGGCAATCCAAGAAGGTTATTTACCGCTGGGCGAAGTGCATCACCATAAACTTCCTTATATTTATAAACATAATTTGCCATTGATTTATTTGCTTCTTCACTAGATACATTTAATGAGGCATATTGTTTAGCATAATTAAGCTGCCAAGCATAATCAGGGGCATTGGTTAATACATTTCCTGCATTTTGATATATTTTAACTTTTCCATTAATAAACTCAACCACCAGACTATCTCCACTTTTATCACGGATAATATTTCTACATGATAACCAGCTTTATTAATAAATATATCCGAGCAGGCAAAGGCTGCTACATTAAAACTAACAAGCAGGATTAATAAAGAATTTTTCATAATAACCTTGTTAATAAAATTGAAACTCTAAATTGACAGAAAGCGTCTAAGACTAACCCAAAACCATGCTTTATACTCATAAAAATTAATAAATTCAATTGACATTTACATTATTTAAAGCATTCCTATATCTTTAAGAAACTTTGTCCCTTGTTTAACCCCGTCATTAATTAGTAGTTCAATATGCTCAGGATCTCTGTCAAGCTTACCCGCAAAATTCAACGATTTTTGCAATTCGGAAGACATCTCAATCATCGGGATATGATATGGTTTATCCGGATCATCAGGAAAACTTTTGGGAATCCGGATTTCATGAGTAATTCCACGCGCAGCCAAATGCGATTTTTTATATGCACCAAGCCCAAATAGAAAATTCAGAAACTCAATCTGGCTAAGATTCTGAAAAAGTGATATATTCCCCTCTAATTGATTACGCCTATCGTGAA
>JBDHRI010000087.1:0-7326 GCA_039807465.1 Burkholderiales bacterium | reverse complement strand
ATCTGCGAGTTATATGGGAGAGTAATACCGCTATCTTTTTTAATCAGGATAAACTCGCGATCAAATTTTTCCAAGTCTGGAGCACTTTCAGCATAAAGGACATTAGAGTTAGCATGAAATTGCAGATTATTGATTATCCCACTGACTCCAACTATAGTTATTGGTGCTAAAGGATGATTTCGAGTAAAATGAGCTACATTATAGCCGATATCATATTTCTGATAAATCCGCCCATTAACCAGCATGATAAACACAAAAGCAAACGAAATTGCCAATGCTGGATAAAGTGTTATCTGCGATAGGTAGCTAATTTTATCCTTGGTTTGGATGATGTAGATTAGTAAACCTAGTGGTAGAATAATGCTAATACTAGCGATATCCAACTTAAATGAATACAACGTTAAGCCAATAGTAAGTACTATCAGTAGAATACTAATTACCAGTTGAAATTGTGCTAACCTCCTACCACCTTGGCGATATAAATAATCAGCACAAAGTATTGCAGCAAATGGCATAATGATATTGGTATAGTGATCAAGCTGGAATTTGGTAGCACTAAACATGATAAATGTGAGCCAAAAGGCTGCTAATAGATAAACCTGTTTAGCTTTAAGTATTCTATCAGCTTCTTTTTTGAAATTCTTTATTAGCTGATAAGTAGCAATTATAAATACCATGCTCCACGGTAAAAATGCCCATAAATAAGTATGAACAAAGAAAAATATATCACCATGTTTATTAACTATTGGTCCACTATTAAAGAATCTACCAAACTGACTACCCCAGAAATACCAGAGTATCCCAGAAACATGGGTTTGTCCAAAGATTACTTTTTCTGGATGAGCATCAAACTGGAGATAAAGACAGATTAGTTCGGGTAAAATAAATACCAGACTTAGCCCATAGCCAAGTAACCATTTAGGAGTTACTACCTTCTTAAATTGACCACTATAAATCCATGCTGCAACTAAGCCACTAAAGATAGTGATTACAACAAAGATACCTTTAGTCATCAAAGCTAATGCGGTAAAGAAACTTGCCAGTAATAATGATTTAAGAGAAGATTCTTTATCGTAGATCAGCCAGTAGTAACAAGCTGGCATTATTTCACCAAGAAGGTAGGCTTCTGCTCTTACATCCATTGCGGATAGCATAAGATGCAAACTAGTTACATAAATCAATGTAGCCAGCAAGCCAACTTCATGATTATAAAGGTGTTTTGCTAGCCGATAAGTATAATAAGCACCAAGGATATGAAATAAGTATCCCGGTAATACATAAGCAAATGAATTAATCCCAAATAGCTTAAATGACAGCGCTGCCATCCAGAATGGGAAGTGAGGCTTATCCAGCCAATCTTGTCCACCAGAGTATAAATCGATCCAGTTATTACTATTCGCAATAGTTTTACTGATTACCGCATAAAAATAAGCATCATTACTGTTTAAGACAGGAGAAAATAAACCACAACCACTGATTAACAGGCAAACAATAATCAGTTTTAACAAAGACTCCTGATAATTGCCAGCTTGCTGCATAATCAATTTACAAAAGACATAATTTGCCAGTCATTGGCAAGAGCGATTTCACGCAGAATATCATCAGGATCAACAGCAATTGGCACATCAACCTGTTCAAGTAACGGCATATCATTGTGTGAATCGGAATAAAAAGTATAATGTTCTGGGTTATTACCTGTTTTCTGTAACCACTCTTCGAGATGAACCAACTTCCCCCGCCCCATGCAAGGCTCAATCTCTACTTCACCAGTATATTCACCAGCTTCATTCACTTTACCTTTGGTAGCAATCAGATGATCTACCCCGAAAAATTCTGCTACAGGCTTTGCTATATCTTCAACCGTCGCAGTAATCAGGATAATAAAATCCCCGGCTTTACGATGTTTTTCGTATTGAGCTATCGCTTTTGCACTAATTGCTGGTTTTATTACCAGATCAAAAAATTCCTGTAGTAATTCTTCACGTTCTTTTTTGGGAAAAAGTTGCAAAATCCCAAGCTCATAACGATATGAAGCCTCCATATCAAGAATCCCTGCCTGATAATCAAAAAGAAACTTCTGCCGCTGTTCGTGCTGAGTTTCGCTTATCAAACCACGTCTAGCCAAAAACCCATTCCAAACCGTACCCGTATCGCAAGGAACCAAGGTATGATCCATATCAAATAAAACTAATTTCATTGTTACTCAATCAGGATAAAGATTTACCTGTGGCATACAAAGTTAACAGCCACATAAAAATCAAAAAAATAATTTTCAAAAAGTTGGATAAATCACAAAATTTGGAGCTGCTTTAACTTATCCAAAATACCATTCTTATTTAAGCCAATACTTCCAAGCATTACTTTGGGATCGCCATGCTCGACAAATTGATCTGGAATACCAATTATAACTACCTGCTTGTTATATATTCCCATTTCCAGCATCGCCTCAACGCAGGCACTACCAGCACCAGCCATAACTGCATTTTCTTCTACAGTTACAATATAATCATGCCCAGCAACCATTTCACTAATCAATTTTCGATCCAATGGTTTTACAAAACGCATGTCACAGACGGTTGCATCAATCTCGTTTGCCACTTCAAGAGCAGGATAAACCATGGAGCCAAAAGCAAGAAAAGCAATTTTCTTACCACTACGTAATACCCGCCCTTTGCCAACTTCCATCAACTGGCTATTAAATGCCTCTAGTTCTTTACCAATCCCGGCACCTCTTGGATAACGAACTGCAACAGGAGCATTTAACCTAAATCCGGTATAAAGCATTTGATAACATTCATTTTCATCACTTGGTGTCATGACTATCATATTAGGAATACAGCGCAAAAAGCTGATATCAAAAGCACCATTGTGAGTTGGACCATCAGCGCCAACAATCCCCGCACGATCAATTGCAAATAACACGGATAGATTCTGGAGTGCAACATCATGAATTAGCTGATCATATCCACGCTGCAAGAAAGTTGAATATATTGCCACAATTGGTTTTATGCCCTGAGTAGCGACTCCAGCAGCAAAAGTAACCGCATGCTGCTCTGCTATGCCAACATCAAAGAATTTCTCTGGATACTCTTTGGCAAACTCGACCATGCCAGAGCCTTCGCGCATTGCTGGAGTAATTGCCAGAAATTCATTATCCATTTTAGCAATATCACATAAAAATTTGCCAAATACCTGAGTATAGGTCATTGCACCTGCTTTTGTCTGCATTCCCTCATTTGGATTAAAAGTACTTACTCCATGGTAACCAATTGGGTCATTTTCTGCCAGTTTGTAACCCTGCCCTTTTTTTGTCACAATATGCAAAAATTGTGGTCCCGTCAGATTTTTTAATTCATTTAGTGTATCAATAAGCTGATCCAAATCATGACCATCAATTGGACCTATATAATTAAATCCCAGCTCTTCAAACATAGTGCTAGGCATTATCATGCCTTTCATATGCTCTTCAACCTTATGTGCCAGCTTCTGCATACTTGGCACTACACTTAGCGCTTTATTAGCGGTATCTTTAACTTTATTATAGAAACGCCCGGCAAGAATCTTTGATAAGTATGTACTCACGGCTCCAACATTCTCAGAGATTGACATTTCATTATCATTTAATATTACTAGCATGTCAGTATTTAACCAACCTGCATTATTTAAGCCTTCAAATGCCAAGCCAGCAGTCATTGAACCATCACCAATTATAGCAACTACTTTATCCTGCTTACCACGCTGACGATTACCTACAACCATACCTAACGCGGCGGATATCGAAGTTGACGAGTGCCCCACGCCAAAAGTATCATACTCACTTTCATCACGCTTGGGAAATCCTGCCAGACCATTAGTCTGACGCAAGGTATCCATTTGATTGCGCCTACCGGTGAGAATTTTGTGGGGATAGGATTGATGACCGACATCCCAAACTAATTTATCGTTTGGCGTGTCATATACATAATGAAGCGCGACGGTTAATTCGACACTACCAAGATTGGAAGCAAGATGTCCACCAGTTTTACTCACATTATGCAAAATATATTCGCGTAATTCATCTGCCAGTTGTTTTAATTCGGTACGATTAAGGTTTTTTAAATCGTGAGGGTAATTGATATTTTCTAATATATTTGTATAGGTCATTATTTAGTAAGTTCTAAGACAAAATTTTATTTTTAAATCAAACAATTTTTAGGTACATTAATATTTAAGTAATACTATGAATTTCGATAGTAAACACAATCAGCTAGATATTGCAATTGTTCACTATGCTTATGCGCTTTAATCAAGGTTTTAATCTCACCATGCAACTGTTTAGCAATCTGCTGGGTTTGCGTCAGCCCCAGAATATTAACATAGGTAGCCTTGTTATTTACCTGGTCTTTATTAGCCGTTTTCCCTAAAGTTTCAGTATCTTCTGTAGTATCAATAATATCATCAACTATCTGAAACAGGAGTCCTATTTTTTTGGCAATTATATCAAGCTCTTTTAACTGCTGCTCACTTGTATTTTGCCCAGCCAAGAAACCAGCAAGAATCGCCGCCCGTAGAAGCGCCCCTGTTTTTAGCAAGTGCATTTCCTGTAGCTGTTCAAGGGTTAATCTCTTACCTGTACTTAACCAATCAATTGTTTGTCCGCCCACCATACCTTGCGAACCAATGGCATGAGCAATAAGATTAATAATATTAAGCCGCGATTTTGCTTCAACATGCAATTCAGAAGAGCTTAAAACTTCAAAACATAGTGCATGCAAGGCATCACCAGCCAAAAGAGCAACAGCATCACCAAATACTTTATGATTGGTTGGCCTACCTCTACGCAAATCATCATTATCCATAATCGGCAAATCATCATGAATCAGTGAGAAGCAGTGAATCAATTCTATTGCACAGCCAATTGTAACCGTTGCATCAAGACTTGCATCACTGAGAACCCCTGCTGCTATTGTAAATCTAGGGCGGATTCGCTTACCACCATCTAGCGTCGAGTATTGCATAGCAGATAATAAAGTACTACATTTTGCTGGCTGCGCCAGAATATGCTGTAATTTCTGTTCAATTAATTTAATATGGTTATTATTTATAAAATCCTGGTTATCCATTTTTCTCTTTACTGAGTAGTAAAATCTTTTAACTGATTTGAGTCCTGATCTAGTATCTTTATTTTCTGTTCAATATCCTGCAATTTCTCTTGGCAAAATTTAACGAGGCTAACACCTTCTTTGTATTTATTTAATGCCTGTTCCAAATCAATATTACCAGCTTCAATATCATCAATAGTTTGCTCCAACTGCTTTATTGCCATTTCGAAATTTAATTCCTGCTTTTTAGTCACAATTTTTCCCTGAGATTAATTTTTTTATCGGCTTTATAGCAAGAACACATAAAATAAATATACCAAAGCTAAAAGCCGCATAAGTTTCAAATGAACTACGGTAAACACCTTGCAATGTTGATAATGTAGCATTACTACTATCATATACGGCAGATTGTGCCAGATAGCCCGCAAGTTTACCACCAAAACCTATCGACATTAGAAAAATACCCATCATTGCACCATTTAACCGCTGAGGAACTAAAGTACTCACCATAGCCAAACCAATTGGTGAAATAAATAACTCGCCCAATGCGATTATTAAATAGCTCATAATAATAAATAATTGATTTAACTTAACACCATGATTCTGTGCATAGTATAAACCTAAAACCAAGATAAAAAAGCTAATTCCATTAAATAAAAAACTCAGACTAAATTTCGCTGGAATTGAAAAATCATTATCGCGTTTTTGTAAAAATAGCCAGAAAATATTAACCAGCGGACCAAATAAAATAACCCCAAGAGATTCAAATGCGGTTAATGAACTCTCAGGAAGCGTCAGATGAGTTACCCGCGAAGTACACAAACTAACCGAGAAAAACTGCTGAAAATAAACCGCCCAATAGAGTACGGAAAATACAACCAAAATAGCAAAGGCGATGAGCTTCTTTCGCTCCACTCCAGTATGTATTTTAATATTATTTAATATGAAGGCTACACTTAATATGGCAATAATAACAAACAGCCACTCAGCAATTGTATCATTATAAATACCAATAAACGCAATTGCTATCAACACAAATATTGCAATAAATGCTTTAACATTATCAACTCGCGAATGTGGTATTTCACGGGTATCATGTAACTTAAATTTTGCCTTACCTACTTTAAACGTTATAAACGCAGTTGCAAGACCAATTGCCGCAGAAGCAAAAACTGCGTGCCAACCAAGATAGGTCTTGATAAAACCACCAAGAAAGCTACCGCCAATTGCACCAAAATAGATCCCAACATAGAATAAAGTATAACCCATTTCTTTCTTTTCAGGAGTTTCCTTATAAAGAAGGCTTAACATACTTGAGATATTAGGCTTTAATAGCCCAGTTCCCATTGTAACAGTTGCAAGACCAAGAACAAAAATATTCAATGAAGTCGCGATGGTCAATAATAGATAACCAAGGCATAGTGTTGCTGCACCAACCAAAATAGCTTTATCATAGCCAAAATACTTATCGGCTATAATACCACCAAATATACTATTTATATAAGCTAAAGCCGTAAAAGACCCAACCATGGCATATGTCGCCGAGTCATCAAGGTTAAGCTTTTGTGTTGCATAAAAGACCAATAAAGACTGTAGAACGTAAAACCCGTATCGTTCCCACATTTCAGTAAGAAAGAAGATCGAAAACCCTTTTGGCTGAGACTGATTGAGCATGCATTAATCCTTAGTGGCTTAAAATTACTGACAATTATAGCATAGATCAGAAATAAATTTTTCTGCGGCTGCTCAGGGATTAAAACGGTTCAGTCAGTTATATTTTTTATTAGCCATAATATGAAAAAATATTTGCAAGTAGGAGCATTAGCGGATATAATAACTACCTCATCAACACGGAAGCTTGGCAGAGCGGTTGAATGCACCGGTCTTGAAAACCGGCAAGGGTGCGAGCCCTTCGTGAGTTCGAATCTCACAGCTTCCGCCAATAAATTACTCAAGATAGTAAATTCAACATAAAAATTATTAATCAGTTAAACTAATTAAGCTCCCTAAATCATTGATGCCTAATACTCTAAACAAAATATGAAATAAGAACGAAACAGGCACCCGCGGCGCATTTTACATAAAAAGTGGAAACCTTGAGCATAAGCAGACTAAATGACAAGCGAAAACCAGCAAAAGACACCGAGGATTAGTTAAATTAGCGGCGTACCACTTCAAGAACACCATTTACATTAAATAACTTACTCATAAACCAAGTGAAATTAAATTCCTTGCCCGGTACCTG
>JBDHRI010000086.1:0-7771 GCA_039807465.1 Burkholderiales bacterium | reverse complement strand
TCTCATAAGTTCTGCAATAGATTCCCCCATCTTTAAAGAAATTTCTATACCCTCACTGTTATCCCAGTAAGACAGGCATGTACTTGCCAATGACCATTGTTTTAAATAATTTAGTCGTTGGCTGTCTGTAGTTGAATAAAACAATAAATTTTCATAATAAGCAGTTTTTATTGCAGCTCTGAGCATTCTTGGATTACTTTCTGGTACTATTTCAAGAATCGCTGCCAATATGTCATTCCTTACCCCATACGGATTATCAATTGGTCCAATAAGCTCTGAGATTGATTCAGATACCCGCAGTTTATCAATTACTGCTGTCTGGCTATTTGTCGGTACATTTTTTAATTGTGGATAGCGTTTTAACCATTCTATCGAAGACAATAATTCTGGTTTTTTAGCTATCCCTTCTGATTTTAAATTCCTTTCTTTAGCCGAATCATTCCGTGATTCTTTATTGACACCAATAGTTATTAATGCCAATATACCAATAATTACAATTAAGACAATAATTTTTTTCATAACTTTCTCTGGCAAAGGTTAGATTTTGCTATATTTTAAAATGATATCAAATAAATATGACTTAGACCAGAGTAATTTTGAAATATATGTTAATGAAAATTTAGTTATTGCTTTTTAGTTTTAAATATGATCTCACTCTTTCAAATGTAAGGGTGCTGTGATGTGTAAATTTTTGTAGAATTAAAACCTATAATAGATCAAGTTTATTTATTATAGGGATAGATGTTATTTAAATCTCTTAAAGTTTAGCGTGTTAATTATGTTGTAGATTAGCAACAAAATATGAGTTAATTTATCTGATATATCCTACTCATTTTATAGCTATTTCGAATTAAAAAACCATTTTAAGTTACAATTATTAACTTAACCATATTTAGTAGGGAAATTAGATGGCTTATATTGAATCTTCAGGAAAGCAGCCAAGCCTGTTTTCGGCAATTGCCATTGGCGTTGGTTGTATTGTAGGAAGCGGCTGGCTTTTTGCCAGTTATAAGGCGGCAAAATTTGCAGGTCCAGTTGCCATCGGTTCGTGGGTCATTGGTGCATTTTTGGCTCTTTTGATAGCACTATTACTTGCTGAGATTGCTACTTTTTATTCAAAAGAAACCGGGTTATTTGCGCGTTTACTTACTTTAACCCACAATAGTGATTACGGTTTTATAATTTCATCTTCAAACTGGTTTGCCACGATTATTACAATTCCAGCCGAAGCCGAAGCTTCCATTCAGTATCTGGCGCAAGCTTTTCCCTCAATGAGTGAGAATGTATTTAATAATAATCATTTTACAATGTTTGGTATTGCTTTAGTTTGTCTTCTGATGCTTATTTATGGGCTACTTAATTATTGGGGAATTAAGCTTCTTACGAAGGCTAATAATACTATTACAGTGATCAAACTAACGGTTCCGGCATTAACTGCGATCATTTTTATGGCAGCAGCATTTCACCCTGCTAATTTTAGCTCTTATAAAGGTACTATTGCACCATATGGTTATGACAAAATGTTTACGGCTGTTGTAACCTGCGGGATATTTTATTCGTTCTACGGTTTTAGTATGATTACTGTTTTTTCCAAAGAGCTAAAAAACCCGCAACGCAATATACCTCTCGCATTGGCAGGCTCTGTTATAATTTGTCTGGTTATTTATTTAATGCTACAAGTATCTTTTATAGGAGCAGTGGCGCCAGAAAGTATTATTAATGGTTGGCATGTGCTTGATTTTAATTCACCGTTAGCACAATTAGCAATTATTCTAGGAATCAACTGGGTTGCAATCATTCTTTATGTCGATGCTGCGATTAGTCCGTCAGGAACTGGTATTGTTTTTGTCGGATCTAGCGCCCGGATTTTTACGGGAATGGCAGAAGACAGACAGATGCCTTCAATATTTGCCAAAGAGCATCCTATTCATGGCATTTCGCGCCTTTCTATTGCCGCAACTTTAATTTTCTGCATGGTATTGGTAGTTTTCTTTGATAACTGGGACAAAATTATGATTGTGGTTTCTGTCTTTCAGTTGATTTCCTGTTTGGCGGTTCCGATTGCTTTTTGCAAACTTAGGAAAATGTATCCTGAAGAGGCTAGACCTTTTCGCATGCCCGGTGGAGTTGTCTTTAGTTACATTGCGTATATTGCAGTAAGCTATTTGCTGGTCCAGTGTGGATTCTTGCCGCTAGTTTTATCATTGGTTCTTCATGCTGTATTTTTTGTGATTTATTGTTCGGTTTATTATCGAGGGTTTTCTAAATCTGTGATGGCAGCACTTTCATCTTGGTCAATGTTTGCTTATATGGCATTGTTGACGGTATTTGGCTATATGCAGGATCAAGGTATTTTAGAGCAGCAACCAGGTAATCTGGTTGGCTTTGTTATTTTAATTAGTATTTTGTATTATTTTTTGATAAATCAGAAAAGCTATCAGGATTAATGGTAAAGGTGGTATTAACCGCCTTTACTTAATTAATTTGTATTTATTGTTTAATATTTGCATTTATTTGTTGAAGAAATTTTTCATCTATCATGCCACTTAAATACTGTAACTGAACTTCAGATAACAGGTATTTATATCTGGATTGTTGATATTCCTTGAATGTCTGAAAGTAGTCTTTTTGTGCGTTAACCAGATTAACACTGTTTCGAATACCCACTTGATAGCCAAGTTTGTCTGAGTCAACTTTGGTTTTTGCGGATTTTAAGGCTGCTTTTTGCGCCTGCACAAAGCTTACTCCATTTGCAACGTTCCAGTATGCATTTCGAATATTCTGATCGGTTTGACGCTGGACGCTGGTTAGTTGTTCCTGTGATGATTCAAATATCGCAGCAGCCTGCCTGGTTTTTGCATTTACTCCGCCACCAGAATAAATTGGTACACTCAACTGTAAGCCAACATAACCAACGGTATAGCTCGAAATGGGGCTTCCAGGAACATTTATGATCGATTGTAATTGATTGCTGGTTGCGTTTGTATTATCTATAGAGCCAGTATCTTGATACATGTATTGTGCCATAAAGTTTACTGTTGGCAAATGACCTGATCTGGCAATGCTGATATCTTGCTTTGCCATGATTAGTTGTTTATTGGCTATTTTTACATTCAAATTGCCGCTTTCTGCCATTTGCGCCCAAAGATTAGAGTCTTGTGGAACGGGTAATTTTAGTTCAATATCAGTTTGTAATGGTTGAATCAAATCCGGATTAAGTCCAGTGAGATTGCGAAAGATATTTTTCTTGTAAATTAAATTATTTTCATCCTGAAGTTCCTGCGCCATAGAAGCATCATATGCTGCTTGGGCATCATTTACATCAACTACTGGTACAGTGCCGACCTGAAATGCTTCTTTTGCTTGAATTAGCTGTTGTTCCAATGCCTTTGCCGTCATCTGAGTGGCTAATAAAACATCTTCAGCATAAAGTACATCAAAATACGCTTGGGCAACATCAACCATTAGTTGTTGCCGGGCATTTTCTAGTTGTAGTGTTGATAATTGGGCAGAATATTTACTGCGAGTATATGTGGAAAATTTACTAAAATCAAAGACAACTTGATTTAATTGTGCTCCATATATTGGTTGATGATAAAAAGCATACATCCCTGCACCAGAGACATAGTTTTCACTTAAAGTAACATTTGCATTTACCTGTGGTAATATTGCCGCACGTGAGATATTTGGGTTTTCTTGCCCGGCGTCATTATTTGCAACAGCTTTTAAATAATCTGCATTAAAAACTAAAGCCTTCTGATATGCTTCAAATAAGTCAACAGCATATGCCATAAACACTGGAGAACAATAGAGAATACCTAGTAGAAGTTTTTTTTTCATAGCTGTATATTATACCCTGTTTTAAGTACTTTATCGGTGCAAAATGTACGAATAGTACTTGAGGCTGTTAGCGCCTGCTGCTTAATGCTATAATACTACAAAAATAATAATAAAAATCAGTCGTAGTGCTTTTGGGGTACTGGTAAGTTAATCAGTCTAAACCTGTTTATTCTTTGTGATTTATCTATTTACTCAACGAGGCAGAATAATGTATGATGATTTATTAATGTTTGTAAAACTTGTGGCTTTAGGTAGCTTTAGCCAGACAGCAAAAGATTATAATACTTCGCAACCTACAATTACGAGAAGAATTCAAGCGCTAGAGCAGGCGTTGGGTATTCAACTATTAAAGCGTAATACTAGGAATATTGAGCTTACTGTTGCTGGGCACAAGTTATACGAAAGTGTTAGAGGTTATAAATTTTCAATTGATAATATAATCAGAAATTTACGTACTAGTGAAGGAAATTTGAAAGAACGAATTCGGATTGCTTTGCCACCAGCAATGTCTTTTTATGTAATTTCTCCTTATATTGGTGAATTTTTGGCAAAAAACCCTGATATTTCCTTAGATATTATTTATCAGCGTTCAGCAGTTGATTTGGTAACCCAAAACCTTGATTTGGCGGTTAATGCGAATCCACCAACCTCGCAAGTAGTGAAAATAAAGTTGCTTCATAAGGCGCATTTTCAGCTTTATGCCAGTAAAGACTATGTAAAACGTTATGGGTTACCAAAATCAATGGCAGAGTTAGCCTCGCACACGGTTATTGGTATGATAAATAGCGATGATACCGTCACAAAAATCTTATACGCAAATCATGTAAAAACAGGTGAACAAATCGCTCTTGATAATCATACGTGCAGAATTCTTAGTAATGAAGGGCTTAATATCCACCAGATTGTAAATAGTGGTTACGCAATTGGCGGATTATGGGATACATTACTACTTAATGATACCGCCAGTCAAGGTTTGGTAAAGGTTTTTCCTGAGTACACCTTTAGCGAGATTCCATATTTCCTTATCCGTGATGCCGAAAACAAATCTGCAAATCTGGAGGCATTAGTAAAATTTATCGAAGAGTGCTTTGAACGGATAAAGCCTAAAGATTAATTTTAACGGAACGCCCAGAATTTACTGATTAAGAAGCTGATAAATGGTGTGACAAAAGTTGGAATCACGCCATATTCTGGAGCTAGCATAAATACTTTAGTCAAGATTCGTACGCCGCCAACATTTATGCACATGCCAATTATTGATGTAATCATGAATTTGGTAAATTCGCGTTTTGAAAAACGATGCTTTTTAAAAGTATATTTGATATGACCGTAGTAAGCGATAAACATTCCTACTGCACTCCCAAATATCATTGAAACCGATGGGAAGACATGGAAATAACGGTGTAGAATCCAATAGGCAAGATCTTGAAAAAAGAGTGCGGTAAGTCCTACAATCCCATATATGGCAATTTCTCGAATATGTTTACGTTTTATTTTCTTTACATGCTGGTGTATCATAAGCGTGGGAAACCTTTTTTGGCAAAAACCTGTAAGAGTGAAATAGCTGCAGGAGTAATCCCTGAGATTCGTGATGCCTGCCCTAATGTTTCCGGCTGATGATGTTTAAGTTTTTGCACAACTTCCGCGGAAAGTCCACTTATTTTATCATAATCAACATTAAGAGGGATTTTTTGTTGGTCAAGCTGGAGGTTTTTACCTACCTCATCATTTTGACGGGCAATGTAGCCTGCATATTTTATCTGGATTGCTACTTGTTCTGTTATGCGGCGATCACTGCATTCCAGTGGGGTAAATCCTGGTAGTTTCGATAAATCTTGGTAGTCAAATTCGGGGCGCTTTAGCATATCATGCATTGAGTATTCCCTGTCAATTCGTTTGCCAAATAATGCTTCGTATTCAGTTCCATTAATGTTTTCAGGGTAAACAAAGATTTTCTTCAAGCGCTCAGTTTCTTTTTCAATAGTTTCTTGTTTGTAACAAAAAGCACTCCATTGCTGATCTGTAATTACTCCGAGTTTTCGTCCAGTTTCAGTTAATCTGAAATCAGCATTATCTTCACGTAGTTGTAAGCGGTATTCAGCACGTGAGGTAAACATTCGATATGGTTCATTAACTCCCTTGGTTATCAAATCATCAACCAAAACACCAAGATAAGCTTCATTCCGCATTGGGCACCAGCTTTCCTGCTCTTTGACTAGTAATCCTGCATTTATACCTGCCAATAAGCCTTGTGCTGCAGCCTCTTCATAACCTGTAGTGCCATTTATCTGTCCGGCAAAAAATAAGCCGGAAATAAGTTTCGATTCAAGGCTTGATTTTAGATATGTCGGATTGAAATAATCATATTCAATTGCATAACCGGGTCTTAATATATGTGCATTTTCAAGTCCATTCATTGAGCGAACCAATTTTAGCTGGATGTCAAATGGTAATGATGTTGAGATGCCGTTGGGATAATATTCATTAGTAGTTAAGCCTTCAGGCTCAAGGAATATCTGGTGTGAATCCTTATCCGCGAAGCGATTTACTTTATCTTCTATTGACGGGCAATATCTTGGTCCAACGCCTTCAATTACACCAGTAAACATTGGGGAGCGATCAAAACCACTACGAATGATTTCATGGGTATGTGTATTGGTATGTGTAATCCAACATGGAATCTGCTTTGGATGCATTTCCTGATTACCAAGAAAGGAAAATATTGGAGTAGGGCTATCTCCTGGTTGTTCTTCAAGTTTGCTAAAATCAATAGTTCTGCCATCAATCCGCGGTGGAGTTCCGGTTTTTAGTCGTCCAACAGGGAGTTCGTAATCACGCAAGCGTTCTGATAAACGTATTGCAGCCGGATCACCTGCTCTTCCCCCAGGATAGTTTTGAAGCCCAATATGAATTCGTCCACCAAGGAATGTTCCTGAAGTTAATACTACTGCTTTGGACTTGAAAACGATTCCGCTCTGAGTCATAACACCAGTTACCCGGTCTTTCTCAATTAATAAATCATCAACTGCCTGTTGAAATAAAGTCAGATTTGGTTGATTTTCAAGGGTGCTTCTTACATATGCTTTATATAGTATTCGGTCAGCTTGAGCACGTGTTGCACGGACAGCGGGACCCTTGCTTGAATTTAATATTCTAAATTGGATTCCGGCATGGTCTGTGGCTATCGCCATTAAGCCACCTAAAGCATCAACTTCCTTTACCAGATGTCCTTTTCCTATTCCTCCAATTGATGGATTACACGACATTTGACCAAGGGTTTCAATATTATGGGTAATAAGAAGAGTCTCTAACCCCATCCGGCTGGTTGCCAGAGCTGCCTCAGTTCCAGCATGTCCTCCGCCAACTACAATTACGTCAAATTGTTTATCAAAAATCATCTGAAGAGCAACTCATAACAAAAATTATTAGCTCGTGATTATAGCATATTGAGATTTTTGATTATTATCTCTAATTGAGAGCTATTTCAACTAGGCATTTTATGGTTTAACGGTAGCTAAGAGTGGTTAAAGAACGTTCAATATTGGTGGTTTGATTAATAAACTGCGCTATTGTGTAGTAAAACGCAACATCGAATTTTTTTGTCATAATGTACTAATATGATTTTGTTTATTTGTTTAGGGCGAAAATTTTATTTATGAAGTGCTAGCAGATTTGCTGGCTGGGCTTGGTTTTAAGCTAGTGATTATTTTATAATATCGTCAGAGGAAACGGCAATTGTAGTTTTTCGCTATTATTGTCAAGTCACAGCAAGGGATGTGGCAAACAAAGCAAAAATGAATGGTTGTCTAATTGTATAAATTAGTCTGAACAAAATACAAAAAGGAAATAGAATTATGAAAAAAATTTTAGGCGCGATATTAGGTTTGGCTTCTTTTGCTGCTTTCGCAGGTAACGCTGATAATTCAGTTTA
>JBDHRI010000085.1:0-7773 GCA_039807465.1 Burkholderiales bacterium | reverse complement strand
AACGCAGGACAAGGTGATACCCTAACTGGGATTATAGTTGCCTTCCTTGGTCAAGGAATGGATTTACTATCAGCAAGCCGTTTTGGCGTATTTATCCACGGGCTGGCAGCTACCAAGCTAGTTTTATCCCGTCGCGGGTTTAATGGAATACTTGCTAGTGACGTTGCTGAAGAAGCATCCAAGTTAATTAATGAATATGTGTATGCAGGAGTCTTTGAGTAAAAATAACATCCCCGCTAGTTACTGTGGGTTATACTGATTGGTGTATATTTACTATAAGGAAACTACTTAACATAACTGCACCTTATGCGGGTGGGGCAAAATGACTGTATAGTTAACCAGTAGAATTTGAGATGAAATATTGGTCACGATTGGTGACTAATGATGGAATGGAAGCTAGACCCTTATCTTTTGTCGGAAATTTAAGGCATACTCCACTATAATAAAAGGTAGCCCAAGCTACCTTTTTATTATTTTTGTTTATGTTTAGTTATTAAGAGAATTGGAATCTGCGTATCGTGAGCTAATTCTTCAGCAATACCACCAGTAATGAAATGTGAGAATGATCCCAGGTGATGTGACCCAAGAATAAATAAATCGGCACCAAATGCCCGCGCATCCTCAGAAATTAGGGTTGCGATGTCAGAACCATAATTTTCAATCAGTTTCACATCTGCATTTACACCAGCCTCAGTAATTTTGGCTTTCACCTGATCAATAAGCGTTTTACCGATGTTTAGTAGAGCATCTTTTAATTCTGCAACACCAACCATTTCAATACCAAAAGTTATCTGCTCCAGATTAACTACATGACTAATCCGTAATTCAGCACCTGTTGCCTTAACCAAATCTATCGCTTCAGTTAATACTTTATCTGAGATATCCGAATTATCAATCGGAACATAAATCTTTTTAAACATTTTTGCCTCCTAAGGACTATATTTCGTACAACATAATTATAATCAAAATCTGCCATTAACATCAAACAAATTCAGGTTTATTTATTATAGTTAATCAATTCAATATAATTTATTAGCCAATCCAATATAGTTATGCGGCGTTAATGATGCTAGCTTAGTTTTTTCGCTATCTGGCAAATCAAGTCCAGCAACAAATTCTTTTATTCCTTCAGCATTGACTTTCTTACCACGAGTAAGCTCTTTTAGCTGCTCATAAGCATTAGCAACATTACATTTACGCATTACCGTCTGGATTGGCTCAGCCAGAAGCTCCCAATTATTATCTAAGTCATGATTAATAGCATCAAGATTAATTTCAACTTTTCCTAGACCTTTTAATAATGAACTTAAGCCAAGCAAAGTATAACCAATCCCAACACCAATATTTCGCTGAACAGTCGAATCGGTTAGATCACGTTGCCAACGTGAAATCGGGAGTTTTTCCGATAAATGCCCAAGAACACTATTTGCTAAGCCAAAATTACCTTCAGCATTTTCAAAATCAATTGGATTAACCTTATGTGGCATGGTACTACTACCAACTTCTCCGGCTTTCACCTTTTGTTTGAAGTAATTTATCGAAATATAAGACCACATATCACGTGATAAATCAATAAGAATGGTATTAACCCGGCGTAGATTATCATAAATTTCAGCTTGATAATCATGTGGTTCAATTTGCGTTGTATATGGGTTAAAATGAAGTCCCAAGCGCAACTCGATAAACTCTTTGGCAAGGGCATCCCATTGTAATGATGGATAGGCAACTAAATGAGCATTATAATTACCAACTGCCCCATTTATTTTAGCCAATATCTCTTGTTTTTCTAGCTGTTTAATCTGACGTTCCAGACGATAAACTACATTATATAGTTCTTTACCCATAGTTGATGGTGTAGCTGGTTGACCATGCGTCCGACACATTATTGATACATCGCGATACTGGTTAGCTAATTCGGTGAGTCTTTGCTGGAGTTTATTTAGTTCTGGAAGGATAACCACATTTTTTACATCTTTTAGCATTAGCCCATAGCTAGTATTATTAATATCTTCAGATGTACAGGCAAAATGAATAAATTCACGATATTTATCTAAAGCTGAATTATGCGCAATTTTTTCCTTAATATAGTACTCAACCGCTTTTACATCATGATTAGTTGTGGCTTCGATTTCCTTAACCCTAAGCGCACCAATCTCATTAAAATCATTAACGATAGCATCTAGTAACTCAACATCTTTAGCTTCAAGGGTTGGTAGTCCAAATTCAGGTTTGCTAAAAAGGAATTTAAACCATTCAATTTCTACCATAACCCGGTATTTGATTAGTCCAAATTCCGAAACTGTTTCATTAAGACCTTTAACCTTATCCGCATACCTACCATCTAATGGACTTATCGCAAATATATTACTCATTAATTAACCTTATAAATTTTAAAACTGCGCATTAATCTAATTATTAGCCAGCAATGTAATTCCGGCTTCCTGTAACTGCCCTTCTTCAACTATATTTGGAGCATTTGTCAATAAACACTGTCCAGTTGTTGTTTTAGGTAATGCAATTACATCGCGAATTGAATCAGCCTTACACATGATCGTAGCAATTCGATCAAGTCCAAATGCAATACCTCCATGAGGCGGAGCACCAAACTGAAGATTATCAAGCAGATAACCAAATTTTTGCCGCGCTTCTTCATCTGTCAGATTCATTGCTTTAAATACTTTTGCCTGAATTTCTGCGTTATGTATTCGGACTGAACCACCACCGATTTCCCAGCCGTTTAGTACCATATCATAAGCTTTGGCTAAGCATTTTTCTGGTTGGGTAGTAAGCATTTCAACATTCTCATCTTTCGGTGCGGTAAAAGCGTGATGCGCAGGCATATATTTACCCATTCCTTCATCATATTCAAACATTGGGAAATCAATTACCCATAGTGGCTTCCACTCGCCTTTAGCTAAGCCTTTTTCATGCCCAAGTTTAAGCCGCAGTGCGCCCATTGATTCATTTACCACTTTGGCTTTATCAGCACCAAACAACAATATTTCACCACTAGCTGCGCCAGTTGTTTCAATTATTGTTTTCAGGTCATCACTAGATAAGAATTTAACTATTGGTGATTGTAAGCCATCTTCATTCAATTTACTAACGTCATTGACTTTAATATAAGCTAATCCTTTAGCTCCGTATTTAGCTACAAACTGAGTTAATTCATCAATTTCTTTACGTGACAATGTCACCGAAGCGGGTAATTTTAAGGCAACTATACGTCCATCACCACGATTGGCTGCTTCATTAAATACCTTGAAACCACAATCTTTTAATTGTGATGTTAAGTCGATAAATTTAAAATCTTCTAAACGTAAATCAGGCTTGTCAACGCCGTAGTAATACATGGCATCAGCATAAGTCATCACCGGAAGCTTCGGTAACTCGACATCTAAAACTTCTTAAAATACCTGAATAATCATTTTTTCGTTTATTTCACGAATTTCTTCTTCAGATAGGAATGAGGTTTCAATATCGACCTGAGTAAATTCTGGCTGACGGTCAGCTCGCAACTCTTCGTCACGAAAGCAGCGCACAATTTGATAATAACGATCAAATCCAGATACCATAAATAGTTGCTTGAATACTTGTGGTGATTGAGGTAATGCATAAAATTTACCCTTATTCATCCGTGAGGGCACCAAGAAATCACGTGCCCCACCTGGTGTGGATAAAGTCAAAAAAGGAGTCTCTATATCGAGAAAACCATTTTCATCATAAAATTTACGAATAGAGTGCGTCAATTTAGCTCTTAACCGAATGTTATGCTGCATTTTTTGGCTACGCAAATCAATAATACGATGAGTAAGTCGATTTACTTCACTAACGTTATTATCATCTACTAGAATTGGAGTTGGTTTTGCAGTATTGAGGATTTTAATCGTAGCTGCAACAATTTCAATCTTTCCAGTATTTAGTTCATTATTCGGGTTTGGACGCGCTCTTACATTACCAGTAATTTCTACCACATACTCATGTTTTAGCTCGTTGGCAATACTAAAGCAGTTTGCGTCTGGTTCAGCGACAACCTGAACTAGCCCTTCACGATCACGTAAATCAATAAAGATCAACCCACCAAGATCACGACGACGATGAACCCATCCTTTGATGGTAATATCCTGATTCAAATATTCTTCTGTAATAAAACCACAGTAGTTTGTACGTTGCATTAAAATACCTGTCCTTTTGCTAATAAATTGTGATCACGTTAGGTTTGTTGAAGATAAACAACAAAACCAATATTTTATCATGTATTTTTGATAAAAATTTTGTATTTATAAATAGGTATGCTATAATGATGTTAGACTAGTTCTTGAGCCATGCTTAATGCCTGTATGATTGTCGGTTATTCATCATTTTGTTGGTCTTATAGAATTGTGTGTTAATTTTTGTTTTATTATAGGTTATTTGATGAGTAATACGAAATTATTTGTAGCTGGTTTAGATTGGTCTATTGATACCAATGAGTTAAAACAGATTTTTGGTCAGTACGGTACTGTTATTTACGGTAAAGTTGTAACTGATGAAAATAAACGTAGTCGTGGTTTTGGCTTTGTAGAAATGTCAAGCCATGAAGAAGCTCAGGCATGCTTGAACAACCTGAATTCTAGCGTACAAAAGAAACGTCAAATTGTTGTAAAATGGAAAGAAGATAAGCCTGCTGGTCAAGCATAAGCTTTGAATTTTCGATCATAAAAAGCTCAGTTTTAAAACTGAGCTTTTTTAATCTGTGATAAAATGATGACCGCTCTATAAGATCTATCATGCATCCGTAGTTCAATGGATAGAATGTCAGTTTCCGAAGCTGATGATACAGGTTCGATTCCTGTCGGGTGCACCATTACATCGCAACTCTCTACTACCGAAGCCCAGTTAACGATCCCAATAAGGTATATTTTAATGTCCCAATATTCTCCTGCTTGGACTCATTCAAATATAAAGCAGATTTTTCCTGACATTTTCTATGTAACAGGTACCAATATTACGCAACATGAAGGTATAACCTTACAACATAGCCGCAACATGATAATTATTAGGAATCATGACAAACTTTCACTTATTAATACGGTTAGATTGACAGAAGAAGGATTGCTCAAGCTATCCGCTCTGGGTAAAATTGAAAATGTTATTAGAATAGGTAGCTTTCATGGACGTGATGATATTTTTTATCTTGAGGAATATAATGCAAAATTATGGGCATTACCCAATATGGAACATGCAGATAATAGAAAAGCTGATTATAACCTACTTCCTGAAGGTTTAATGCCATTTGCTAATTGTAATGTAGTTACATTTAATTCATCCAGATTCCCTGAGGCAGTCTTACATATCAATCAGAATGATGGAATATTGATAACTTGTGATAGCATCAAAAATTGGTTAGCCAGAGATGAGTTTTTTAGTGATTCTACAGCAGAACTTTATAAAGCACAAAAACTCTTTGGACATGCCGCTATCAATAAAATATGGTTACAAGCGACTCAGATAGATAAATCCGAGCTGCTAGCTCTAGAAAAGCTTAAATTTCGTCATTTATTAAGCGCTCATGGAGAACCATTATTAAATGATGCCTATGATTACGTGATAAAAAACCTTGTCCAAACTTTAGGTAAGGTAGAAATGAGATAAGTCCCGGCAAAGTAGCTGGCTTTTTTTACTTGCCACATCGGCAATTTTTTATTTTTGCTAAAATTGAAGGCTTTGGATAATAAATATATTGAATAGATCCAGCCTCTTACGCCAGTATTCTCAACTACTCCTCTATACCTGCAAATTAGAAATTTCATATGCAAGGAAATCATCACTTATATAAACATGCCAGTGGCTATGAAGTCATCCATTTTAATTTATTGAGCTTAGAGTAAATGGAACTAGACAAATATGTAGTTGCCTCTGTTATCAAAGGCAGCTACATATATAGACACATGAACCGCATTAATTATTTCAAGCTGAGAATAAATAATTATTTGTAAATTTTTAACATGATTAATTAGTAAACCACTCTTGAGGAATATAGTCATACATATATATTCCCATTCCACAGCCCCCCGGAAAATTTGTACTATCACAGCCCTGTGAAGCAAGAAAACTACTGGCAACCGACTGGAATTGCGGCAAATAATTCCCCCAACTACCAAAACCATTTTCATCGCCACATGAAGCTTGAGGATTATATTTCGAAGCAACACAAGAACAGTTTGCCCCATCAATACACTCTTTACCTGAGCCTGCGTATGAGCCAACTGGTCCAATATACTGAGTTGATAACAAATAAACTACAGAACTATTTTGCGGGATAGACCACCCCGCGGCAGAAGGTATTGCTCCATAAACATTATTGCCTAGCGGGCTATCTACGGTATTATTAAATATATGTCCAAGGCTTTGCATTATTTGCTGGTCTGGAGCTGCATTTATATCAACATTACTGCTATAACTACTATCACAAGCATAGTCACTACTGCCGTGACTAATTGCACATTGATAAATATTTGCTCCAACCATTCCCGATTCAAAATCAGACTCCGTATTTCCAGGAGCTAAAGTCAATAATTTCTGTGCTCCAGGGAATGAACCTGTTAGTGTATCCACCCCATTGGCATAATTTACTGGCATACCAATATCCTGCCCTTTGGTTGCCATATTATAAATTGCAGTAAGAGTATCAACACCATCAGGAGCTACTGTATCCAGTCGTGGTGTAGCATAATCATTACCTTTATCGAGATCATATACCTCGATAAGGTTCAGATTTACCCAAGACTTTAAACCAGAACTAATCCAGCCAAGATTTAAATTATCCGCTGACTCTTGATTATATAACCATTCGCGATTCTCATCCGTATCCTGCAATGCACTTTTCTGTCCATCATAAGTATTACCGGCAAGTGAATTGGCATTATATCCATCTTTAGCTATGAGCTTATTTACATAACTTGTCCAGCAAACAGATTTCAGCATATTCGCATGATTTAAATCATTTTGGTTTGCTACATTATTGCAACTAGAAATATTAACTGAATCCGCAGGAATATTCCAAGCACCCCACCCATACTGATCTCCAGCTTCGACATCACTAAATGCATAGATTTCAATTTTACTTTGTGCAGTCAAATTATATTCTGCAACAGACTCAATAAATTGCACAGCAAGTCCACTATTAGCAACCGTACTATTCAATCCATAAATATCAGGGTTTTGCGTAGGGTTATCAACATTCAATAAAATGCGGCTAATTTTCAATCCTGACTGACTTTTTATTCGCATTAGTAGATCATTATAAAACTGCTGCGCAGGCTTATTGCCTGCGGTATTATATGGAGCACCAACAATCATTGTATAGCCAGAAGTTTGCGGGTCTTTCATTCCACCGGATATACTTTGAATACTACTGGTTAGTTGGTTGTTAGCCGATGCTACTATTGTTTGTGTAGAAACCGGATTAACGTTATTCTGATTGATAGCACCACCACTATTACATGCCGTTATACCAAATAGGATAATGCTAGCCAAGATAGTTTGTTTAATTAACCGATTATTCATAAAACCCCCTTATTCTTTCAGGAAGTCATTTTAAAAGATCTAGTAGATTTTTCATACCGCGTTTTTACATGGGGAACTATAACCACATAGAAAATCATGTTTTTAACAATTAACCACAATAAAAATATGGTAAAATAACTGTATTATAACCTGAGTCCTCGCTTTTTTAAGCTTGAATAAGTAACTCAAGCTGAGTAAACTGATCTTTAACAATTTGGTAATTAA
>JBDHRI010000084.1:0-7846 GCA_039807465.1 Burkholderiales bacterium | reverse complement strand
TCTAATTGCCGATGAAAAACTTATTGAAGCTCATCTGGATAAAGTTTTTGCTGATAACGCAGCTAAAAGAGCTGAAGCAGAGCGGTTGCGTAGAGAAGAAAAACACGCAAAAGTAAGCGCGCAAATTGAAGAAATGAAACTTACAAGTAATTTACCCCAGGAATATTTAGCAAAGATCATTGTTAAAGACGAATATTTGCAGGTATCTTATACAGGTAAAAAACTAAATGAGGACATTCAATCCCAATTTGATCTGCAAGCTCAGTTAAAGAAAGCTAGTGACGATGCAACAGCGTTAGAAGCAGCGAATATTCGTAATCGTGAATTATTAATTGAGAAATTAAATCTTGAGTACAGTTATGATGTTAAATATTCGCAGGTCCCGCACACACAATATAGTGATGAGCAAGTAATTGAACTGTATAAAAGGAAAAAGCATCGTGAAACTGAAGAACAAAAGAAAACAGCAGATGTTGCCAATAGCGCCACTGTGGTTGCGAAAAATTCTGCAAACAAAAATGATATCCCGGCGACTTCAAAAGCAGAAATACCACAATCTGATAGTAATGAGCAGGCAACTAAGAGCGAATCGGAGCCTAAGCAATCGGAAACAACTGCTGCTATACTCAATGTAGCTGATGAAGCAATCACCTTCAGCATAAGCGGAGATAAGCCCGCGAAAATTCGCCACATCATGAAAATGGTTGCTAATAAATATAATCTAAATATCCAAGAATTAACTTTTTAAGGAAAACATCATGTCAGAAAATAATTTAAATAATGAAGATAATCAATCATCGGAATCAATGATACCTGCAATTATTGAGGATGGCGGCTTGGTAGTAATTGAGCAACATGATACAGATGGGGGGGGCTATTCTGAGGCAAAATTCAATTATAATGGTAAACAAAAACAGTTAGGCTTTATGTTTAAATTTCAACAAATAGTTGACTTATTGCGAGACAATGATTTTGATTTTATATCAGAAAATATGCTACAAAATGGTAATTATGCTGTTGAGATAATTGAAATTCGAACACCTTCGAAAGAAAAAAATGAGCTTGATGACCCAGCTTTTGATAGCTTAGATTACTACGGAATTATACATTCATATAACGCTAAAATCGGCAATCAAGCTGTCCATTTTAGACCGTCCAACATGAATGATTTACTTAGTAAATTAATGCTAGTTATGGGTAAGATGACCGTAAACTTCAAACAAACCCAAGAGCTTGGAGGGTTGCCAAAAGCATCTGCGGTAGTTAAATTAATTGATGACACTATGGTAATCAAGCAATTTCAGCACGGCTTAAATGGTACATTATTTGTTCAAGATGAAGATTAATCCACAGACTACCCCCCAGATATTGGGGGTAGTTTTATTTCAGGCTAACAAAACAATAATTTAGGAGTAACCATGGAATGGCAAACAAGCAAAAATCCAAACAGCAACCTCCAGCAGCATGTTCTATCCAGTGGCGATACCTGTATCGCAGTAATCCACGAGGAATGGAACGATCACAAGCTGGAATATGTAGTCGGTTCAGCCACATTTCACAACCTGACAACTGCCAAACAGTTTGCCGAAGCAGGAAAGAAACCAGCTGCTGCGGAATACTTTACCGATGTTCATTAGGAGTTATCATGTACGGGATTAAATCAATTTTTATTAAATTAAAATGGAAACTAAAACTACTCTGGCAGGCTACTTTCGGTAAGCCAAAGTATATCAACTTTACTGATAGCGGTTTATGTTTTTATACTCGGTGTTTTTTGGCACAGAAAGCTAAACGCAACCGAGTTTAACTTACTAGCCAGAACCCTGATTGATGGGTTTTGAGGAGATAGAGCGCATCTCTGAGGGTTCTGGTGATTTTTATTGACATGATTATTAGTATGATGATAATATACCATCATTAAAAGGATTAATTAATGGCGACTGTAACAACTAAGCACTTTTCAGCAGTTGAATACATCAAGAAACTTCGTGAAGCAAACTTTACCGAAGCTCAGGCTGATGTAGTTGTAGAAATTATTGAACAACAAGCGCAGACTATTCAAGAACAAAATACAAAAATAACCCAACTTGAAAGCAGAGAGTTAGCAACAAAATCAGATATACTAAAGACAGAAATTAGAATTATGCTTCTAATGGCTGCTGGTTTTGCTTCTATGTTTGGTATATTGGCTAAAGGCTTCCATTGGTTTTAAATTACCTTTCAAAATAAGGCTGAGTTTTTACTCAGTCTTTTTTATTGCCTGTTGACATTTCAGATTACATGATGATAATATACCATCATTAAAAGGATTAATTAATGGCAACAGCAACAATAAAATATTTCGATACCCACGAATTTGTGAAAAAATCCAAAGAGTTAGGTGCATCTGAACAGCTTGCAGAATATCAAGTAAAGCAGATTGAACAAGCTATCGAAATAGCTGTAGCCCAGATAGAAGGCAAAGAGCTAGCTAATAAGCAAGATGTTCAGCTTGCAATTGCACAACTAAAGACAGAGTTAATAAAATGGATGATTGGTATTGGATTTATTACTATAACCTCTATTAGTGGAGTTATCTTCACTTTGCTAAAACTAATGATACACTAAAACCAGATATTCATAAATACCGCTGAGAAATCAGCGGTTTTTTATTGACATGATGAGCTATGTTGCGATACAATCACCGCTAAGGACGTCGTAAATCCTACAAAGCGGTACAGCCTATGCCGTTAAACATGGCTTTTTTTATTTCTACACCCCAAACCATAGGTGTAAATCTATGGGTTGGAGGGCGACGAATATATTGAATAAGTCCGGCCGCTCTTTGTACGGTTTACGAACCTCCAGCCCTGCCCTCGTAAGGTAGGTAATCTCGTAAGTATACAAAGGAAATCATCATGTCTAAACATCTGCCAATGGCTATAGATGCGTCTATTCCATTTAATCAATGTCAATTTAAACTATTCAATGTCGATAATAACAGTTTATTCTGTAGAGACTTATTAGTCGAAGTCAACCATAAACTAATCGAAAGCACTATCGCTTATTTTCTTGGCTTGGATATAACCAAAGTCGAGGAAATGGCGGTTACAAAGATTGATTTAAACTACGCTTACTCCCGTAATTGTATGTTTGGGCTTACACTCGACCAAGTCCAGCAACTATTCGCTACAACTGATAATCCAGTTGCGAATAAATATAGACCAATCTTATCTGAATTAATATTTACCCAAGTTTTACCCATATTTAACAGACATGATAAAAAGGAGATTATTACTATGTCTACAAAATTGTCTACAGAAAATAACAGCCAAAAATTCCACAATGATTTATTTGGCGATTTAACCGTACTTACTCACCAAGATGGCAGCCTTTGGTTTATTGGCAAGGAAGTTGCAACTAAGCTTGGATATGTAGATACAGACCAAGCTATTAGACAACATTGCAAGCACCCGTTAAAACAACGGGTCAAATTAAATCAGAATGATACACGTGGATCTGATATGTGGATTATTCCGGAATCTGATTTATACCGTCTTGTTATGCGTTCAAAATTACCAGATGCAGAAAAATTTGAAACTTGGGTAGTAGATGATATTTTGCCATCCATTCGTAAAACTGGCAGCTATGGCCAAATTGAAAATAAAAAGCCAGTAAAAACTATCCGCCATACTAATGCATCTGCCATGCGTGCAGCTGACCGCATGATTGAAAAAATGACGATCAGCGACGAGCGCAAAACTTTAGCCAGAGCCTATCTATTGCAAAAAGAATATGATATTCCGGTAGAAACAATGCTACCAACCGTAGTGCACAAGCTAAGTGCAACTGAAATTGGCAAACAATTGGGAATATCCGCGAATATGGTGGGACGTATTACCAATGAATTACATATTAAAGATAATCCAGAACTATGCGAGCGTAGATTGGATAAATCACCTCATAGTAATAAAGATGTTGAGAGTTGTTACTATGCTCCGTCAGTAGTTGAAATGGTTAGAGCCAAATTAAACGAAAGGAAAGCATCTTGAATAAATTGAGAGTTGAATATTTTGGCAGCCAGCCAGTTAGGTATGTAACTGATTTTGCTGGTGAGGAATGGGTAAATCTAACAGATTTACGCAACGCTAAAGAATAATAACCACCGCCGTAACTGGCGGTTTTTTATTGGAATTAACAATGAAATATACTAAACATGGAGGTACAGGATGAGTGAAATATACATAAAATTTGGCTGGATACCAGCAAAGCAATTTGAAAAACTAACGGGAATTACAGTTATCGCGGTTAGAGACCGGACAATGAACGCAAATTTCCCAGAATGGAGATTGGGTGGCGGAATGGTTAAATTGTTGCGAGATGGATATTATGTTAATTATGAAAGGTATCAAGAATGCATGGAAAATCAGCCAGCAAATTACCGCCTGGCATAAGGGAGCGAAACGGTAAAATTCAGATAGATTTTTACTGGCACGGAAAACGTTGCAGAGAAACATTGCAGCTTGAAGCAAATCCAAAAAATTTTAAATACGCAGCTCAATTACGAGCTGCGATTCTTTTTGATATTAGCCAAGGTATATTTGATTACAATAAATACTTTCCAGAATCTAAAAATATCATTAATTATAAATCTTCAGCCAAAACAACTTGCGCTGATTTATTCAAGCATCAGCTTGATCTATACGAGCGTAGATATGAAAATGGCAACTTAACTAAATCTACGATACATAATTATCGCAAAGAGTTTAGAGTTTATCTTATGCCATCGTTTGGTCACATTGAGTTATCTGCATTGACACCGCAAGACATACGCCGCTGGCTATACGGATTTAACCACGCGAGCAAAACAATCAATAATGCTGTATTGTGTTTGCGTAAATCACTAAAAACCGCGGTAGATGATGGTTTAATTGCAGAAAGCCCACTTGATAAAGTAGATGTTGCTGGAATTGTTAAAGACGTAAGCACCGCTAAAGCAGAATCAATTGATCCGTTTAATGAAGCGGAAAAAGAATTAATCATTAATACTGCCAACGGACAGATAAAAAATTTAATTCAATTTGCATTTTATTCAGGATTGCGAACTGGTGAATTGATTGCTTTACGTTGGGTGGATATAGATTTTAAAAATAATCTAATTTTTGTTCAAAGAAATATTATTCTTAATACAGAAAAACAACCAAAAACCAAATCCGGAATCCGCAAAGTGGTTATGTTGCCAAAAGCTAAAGAGGCATTACAGTCTCAATTTGGTTTTACTGGGCAGCTAAATGATTTTGTGTTTCATAATCCAAACACAAATAAAAGATGGCTGGATGCAGGTAAAATCAGAAGAGCTTGGAAAGTGGTGTTGGAAAGCGCTGGGGTTAGATATAGATATCCGTATCAAACTAGGCACAGCTACGCTAGCATGTTATTGAGCAATGGTGAGAATATAGCTTGGATAGCAACTCAATTGGGACACATTAATACCGAGATGGTTATTAGAAATTATGGTAAATTTATACCAGATCATAATTTAACCATAGGATATAAGTTAAAAGGAGAATATTAAACGGTGACCAAATCAGTGACCAAATTAACTTGTTTTAGCTTACTTTAGCTACTAAAATACCTCAGGGAGTAATTTTATTTATTTAATCATTAACAAATAAAATCAGTTGCTTATCTGAATTTATTAACAGATATGTAGGCAATGTGTGTAGAGTTCGATCCTCCTTGGCTCCACCACTATATCTTCAAATTAGACTTATTTTTGGTTTAAATATAATTAAATCATCAAAATACTCTCTTTATTATTTAGATTTATTTAGTATCATGTCTATTGGAATAGGAGTATTTCAATTTATTTATGTCATAAATATGACATAAACTAGGCTTTTATATTATCCACCTTATTCTTTATCATTTTAAAATAATGCTCAATTGTTACTTGAATAGATGAATGCCCTGCCATCTCAGGCATTAGAGGCTGGTTGAAGATATGAACTTATTGCTTATCGCGGTAATTCTACAGAATTAATTACGCTTATATCATTAAGTAAAAGAGACTCCGGAATACACCGCATAGGGATATTTTTTAAGACCTGACGCTTTAAATCCTGAAGATTGATTACATTAAACTTTTTAAATAATTGGTCATGAATAACATCTCTTACAGAAGTATCACGAATATTTTTACCATGAGCATTAGACAGGACTGAAGCAATCTCTTTATGCCCCATGCCAAGTAGTACCAAGGTCAAAACTTCTGACTCTCTGACAGTCAATGAAACTGGAGCAAATGGCTTCTTTTCATTAATCAGGATTTCTTCCATTGAAATTAAATCTTCACTTTGTAGGGGAGCATTGACATTATTTAATGAAAGGACCTGCGCCACTAATCGAAAATCAAATGGCTCAATTCGGACATAACGTCCGAGCTTTTCCCCTGTGGTTTTGCTAAAAATTATACTTTCTTCAACCAACAATGATTTACGCTCCTGATCAATGGGCGTTTTATAGGTAAATACTGATCTAACTTTTATTCCAGTATGATTTACGTATTCACTAATGACATTCAATATTTTTGCAGTCTGTTGAAACTCTTTATCTTTGGATAAATTCTTAAACCTGACACCTACCAAATTTGGCTTTAAATCAATTAATTTAGCATAATTATTGGTATGATATAAATGAATGAAATTCATATCCTGAATCGCTACAGCCATCTCTTTGTATCTATCAAGTAATTCGACTGCCTCAATAATTTGTTGTATCTCAGGATGCATTGAAAATCCCCCTTCGTAAGTCTATCTTAATCATGGATACCATCATTGTACGCCTTTAGTGATGCATTTTGCAATAGCAGTAACCCTATAAAATATAGGGGCGACACCTATATTTTATAGGGTTACTGGGGGGGGGGTAGCAATATAAAATCAGTACTCCCAAAATAACAATAAAGATAGCTAACCATTAATAATGTATCATAAAATGAAAGGTCAACTGTGCCAAACAGATTAAATATCAGCCGATTATCAATATTATTGCTAGGCTGCTTTACAATTATAGGTTGCGGAAGCGGTGGCAATGACAGCTCAAATAGCGGTGGTAACAATACTAGCGGTGATGTATCATCACTTCAGATTATAACCCCGATGACAATCTTCAGTAAACCAGCCGAAAGTAGCCCGGGCTATATCGTAGTCAAGAACCCGACAAATGCGGCAGTGAGTAATCTCCACTACAGTCTAGCCAATCTGATTGGCGGTGCTAAAGGAGCAGAAATAGAATCGGCAAGTGCGGCAAACTGCGCAGTAGTAGAATCAATGAGCCAGTGTAATTTAAAAGTAACAATCCCGGCTGGAGCCGTGGCTGGTAGTCTGGGTTTTAGTGCCAATAATGAGAATAGTAATTTATCCGACAAACTAAATAAATCATTAAAAGCTGGCAGTAGCGAATCGCAAACTATCGGAGTGGAGCAGATTGCATATAACAGCAAATCTGGTGCTGATGGAATAACGCTAAGTTATTATCATACTGTAATCAATGGCACCCCATATATACTGGTAACTGGACTGGTAGCCTCAGCCAATGCCGGGAGTTTTAATAACATAGTATTGGTGGATGACAATGGTAATGTCTTACCGAATCAGGAGATTATTGGTAATCTAAATAATGCTCAAGGCTCAACCTTTAGTATGCTAGTCCAGTTACCATCTGCTATTGGTACTAGTCTAACCGTAAAAATACAGACACAACAAAATGGCAAAGCAGTATCAACATCAACGCAAGGTTATACATTGAGTCTAACCGAAGGAGTGGGAATTGCTAATACGCTACCGGAAGCAGTCTATCTGACTAG
>JBDHRI010000004.1:0-34698 GCA_039807465.1 Burkholderiales bacterium | reverse complement strand
CCATAACCATTACCAGCATATGGGGTTGCCATTCTAATCCAGATTGAACCTTTGCCATCAGCCTTAGCTGTCTTAAGAAATGGAAGCCTGACTTTATAGCGCCCAGTACTATCAAGTTGTGGGTATTGGCTATTTTGTTCTCCATCAACCAGCGCATTCATAATACCATAAATTTTTGGCAAAGGAGTAATCCGTTTTGGACGAAACTGAATTTTGGCTGGTAATAATACTAATGTATTCTCATAAAAGCGCAGATCATCTTTCTGGTTTTGCATTCCAGCTAATTGCTGCTGCCCTTTATGAATTACTTCGACTACCAGATACTCTCCATTATATTCATCATACTTTGTATCATCGAGCTTTATTTTCATCCCCGCATGAATCGGAACCGCTGTACTCTTCGCATAACAAAACTGGCTATGTGAATATAGTTCCTGCGCACGAATTGTAGCTAAAAATTGACCATCTCCCTGATTTTCCTGGCTAATAAAATTTTCACCATAAATAACCTCTTCACCAAAAAGACTTTTATCCTCAGTGCCATCAGCACTAACAAAGGCAGAGCAAGAAATTACTCCTTGATCACCAAGATTAGCCTTTTCATAACCATAATTAAGAATCGTTACCTGCTTGGGAACACTGACCATCTTTTTCTCAAAAGCATGAATTGAGTTAGGATCCGGGGCAGAAGTTTGCTCACTAAGAAAACGAAACCGCAATGATTCCTGTCGGGAAATAAAATCTTCTTTCCGATCAGTAATGACTACTTGTTCACCACTCTCCGTTTGTTTAAAGTAATAATAAACCCCATCTCGCTCCATCAGCCGATTAATAAAATTATAATCACTTTCTTCATACTGGCAGATAAAAGCATAGCGGTTGTAGCAGTCTGAACTTGGTTGATATTTTTTATCAGAGGAATTAAAAGAAAGTTTGCGTTCTTCCTGTGAGAAACCCTGCTCATTAAAAACATTATTTAGTATATCTCCCAAACCTGTGCTTATATATACATCTGATTTTTTTGAATATCTTAATTTCGCTAGTTTTGGTGCCAGAATAACCCGATAATAGTAGTAATCTTTAATCTTAACTAAACTACTAAATCCTATTATTATCCCATTATATACCGACTGTTGATTAGTAACCGAAAAATCATGCATATTTTCCATTTGGATAGTTAAAGTTGCTTTTCTTCCTAATGGATTAGTATTTTTCAGTAGCGCACTTGAACGAAGATTGATAACAAATTCATAATGTTGCGATAGAGCTTCTTTACCATCAAATTCTACCACATCAAAATCTATTTTGTCTTTATCTGTCTCTTCCCATTTTACTTTAAAATGAAATACATTGGCCATTGTTATCTCCTAAACCAATAAACCATACTTAATATATCTGCCAAATTATCTAAAGGTTATATCCTAGTTTTTATTTATTATTTTCAGATATAAATATAATACCTTACTCGCCTCTATTGAACTATTTTGATCATACATATTTTTTAATAGAGTTATTACTTTATTATAAGTTGACTAGTCAAGTCAATCCTGTTTTGCCTTTTTTGCCTTAGTTTTAGTTTTTTCTTTTACTTCACTCCCGATATTTTGTATTTCTTCATCAAACTTAAAAATAAATTCACCATTTTCCATAACGTCTATAAATACTTTCTCTGGCATTTTTCCACTACCAGCATGAGTAATTATTGTTTTTGAAAGTTTGGGTAAAACATTACCATTTAATATAAAATCAATATTTCTTGCGCCACTTTCCACTTCTACACAACGACTAACAATAGCGTCTATTACTGCCTTGGAATAGGTCAGTACCATTTTATTATTTGTAAATAACGTGTTTTGAATATTTTTTAACTTTTGCTCAACAATTCCATACATAGCATCACTACCAAGGCTAAAGAAGGGAACCACTGTCATTCTAGCAAGCAATGCTGGCTTAAAATATGCACTCAAGATAGGATTTATCGCGCTAATAATATTGGCAACTGGAATTTCATTTGCTCCATCACCACCAGTCATCTCCTGAATAACATCTGACGCTAGGTTACTAGTTAAAATGATAATGGTATTTTTAAAATTAATTTCTTTACCTTCACCATCATTAACGATGCCTTTATCAAATACCTGATAAAATACGTTTAATACATCTAGATGAGCCTTCTCTGCTTCATCAAGTAGCACCACTGAATATGGACGTTGCCTAACGGCTTCTGTTAACATTCCACCCTCACCATAACCAACATATCCAGGAGGAGAACCAAGCAATCTACTAGCAGTATGGCTTTCCTGAAATTCACTCATATTTATAGTGACAATATTCTTGCGATTACCAAAAATTAAATCAGCTAAAGCTTGACTACATTCAGTTTTACCAGTCCCGCTTGGACCAACAAATAAAAATACGCTTATCGGCTGCTGAGCATTCTTTAATCCAGACTTTGCCGCACGAATAGAATCAGCTACCAGATGAAGCGCATGATTCTGCCCTTTGATAGATTCAGCAAGCCTACTTTCAAGATCCACGAGAATACTACTTTCATCACGCTGCATTTTACCCAGAGGGACACCAGTCCAATCTGAAACAACTTCCGCTACGACATCCTGATCAACATCAATTCTTAATAAAGCCTCAGGATTTTGGGCATGCTTTAATTCAGATTCTGCTTTATTTAATTTTTCAGCCAGCTCTCTAATTTTGTCTGCATTTTCTTTATTGGTAAATAATTCCTTGCGTAAATCGAGCACACCTTCTGCCAGTTTTTTCTCCCGCAACCAACGCTCATAAAGCTCATGTGCCTCAGATTCAAGTTGACCTTTCTCTATCGCTAGTTTGGTGTATTTTTCTTCATCAATCGTAATCCGATTTAAACGATCCCGTTCCAGAGCACTCAAAGTACGATTTATAGCGAGGATTTCCCGTTCTTTATTATCAAGAATACCCGGCTTGGCCGAAAGATTTATCTTGATTCTGGAACAACTGGTATCAAGAAGATCAATTGCTTTATCCGGTAGAAACCGATCTATTATATATCGGTCAGATAAAATAACCGCTGCTTCCACCGCTGCATCACGAATAGTTACCTGGTGCTCTTTTTCATAATGCTCTTTTATTCCTCGCAGAATTAACGTAGCGTCAGAGAGCGAGGGTTCATCTAGCTTCACCAATTGAAACCTTCTTACTAATGCAGGATCTTTCTCAAAATACTTCTTATATTCTTTCCATGTAGTTGCAGCAATAGTTCTCAATTCTCCACGCGCCAAAGATGGCTTTAACAAATTAGCAGCATCATTTCCACCAGCTGCCCCACCGGCTCCGATTAACATATGTGCTTCATCAATAAATAAAATGGTTTTTTGTGTACTAGATTTTATTTCATTAATCACACCACGCAAGCGTTTTTCAAATTCGCCCTTTACGCCAGCTCCAGCTTCCAAAGCACCCATATCCAGACCAAGGATTCGCATATCTTTCAATAGGTCAGGGACATCATTATTTATTACCCGCAATGCCAATCCTTCAACAATAGAAGTCTTACCAACCCCAGGTTCCCCAACACAGATAGGATTATTTTTCCGTCTGCGCCCCAAAATTTCAACTATCAAGCGCAGTTCTTCATCGCGACCAAAAACAGGATCAATTTTGCCCTCTTTAGCAAGTTCGGTAAAGTCAGTACAAAACTGTTTAACAAATCCAGTTGCACCATTTACCTGCTGCGTTCCATCCATAGGGTTTGATGAGATGTTTCCTGCGTCATCTAGCGTCGAATGCTCTTTTGATGCTTGAGTATAATCAGCAAATGACTTTAATAAAGCATCACGATCTATTTCCTTTAACAAATCAGCATAATAACCAGATGAATATAACACCAGCTTGGTTAAGTAAGCAATTAAAATTGCCCCACTACGAATTTTGCGCTCAGAAAGATCAATGGAAGCAATTAGCCAAGAATCTTGAATTAAGTCCAAGAGTTGAGGTGAAAACACGGGCTTGGAGGAATTACCGGACTTATGCTCTTCCAGTGCCTGTAAAAGTAACTTCTGTACTTTTACGTACTCTATCCCACTTTCTTTTAATATTACCGAACAATCGCTGTCTGCATCTTCAAGCAATTTATACAGGAGATGCTCAATCGTAATCTCATAATGAGTCCGTGAAACACACATTCCAATCGCATTTTGCAGTGCCATGCTACTGCAATCATTTAACTTCATCAATAAGGCTTTGATATCGCTAGCGATCATATATGTGCTCCTAGATAATAGCGAATGGTTAGTGGAATGTTTAGCCAATTATATCATAACTGATTTGACAGTCAACCCACATTTAAACACTGGTTTTCAGAGAAAATATATAGAACCCTTATAGCAGAAATCTTATTGATGTCATGTCTTAATTTTTTGTCCAAATCGGCTAACTAAAAAGCTTGCAATACAATTTTCTTTATGATATTATTTTGCCATACCAAAATAATAAGTACATTTTACCTAACTAGGTAAAATGTTATAACAGGTATAAAAGTTAGTTCAGATAGCTCAATAACTAACTATCTGAGCTTTTGTTACTAAAACATTCTAAATAATTAGGAGATGAAAATGGCTATTACAATATACGCAACTATCCAAGGTTCAAGCCAAGGAGCTATCCAAGGCGATGTTAAACAACAAGGTCGTGAAAATACTATTTTAGGTTATGCACTAGATCATGATGTTGAAATCCCTCGTGATACACATACTGGTTTGGCTGTTGGTCAACGGATTCATAATCCTGTAGTACTGACTACTGAAATTGGTAAGCATACACCGAAAATTTTCCA
The DNA here is from genome assembly GCA_039807465.1 of Burkholderiales bacterium. Taxonomy (GTDB): domain Bacteria; phylum Pseudomonadota; class Gammaproteobacteria; order Burkholderiales; family UBA11063; genus Aquella. The sequence continues at coordinate 29,870 of JBDHRI010000004.1, read as the reverse complement.
AGCATGTTCTACTGGAGAACCACTAGATGTAACTCTTGATTTTTATCGTATTAATGATAAAGGTCTTGAAGAAAAATATTATACAGTTAAGTTAACAAAAGCAATCGTGGTAAACTCTCGCGAATGGTTTCCAGAAACTTTTATTGCTGATAATAAACCATATAAACACATGCAGACGATTTCAATGTCATATGAAAAAATCTCATGGATAGACAATATAAATAGTACTGAAGCAGAAGATGCATGGAATGCACCTAAATTAGCATAATTCACGTATTTGTGGTTTATAATATGGCATTGGTTTTAATCAATGCCATTTTTATTTGAAGCACTATAAATGACAACTCGCACCTTATTCGAAACTTTCCGTTACATTGAGAAAACTCCTGATAAGCAGGATAATAATAGCTCTGCATATATTGACTCAATTCTGGAACATTTACGAAATATTCTAAATACCAGACGTGGAAGTGTATTAATTGCAGATAATTATGGCATGCCAGATTTAACTAATTTTCCGGGCGAGAATCTTGCCGAAGCTGTTCAGGAACTGGAAAAGATGATGCGAATTACTATCGAACGTTATGAGCCCAGACTACGTAATATTAAAATCAGCTATAACCCGGACACAAGTGATGCCCTCACGCTGAAATTTGGCTTATCAGCGGAACTAATTGTTGATAATGGTGAACGCCAACACCCAATTTTTTTTGAAACAGTAATAACGTCTGACGGTATGGTGAAAGTTGAAAGGTAAAAAAGCTGATGTTTAATAAATATTATGAGAGTGAGCTACATAAGCTACGAGAAGCAGCTACTGAATTTGCAAGAGAACACCCGGTAACGGCACCACTATTAATGGGTCCAAGTATGGATCCGGGTGCTGAACGAATGCTTGAAGGAGTAGCCTTTTTAAGCGGTTTATTAAATCAGAAGCTGGATAATGAATTTCAGAAATTCGTTAAAGAAACGATTGAACTGATTTACCCCCAATTTGTAAGATCCATTCCGGCAACATCAATTGTATTATTTGAGCCAAAGCCGGGACAAACTGAGCCAGTAATTGTAAAAGCTAAAACAGCACTTGCAGCTAACAAAACTGATGGGACATCATGTCAGTTTCAAACATCGTCTGATCTCGAAGTTCATCCACTAAAAATCATTTCTGCAAAACTGGAGCGGATAAAAGAAGAGATTTCTCACTTAGATGTATATTTTGAATTACAAGGAACTTCATTAGAGAGTTGGAATATTCAAGAAGGATTATATCTTTTTCTTGGCGGAACTTATACCCGGGCGGCGAATATTTATATGCTTCTTTATAATAATCTAAAAAAGATTATTATAAAATCTGAGGATGGGAAACAATTCACCTTCAAACCTGAGCAGCTGGAAGCTATTGGAATGGATATAGATAATCAACTTCTTGATTATCCAGTACAATCATTCTCTGCATTTCGTCTATTGCAGGAATATTTCATTTTACCTTATAAGTTTTTCTTTATGAAACTTACTGGACTTGATAAATGGCTGGAGCGGGGAAAATCAGATAAATTCTCAATTACTTTTGAACTGGATAATATTCCGGAAGAAAGTGTACAGGTAAATAAAGATACTTTCATTTTAAATGCAGTTCCAGTAATAAACCTGTTTTCATACGAAATGGACCCAATTACGCTCAATCACCAGACAGAAAAAACTCTATTGCGCCCAAACCCTCACCATCCAACTCATTATCAGGTATATGAAGTCGAAAGTGTCTTTGCATATACCGAAGGTGTTAATGAGAAGAAAGAATATCTTCCAATTAATAGCTTTGTTGGACATAAAAGTTCTGATAGCCCGGTATATCAGTTACTCCGTGAACGCTCAATAATAAATAATCACCCAGAAACATATTTATTTTTCCCTTATCAGGAAGATATAACCAAGATAAATGAAGAAACTCTTGTGGTTACTGTAAAATGTACTAATGGCAGATTACCCGAAAAACTAAGAATAGGCGATATTTGTATTCCAACTTTCAATTCACCTGAAAGCCTTAACTTTCGAAATATTTTACAACCAACATATTCGATAGAACCACCAACTGATTCAATAAATTTTTGGCGATTTATTTCATACTTATCACTGAATTTTCTGTCATTAGCACAATTGGATAATCTAAAAGCCATGTTAAAACTATTTTTGTCAGCTGAAGATCAGGATAAACCAAGGCTTACTGCTAATCAGAAGAGAATTTCGGGAATAAGCAGTATTAAAGCAGCCCCAATTGACAGAGTACATAAAGGACGCATAGTTCGGGGGCATAAGATAGAAATGGAAGTATATGCGGATCAATTTGCAGGACTTGGCGATGTATATTTATTTGGAAGCGTATTAAATAGCTTTTTTACAATCTACGCAAGTATTAATACTTTTATCCAATTTAATCTTAAAGAACTTAATTCCGGAGTAAGTTTTAAATGGCCAGTGAAAATAGGCAATCGAACATTAATATAAAAGAATTACTATTAACTTCTGGCAATAAGTTTTCTTTTATTCAAGCTAATAGACTACTAAACTTGCTAACTAAAGAAGAACAAGCTTCACTACAGGAGCAACTTCGCATTCGTCCTGAATTATCGCTTGAATTTCCGGGTTCGGATGTTGCCAGTATAGAAGAAGTAGCAACAGAAAATGGTAGTCGCTATTTGCTAACTGCTACTTTTCTTGGACTTTATGGAGTATCCTCTCCGCTACCAACATTTTATACTGAAAATCTGTTTCAGGAGGCAGCAGAGGATAACTCACTAAATCGAGAATTTATTGATATTTTTAACAATCACCTTTATCATTCTTTTTTCAAGATATGGAGTACTCATCGACTTGGTTATAAGCTTTTTGAAGAAAAAGATAACAGTTATATGTTTTTCTTATATAGCTTTGGTGGACTTACCAATGAAAATGTAAGAAATAATATCTCTTCAGAATATAATCCGCTGCGCTACCTTGGAATATTAGGGCACTTTCCTAGGTCTGCGTATGGTTTAAAAACTTTGCTTAGTGATCTACTGAATCTAAGAGCAATTAAAATCATTGAATGCCAGGATAGTTTATTACCAATCCCTGAAGATCAGCAGTTTAGCTTGGGAATCAATAACTGCCAACTAGGCGAAAACAGCCACTTAGGTAAGGAAATAACCTCCACCAACAATGCATTTACAATTCAGATTGGGCCAATTTCCTATGATGATTACTCCCAGTTATTACCTAATTCGAAGAAGTTTAAACTGCTCCACCAATCGGTTAATTTATACATCGATCAACCATTAATTTGGGATGTTGAGCTATCCATTCCAGGAGAAGAAATTCCTGGAATAACTCTTGGAAAAATAAATGGTGCACAACTGGGATATGATAGCTGGCTTTTAGATAAGAAAGCGGCAAGAAAAGTTATTTATAATGTTAGGTTTGACTATATTGAATAAGTAAACCCCTAAAATCACAACGGTTTTGACACCTATATCTAATTAGTAGTGTAAAACCGTTGCTAAACGGATATTCAGAGTTATCTGGTCATTGCATTAAAAAAATCACCATTATTCTTAGTTTCCCTGATTTTCTCAAGAACAAAACTACTTGCTTCAATAGGTTGTTTTTCAGATAAGAATTTCCGCAACACCCATAACTTTTGTAACTGATCCTTACTTAACAGTAACTCTTCACGACGAGTTCCGGAACGTAAGATATCAATTGCTGGATAAACTCGGCGTTCTGCTAAAGTACGATCCATATGTAATTCCATATTTCCAGTACCTTTAAATTCTTCATAAATCACGTCATCCATGCGCGAACCAGTATCAACTAATGCTGTAGCTATAATTGTCAGTGAACCGCCTTCTTCTATATTACGTGCAGCACCAAAGAAACGCTTCGGTCGATGTAAGGCATTAGCATCCACACCACCAGTTAAAATTTTCCCTGATGCAGGTGCTACAGTATTATAGGCACGAGCAAGACGAGTGATTGAGTCAAGCAAGATTACTACATCTTTTTTACTTTCCACCAAACGTTTGGCTTTTTCCATAACCATTTCGGCAACTTGGACATGGCGCGCAGCTGGTTCATCAAACGTAGAAGCAACGACTTCACCTTTTACCGAACGTTGCATCTCAGTAACCTCTTCCGGACGCTCATCAATTAATAATACAATCAGAACAACTTCGGGATGATTAGTTGTAATTGAGTGCGCAATATGCTGAAGCATAACTGTTTTACCAGTCTTAGGTGGCGCAACCAATAAACCACGCTGTCCTTTACCTATTGGTGAGAATAAATCTATGACTCTTCCCGTATAGTTTTCTTCACCCTTGATATCTCGCTCAAGGTGTAGCTGTTGATCTGGAAATAAAGGGGTTAGATTTTCAAACAATATCTTATGCTTATTTGCTTCAGGTGGGTTTCCATTAACTGTATCAACTCGCACCAAGGCAAAATATTTTTCGCCCTCTTTTGGCATTCTGATTTCACCCTCAACAGTATCACCTGTCTGCAAATTAAAGCGGCGAATCTGGCTTGGACTAATATAGATATCATCATGACTGGCAAGATAGGAAGTGTCCGGTGAACGTAAAAATCCAAAACCATCTGGCAAGACTTCTAGCACCCCGCCCCCAGATATGTTTTCTCCCTGTTCGGCAACTTTACGCAAAATGGCAAAAATCAGATCATGCTTACGCAGTCTGCTTGCCCCTTCAATATTATAGCCTGCAGCCATTTCAACAAGCTGCGATACGTGAATATCTTTTATTTCTGATAAATGCATGTTTTTATAACACCTAAAAACCTGTTACTGTTAGTTTTAATTTCCTGCCAGACAATGAATTTTGAACTTTTAAGAATTTTTGTGATATTTGGAATTACTCGATTTGACTGAAAGATAAATAGTTGCCACATGTGGCAACTATTTATAATAACTAGATATTGCTGTCAATAAATGCAGCCAGTTGACCCTTAGGTAAAGCACCAACCTTAGTTTCTACAACTTGACCATTTTTAAATAGCAATAATGTAGGAATCCCGCGCACTCCATAAGTCGCTGCAGAAACACTGTTTTCATCGACATTTACTTTGACAATTTTAAGTCGCCCAGCATATTCCTTCGACAAATCATCTAGAATTGGAGCAACCATACGGCATGGACCACACCACTCAGCCCAGAAATCGACTAAAACAGGCACTTCTGACTTCAAAACATCAGCTTCAAATGAAGCATCTGTAGCATATACAACATTACTCATAATTTTTAAAAACCTTAAAAAACCTTCGCCATTATTATAGCACAATAAAATTATATTACTATAAATCTTGAATAAGTTTATTTTTTAGGGCACATCATATGTACCCTACACAATAATACTTACTGATCTAAGTCTAGTGCCGCACCATTATCATTAATTTGCGGTAGTTGATGACCATGTTTAGCTCGATGGTAAGACAACCCAGTTCCAGCAGGAATCAGACGTCCCATGATCACATTTTCTTTTAATCCACGTAAATAATCTACACGTCCTGATACAGCAGACTCAGTCAAGACACGCGTAGTTTCTTGGAATGATGCCGCAGAAATAAATGAATCAGTATTCAGAGAAGCACGAGTAATACCTAGGAGAATATTTTTAAACTCTACAGGTTCTTTACCCGCAGCAACCAAACGATCATTTTCATCAAGAATTGCCGAACGCTCTGCCTGTTCACCTTCAAGGAAAATTGCACTATCACCAGGATTCACAATCACTACCCGACGTAGCATCTGACGGACAACTACCTCAATATGTTTATCACTAATTTTCACACCCTGCAAACGATAAACTTCCTGTACCTCATGTGCGATGTATTTAGATAACTCTTCAATACCTTTCATTTCTAGTAGCTCATGTGGATCAACCGGACCATCAACAATCATTTGTCCACGTTCCACATACTCACCATCATTAACTAGGATATGCTTATCTTTCGGAATTGCTAAATCAACTTCTTCACCACTTACAGCAAGAATCTTGATTTTATGTTTACCTTTAGTTTCTTTCTGGAAGGTAATTGTTCCAGATAATGGAGCTAGCATTCCTGCATCTTTAGGAATCCGCGCTTCAAATAGCTCGGCAACGCGTGGCAGACCACCTGTAATATCACGAGTTTTCATTGATTCTTGCGGTTTTTTCGCAATAATATCACCAGCATTTACATTTTGATTATCACGAACCGCAATAATATCACCAATCTGGAATGAAATAATAACTGGCGCATCTGTTCCAAATATTTTAACCTCACGACCAGCTTCATCAAATAGACGAGCTACCGGACGCAAGTTTTTATCCTTAGATTTAGCACCCTTAACTTTGGCAGGATCGATTACTTTAAGTGCAGTTAAACCTGTTACGTCATCAGTTTCTTTAACTACAGTTAATCCTTCCTCAACATTTTCAAGAACAATTGTACCAGAATGCTCAGAAATTACTGGGCGAGAATGTGGATCCCAGCTAGCAAGTTTCTTACCAGCATCAACTTTTTCACCATCAGCAACGGCAAGTATTGAACCATAAGGAATTTTATGCTGTTCACGTTCACGATTATGCTGATCTAAAATCACCAATTCTGCAGAACGGGAAACAATTACTTTTTCACCAGATGGTTTAGTTACATAACGTAAGTCTTTATAGCCAACAATACCTGATGATTTAGCCTCAACCTGACTTACTGCGGCAGCACGCGAAGCGGCACCCCCAATGTGGAAGGTACGCATCGTTAACTGTGTTCCCGGTTCACCAATTGATTGAGCAGCAATAATACCAACTGCTTCACCCTGATTAACCTGATAACCACGAGCAAGATCGCGACCGTAACATTTAGCACATAAACCATAACGAGTATCACAAGTTAATGGTGTACGAACTTTAATTTCATCAATATTAGTTTGCTCAATTCGCTCAACCAATCCTTCATCAAGAAGTGTTCCGGCTGCGGCAATTACCTTATTGGTATCATGATCAATAACATCTTCAGCAACAACACGCCCAAGGATACGATCACGTAATGATTCAATTACGTCACCACCCTGAATAATAGAGCGCATTACTACCCCATTAGTAGTACCACAATCATCTTCTACAATAACTAAGTCCTGGGTAACATCTACCAGACGACGAGTCAAATAACCCGAGTTTGCTGTTTTAAGTGCAGTATCTGATAACCCTTTACGCGCACCATGGGTTGAAATGAAATACTGCGATACCGTCAATCCCTCACGGAAATTCGCCGTAATCGGAGTTTCCATAATTTCACCGGATGGTTTAGCCATCAAGCCACGCATACCAGATAACTGTTTAATCTGAGCAATCGATCCCCGCGCACCAGAATCCGCCATCATGAAGATTGAATTAAATGAATCTTGATCTACAACTGTACCATCTTTATCAGTTACTTTTTCTTTAGATAATTCACTCATCAGAGTCTTGGCAATATCTTCACCACAACGACCCCAGATATCGATTACCTTATTATAGCGCTCACCCTGAGTAACAAGACCTTCATTATATTGCTGTAAAATCGCATCAACCTCAGATTGAGCTTTAGCAACTTTATCATATTTTGAGTTTGGTACATGCATATCATTTACACATACAGAAATTCCACCAATAGTAGAATAACGGAAGCCCATATACATCAAGTGATCAGCAAGAATTACTGTATCTTTAATTCCACATTTACGGAATGATACGTTAATTAATTTCGCAACTTCTTTCTTCTTCAAGGCTTTATTGATTAATTCAAAATCAAGTCCCTGTGGCATAATTTGAGAAAGAATAGCACGACCAACCGTAGTTTTACGACGAACAGAATGGCTTACCATATCGCCATTTCCATCACGATGCCACTCTTCAAGCCTTACTTCTACCAAGGCATGTAATCCAACTTGACCAGTTTGATAAGCGCGTTCAAGTTCTTTAAGATTAGCAAATATTGTACCTTCACCTTTATCATTAACTTTCTCGCGAGTCATATAATAAAGTCCAAGAATAATATCCTGAGATGGAACAATAATCGGCTCACCATGAGCTGGTGATAATACATTATTCGATGCCAACATCAAAGTACGTGCTTCCATCTGTGCCTCAAGGCTTAATGGTACGTGGACTGCCATCTGATCTCCATCGAAATCGGCATTGAATGCGGCACAAACAAGTGGATGTAACTGGATAGCTTTACCTTCAATCAATACTGGCTCAAATGCCTGAATACCAAGACGGTGAAGTGTCGGTGCACGGTTTAATAAAACCGGATGTTCACGAATTACATCTTCAAGAATATCCCATACCTGTGGATGTTCCTGCTCAACCATTCGTTTAGCGTACTTGATTGATGACGCATATCCTAAGATTTGTAATTTATGATAAACAAATGGCTTAAATAGCTCTAATGCCATGATTTTTGGCAGACCACATTGGTACAGACGTAGATTTGGCCCAACCGTAATCACTGAACGACCTGAATAATCAACACGTTTACCCAATAGATTCTGACGGAAACGACCTGATTTACCTTTAATCATCTCAGCTAAAGATTTTAATGGGCGTTTATTAGCGCCAGTAATTACCTTACCACGCTTACCATTATCAAACAATGAATCAACGGCTTCTTGCAACATACGACGTTCATTACGCAGAATAATTTCTGGAGCACGAAGTTGGATCAATTTACGTAAACGATTATTTCGGTTAATCACGCGGCGATATAGATCATTCAAATCTGAAGTAGCAAAGCGTCCACCATCAAGAGCCACTAATGGGCGTAACTCAGGTGGCAACACTGGAACACAATCCATAATCATCCACTCTGGCTTCATTTCAGAGCGCTTGAACCCTTCAAGTACTTTCAATCGTTTAGCCAACTTTTTCAAATTAGTTTCTGATTTGGTAGTAGCCATTTCTTCACGAATAGTGCCAATTTCAGTCTCGAGATCAATAGATTGGAGCATTCTACGAACTGCTTCAGCACCAATTCCAACATCAAGCTTATCATCATCATTATTTTCGATAAGGAAATTATACTGTTCAGGAGATAAGATATCACCTTTTCTAATTGGAGTTTTACCATCTTTAGGATGAAGTGGAGGTTCCACACGGTCAAGAACTTCAATAACTGCATATGCTTCAAAATATAGTACGTGTTCAATATCACGTAATGGCATATCCAGAACCATTCCCATTCTAGATGGCAATGACTTCAAAAACCAAATATGTGCAACTGGAGAAGCTAATTCAATGTGCCCCATACGTTCACGACGTACTTTAGACAGAGTTACTTCAACTCCACATTTTTCACAAATTACACCACGATGTTTAATCCGTTTATATTTCCCACATAAACACTCATAATCTTTAACTGGTCCAAAAATTCGTGCACAAAACAAGCCATCCCGCTCAGGACGTAAGGTACGATAATTAATCGTCTCCGGCTTTTTAATTTCACCATATGACCACGAACGAATTTTTTCCGGGGAGGCTAAGCCAATACGGATACGACCATAATGTTCATTACTATCTTTATTATTAAGAAAGAGATTGTTAAATTCCAACATTACGCTACTCCAAAAATTTTGCCGCTACTGCAATGAAATCTTCATTGCCTATTTTATTTGATGATTCATATATATTTTAACTGCCAAATTAATTTGTAAGAGCGAGAAGTAAGGCGACGCCGTGTACAATTAAGTACACAAGAAGCCTTACGCCAAAGCTATTACAAAATTAGTTGCGCAGTTTATTCTTCGAGTTCCATATCAAGGGCCAATGCTCTCACCTCTCGAGTCAATACTCTAAAGGCTTCTGGAATCTGCGCCGAAATCTTATGCTCACCCTCAAGAAGACGTTCATACATTTCGGTACGACCTTCAACATCATCTGACTTAACAGTTAACATTTCCTGTAGGATGTATGCCGCACCGTATGCTTCAAGTGCCCACACCTCCATCTCACCGAAACGCTGTCCACCAAATTGAGCTTTACCACCCAATGGTTGTTGCGTTACCAATGAGTATGGACCAGTTGAACGGGCGTGTACTTTCTCATCCACTAAATGGTGCAAGCGGAGCATGTACATATAACCAATCGTTACTGACCGATCAAACTGCATCCCAGTACGACCATCAAATAATGTTACCTGACCTGACTCAGGTAAATCAGCAAGTTTTAGCATTTCCTTAATTTCAATTTCTTTGGCACCATCAAATACAGGAGAAGCAAACGGAACACCATTACGTAAATTTTGCGCCAACTCATTAAACTCATTCTCATTTAGCTGATTAACATCTTCACCTTTACCAGCTGATTTATAAACCTGATCAATAAATTGTTTTACTTCCTGCATGTTTTTCTGATCACGCAGCATTTTATCAATCTTATGTCCAAGTCCCTTAGCAGCAAGCCCTAGATGAACCTCAAGAATCTGTCCAATATTCATCCGTGAAGGAACCCCAAGTGGGTTAAGGACAATATCAACTGTACGTCCATCTTCCATATATGGCATATCTTCTACAGGTAATACTTTTGATACCACCCCTTTGTTACCATGACGTCCAGCCATCTTATCACCAGGCTGTAAACGACGTTTGATAGCAACGAAAACTTTAACCATCTTAATGACACCATTTGGTAGGTCAACACCCTGATAAAGCTTATCTTTTTGAACTTTAAAGCGAGCTTCCAATTCAGCACGTTTTTCATCAATAGCTTTAACCATCATAGTTAGTTGTTCGTTAATAGCTTCATCTTTAAGCTCTAGTGTTAACCAGTCACGTTTTGCCATTCCAGCAAGCAGCTCTTCAGTTACTTTACCTTTTTTATTCTTCAATTCTTGAGTAAGCAATGTCGATTTAATCCGTGTAGCAGCATCATCTTCAATAATCGTCATCTGATCACGGATATCTTGACGTAATCTACCAAGCTCTGCCTCAATATTTTCAAGACTACGTGGATCAAGCTTACTACCATCGCGATTAAATACCTGAACATCAATTACTGTACCACTGATACCAACCGGAACACGTAAAGACGTATCTTTAACATCAGAGGCTTTTTCACCAAAAATAGCACGTAATAATTTCTCTTCTGGGGTAAGTTGTACTTCACCTTTTGGAGTTACCTTACCTACTAACACATCGCCTGGAGTAACTTCAGCACCGATATGGATAATACCAGTATCATCAAGACGGGCTAACTGACTTTGTGAAAGATTTGGAATATCACGAGTGATCTCTTCATCACCCTGTTTGGTTTCACGAGCAACAACTGATAATTCTTCAATATGAATTGATGTATATTTATCAGCTGCAACCAGCTTCTCAGAAACAAGAATTGAATCCTCAAAGTTATACCCATTCCAAGGCATAAAGGCAACTAGAACATTTTGACCAACCGCCAATTCACCAAGATCAGTAGCAGAACCATCGGCAATTACATCACCAGCAGAAATAATATCACCAGCTTTAACAATTGGTTTCTGATTAATACAGGTATTTTGGTTACTACGTAAATATTTAACCAAATTATAGATATCGATACCAAGATCGTTACCAACTATTTCATTCTCATTTACTTTGACAATGATACGATTACCATCTACAAAATCAACAACTCCACCACGCTTAGCAATTACTACCGTCCCTGAATCTATAGCGGCAACACGCTCCATCCCAGTCCCAACAAGAGGACTGTCGGCACGAACACATGGCACACCTTGACGTTGCATGTTTGAACCCATCAATGCACGGTTCGCATCATCGTGTTCAAGAAACGGAATTAATGAAGCAGCAACGGATACAACCTGATTGGTTGCAACATCCATATAATCAATTTCTTCACGTGAAACAAGTGTTGTTTCACCTTTTTTACGCGCAAACACCAGCTCATCCGCAAAAGAACCATCAGAACTAAGCGTGGCATTTGCCTGAGCAATAACCACCTTATCTTCATCAATTGCAGATAAGTACTCGATTTCATCAGTAACTCGATTATTCTCAACTTTACGATATGGGGTCTCCAAGAACCCATGCTGATTTGGTCTCGCGAATGCTGACAGAGAATTAATCAAACCAATATTCTGCCCCTCAGGAGTTTCAATTGGACACAAGCGTCCATAATGAGTAACGTGTACATCACGCACCTCAAATCCGGCACGGTCACGAGTCAAACCACCTGGACCCAATGCCGAAATACGACGTTTGTGAGTAATCTCAGACAATGGATTGGTGTGATCCATAAACTGAGATAATTGACTAGTTGAGAAGAAATCTTTCAAGCTAGATGTAACTGGTTTAGCACTTATTAGCTTATTTGGCAATAGATCTTTCTCTTCAAGCGGCTGAGTCAATTTATCTTTTACTGCCTTATCAATTCGTGATAAGCCGATACGGAACTGATTCTCAACCAGTTCACCAACACCACGAATCCGGCGATTACCTAAATGATCAATATCATCAATAACGCCACGACCATTACGTAGTTCAATTAGAATAGCCAAAGATAAAACAATATCTTCTTTTGCTAGTAAAACAGCTTCATTATCCGGCTGTTGCAAACTAGACAACAAGTTTCTAAACCATTGCGGAGTTTTTGGATCTAACTCATGTAAGTAGGTACGTGAATTAAATTTAAATCGACCAACATTCGATAAATCATAAGTTTCAGCATTAAAGAACGTACGATTAAATACCGTTGCTGCAATGTCTTCAGAGTACGGCTCACCCGGACGCATCATTTTATAAATCTGATGAATTGCTTCTACCTTATTATCCGCAGTTTCCTTTGACGCTTCTTCATCGCGTAAAGTATCTGCCAGATATGAACCATGTTCAAGATCATTTACATACAAAGTCTTAATTTCTTTGATTGAACTTACTAATACATTTTTCACTAAGTCTTCAGTGATCACTGTATTTGATTTAGCAAGTATTTCCCCAGTATCACGATCCAATAAATCTGCACCTAGAATCCGTCCTTCAAGCTCTTCTACAGGAACTTCTATTTCGGTTAATCCGGCTTTTTCAAGGTCACGGATATGTTTGGTCGTAATCTTTTTATCTTTAGCAACAATTAAATTGCCATCTTTATCTTTAATATCAAAACGTGAAGTCTCACCTTTCAATCGCTCAGAAATTACTTGTTTATAAATACGTCCGCGCTTAATAGCATAAACATCTTTATCATAGAAAAGATCAATTATCTCATCGTGGCTATAACCAATTGCTTTTAACAATAACGTTACAGTCATTTTACGACGTTTATCAATACGGAAGTAAATCAGATCTTTCGCATCAAACTCAAGATCCAGCCAACTACCACGATAAGGAATTATTCTTGAAGAATAAAGTAGTTTATTAGCTGAGTGATTTTTACCATGATCATGCTCAAAATAGACGCCAGGAGAGCGATGTAACTGAGCAACCACAACACGTTCATTACCATTAATAATAAACGATGCCGTATCTGTCATGAAAGGGATTTCTCCCATATACACATCTTCTTCGGCTGTATGTAATACCGTTTTATAATCTGAGTCACGATCAAATACAGTCAGGCGAACTTTAGCATGCAATTTTCCAGCATAAGAAACACCACGAAGCAGACACTCATAAACATCAAACATCGGGCTACTAAGGCTATAGCTGATAAAGTCCAAACGGGTACTGCCATTATTGGAAATAATTGGAAAAATATCATTGAATGCTTTTTGTAAACCAATATTTTGCCGTTTTGCTGGCGCTACTCCCTGTTGTAAAAAATCGTTATAGGAATTTTTTTGCATTGCCAGTAAATAGGGCACCTTCAGGAAAGCAGGCTGCTTGGCAAAGCTCTTACGAATACGTTTTTTTTCTGTGAAAGAATAGCTCATAAGTAAGGCTCCGATGTGTATGAGTAAATAAAGAAAAAAGATAACCGAAATAACTACTTTACGTTTAGAATGCCGTTGCTGGAACTCATCCGCAATTAAAATTAGGGAATTTTACATTGTAGAAAAGTCAGCAATAGTAATTTATAAATTTAGTTTAGAATAGTTATTTTTATTAGCTTTTAATTAGTGTTTGGCTATTTGCCAATAAATACGGCAAAAGAGGCAACGTAGTGTTACCCCTTTTATTTTTAAATTAACTGATAAGTTAATTATTTCATCTCAGCTTTAGCACCAGCTTCGGTAATTTTCTTAACCAACGCTTCAGCATCAGCTTTTGCTATGCCTTCTTTAACTGCTTTAGGTGCAGACTCAACTAAAGCTTTAGCTTCAGCAAGACCTAGACCAGTGATTTCACGAACCACTTTAATTGCAGCAACTTTATTTGCACCAGCTTCTGTAAGAACTACGTCAAATTCAGTTTTCTCTTCAGCAGCGGCAGCACCACCAGCAGCAGGACCAGCAGCAACTGCAACAGCAGCAGCTGATACACCAAATTTTTCTTCCATTTCTTTTACTAGTTCAGATAAATCCATAACGGTCATCTGACCAATTGCTTCAATAATTTCTACTTTAGAAACAGCCATTTTTGACTCCTAATAAATCTTTAAAAATAATTAATTTTAACAACTGCTGTATTAAGCAGCTTCCTGTTCTTTTTTGTCTTTGATTGCAGCAACCAAACGAACAAAGCTAGCAGGGATTTGTTGCATAACACCCATAACCTGAGCAAGTAATTCATCACGGCTAGGTATAGATGCTAATTGTTTAACACCAGCGGTATCAAGCAATTTTTCATTATACATCCCAGCAACGATTTTTACTTTATCATTAGCTTTAGCAAATTCGTTGATAATTTTTGCAGCAGCAACCGGATCTTCAGAAACACCATAAATCAATTGGCCAGTCATTTTCTCAGCCAATGGAGCAAACTTGGTACCCTCAACTGCTTTACGTGCTAATGTATTTTTAATTACATGCAAGTAAACATTTGCTTTGCGAGCTTCGCGGCGAATAGCAGTCAATGATTCAACTGTAACACCAGCATACTCAGCAACAACAACAGTTTGAGCACTACCAAGGGTTTCTGAGACCTGAGCGACAACGACTTTTTTACTGTCTAGGTTTAAACTCAAGGCTCAACTCCTAAATTTATAGTGGATTTAAACGATTTAATAGAGTAGTCACAAATGAGAACTTTATACTGTCGAGTTTCCACTATCTGCGTAGGATTTCGGAGAAATTTAAGCGTTTGCAAAAACAAACGACTCCCACGGTCTTTGATAATGATAAGGCAAAAGCCTTATCCCCAATTGACTCTAAAATTAGAATCAAATTTTACAAACCCCGGTAGAATTACCGAGGTTTAAAAATTATTTTGCAATTGTAGCAGCATCAACCTTAACGCCAACACCCATCGTGCTAGACACGGTTACACGTTTAAGATATTGACCTTTACTACTTGCAGGCTTAGCTTTAACCAGCACATCAACAAGAGCTGCAAGATTCTCACCTAATTTCTCTGGCGCAAATGAAGCACGACCAATTGTTGAATGGATAATACCATTTTTATCTGTACGGTATTGAACCTGACCAGCTTTAGCATTTTTAACTGCTGTTGCCACATCCGCAGTAACTGTACCAACTTTAGGATTTGGCATAAGTCCACGTGGACCAAGAATTTGACCAAGGGTACCAACCACACGCATAGTATCTGGCGTTGCGATTACTAAGTCAAAATTAAGATTACCCTTTTTTACATCATCAGCTAGCTCTTCCAAGCCAACAATATCAGCACCAGCAGCTTTAGCCGCTTCAGCTTGTGGACCTTGTGCAAACACAGCGACACGCACTGTTTTACCAGTACCATTTGGCAACACTAATGAACCACGAATCATCTGATCAGATTTACGTGGATCAACACCAAGATTGATAGCCACATCAATTGACTCATCAAATTTTGCAGTTGCCGCAGATTTAACTAGAGAAATCGCTTCTGTAGCAGCATATAATTTTGTGCCATCAATAGCTGCAAATGCTTTTTGTCTTTTTGTTAATTTAGCCATTATTTAACCCCCTCAACTTCAAGCCCCATACTACGCGCAGAACCAGCAATAGTACGCACAGCCGCATCTAAATCAGCAGCAGTTAAATCCGGCTCTTTAGTTTTTGCAATCTCTTCCAACTGCGCACGAGTAACTTTACCCACTTTATCAGCATTTGGACGTGAACTACCACTCTTAATTCCAGCAGCTTTTTTCAATAAAATTGAAGCTGGCGGAGTTTTCATTACAAAAGTGAAACTTTTATCTGAGAATGCAGTGATAACAACCGGAACAGGAAGACCTGGCTCCATTGATTGAGTTTTTGCATTAAAAGCTTTACAGAACTCCATAATGTTAAGACCGCGCTGACCTAGCGCAGGACCAACTGGAGGTGATGGATTTGCCTTACCGGCAGGAATTTGTAGCTTTATGAAGCCAATGACTTTCTTTGCCATCTTTATACATACCTTTAAAATGGGTAAAAACGCATTTCCAAGCAGTAACTTAGATTTGCTCCCCGTGTTATTATGAAATTTTGAGCTTGTTATTATAGCATAATTCAAGTTAAAATCACACTTAATTTACTACAATTTGTAGCAAAGTATTTATAAATTGAACGCTACGTACCAATTAACTTATCGCCTATTGCAAGGGAAACCCGTGACAACCACAAAGAAAAGAAACACAAAAAAAACAACAAATCTGATAAATCAACCTCTTGACATCCTCAATTTTCGGCAACTAACTAAATTAGCCACTTGCCTCTGGGCGGGAGGAACCATCACAATTGGCACCATCATCATTCCTCTTCTATTCAAAGCATTAGACCAAATAACTGCAGCAACAATTACTGGGCAAATATTGAACATAAATGCATACACCGGAATGGTTGCATGTATTTTTATAATAATTGGACTAATGATTAAACATCAGCTACATTTTTTTAAGTCACGCAAATTCTGGTACGCACTCCTATCCGAAGCAATACTAACAGTAAATTATTTTGGTATTTTCCCAATCATAGCAAATTTACGCAGTAAGTTAGCGGACATGGCACACCACGTAATACAAACAACACCAAGCTTTAACTTCTGGCATTCATTATCATCGGGATTATTTGTACTAACAGGATTGTTAGCAATTTTGATTGTTTTGGAAAAATAAAATGGTGGCCTGGGGCAGAATCGAACTGCCGACACAAGGATTTTCAATCCTCTGCTCTACCGACTGAGCTACCTGGCCAAAAATGGTGCCGGAGAAAGGAATTGAACCCTCGACCTTCTGATTACAAGTCAGCTGCTCTACCAACTGAGCTACTCCGGCATATTTTGGTGGCGAATCAGGGACTCGAACCCCGGACCTGCGGATTATGATTCCGTCGCTCTAACCGGCTGAGCTAATTCGCCTCAATTTGTGAGATAGGTATTCTATCTCACTCAATTCAATAATGTCAACGTTTTTTTGTATTATTTTTACACCCAAATTAGTTTATCAAGCCAACAATCTAGTTAACACATTGTTTTTACCCAAGATAAACAAAATAGCATCAAATGACGGTGTTTGCGTAGTTCCACACAATTTTAGCCGTAATGGCATCCCGAGCTGTGGCATCTTGATATTATTTACCGAACAAAATTCTTTTATTGTGCCTTTTATGGCATCAAGACTCCAGTCATTTAGAGCAGATAACGCTTCTGCAAATTTAACAAGAATCATATTTGCATCGGAAGTTAGATGTTTTTCAAGCTCTTCTGAAGCCGCTATTTTTGGCTGATAAAAATAGTGCACTTCTTCCGCCATTGCATTCAGATTGTCACTACGTGATTTAACCAACTCAATAATGGCATTTAAATCAAGACTATCAAAATCAATAGCACCTAACTGTTGTAATTTTGGTTTAAGAAGTTTTGCTAATTTCTCAACTGGACTATTTTTTAAATGCTGAGCATTTACCCAATAGAGTTTTTTCATATCAAAACGTGCAGGTGATGGTGAAATATTACTTAATTCAAACCATTCTACAAATTGCTCTATAGAGAAAACTTCATCATCGCCATGCCCCCAGCATAATCGCGCCAGATAATTAAGTAATGCTTCTGGCAAAATCCCCATATCCTGATACTGAATGACACTAACTGGATCATTCCGCTTCGACATTTTTTGCCCGTCATCACGTAAAATCATTGGTACATGGGCATATTGCGGCAAAGTAGCACCAAGCGCCTGTAGAATATTTATCTGGCGTGGCGTATTATTTACATGATCATCACCACGGGTAACATGGGTTATCTGCATATCTAGATCATCTACCACCACACAAAAATTATATGTCGGCGTCCCATCACTTCTGGCAATAATCAGATCATCCAGTTCGCTATTCGCAATCTCTATCCGTCCTTTCACTAGATCATCCCAAATAACCACTCCATCTACCGGATTCTTAAAGCGAACGACTGGATTCACTCCCGAGCGTGGTGTGTGATTATGCCGACAACGCATGTCATAGCGAGGTTTCTCTCCTCGCTGACGTTGAGCTTCACGCATTTCATCTAGTTCTTCTTTGGAACAATAACAGTAATAAGCCGTACCGTCTTTCAGCATTTGCGCAATAACTTCTTTATAACGCTCCATTCTGTGCGTCTGAAAATATGGACCCTCATCATAATCTAAGTTAAGCCAGCTCATTGCCTGAAGAATACTATCTACTGATTCTTGCGTAGAACGCTCAAGATCAGTGTCCTCAACCCGCAAAATAAAAGTACCTTTATTTTTCCTAGCATATGCCCATGAAAAAAGTGCAGTTCTAGCACCACCGATATGTAAAAACCCAGTCGGACTGGGTGCAAAACGAGTTCTAACCATATTATTCATCCATTAGCTTGTGATTAAATTTAAGACAATATTATACCTGATAAAGCTATGCTCTTTAATTTACAGAGTCGAAATCTATAAGCATAGTTACTATCAGGCATAGTAGTAAATAGCGGGAAATCAGTTTATTAAAATAACCTGACTCTACTCCTGATTGGCAATATCGCGAAGTTCACGTTTAAGAATTTTCCCAGTTGCATTGCGCGGGAGTTTTTCCATGAAATAAACCTTGCGTGGCTGTTTAAACGGTGCAAGGTGCGGTTTGATATATTCCTTTAACTCTGCCTCAGTTGCAGTCTCACCTTCTTTAAGTTCAACATAGGCAACAGGTGTTTCATTTGCCTCAATATCCTTGATACCAATCACGGCACAGGCATTCACCTTGTCATTAGTATAAATTACCTCTTCAATTTCACGCGGATAGATATTCATCCCTTTGCTAATAATCAAGTCCTTCTTCCGATCAACAATAAAGATAAAACCATCATTATCAACCTTACCGATATCGCCAGTTCTAAACCAACCATTGACTACCGCCTCATCCGTTTCTGCCTGACGATTATAATAACCAAGCATTACACAATCACCCTTCACACAGATTTCACCAATCGTACCACGAGCAACTTGCTGCATATTATCATCAAAACATTCAACCTGATATCCGGGTAAAGCCTTCCCAACCGAACCAGTTCGATTTGCCCATGGCGTATTTACCGACACTACGGGTGAACATTCACTAATTCCATAGCCTTGAATAAGTGTACCTTTTTTGAAGGTGGCTGCGAATTTACGCATGGTTTCTTCGGCTAAGGGAGCAGCCCCAGAAATGAACCCTTTTACAGCATGAAACCAGTGGAAATACCATGGCAAACTGGCTTTAGATAACGCACTATAAACATCAGGAACCCCTGCAAAATAAGGAACTCGTTTTAAGAGCACTTGTTTTAAGAGTTTAGCAAAATCACCCTTAGTAGCAATTGAACGAATCACAGTTACACCACTATTACTTAATACTGGTAATAGTACGGTTACAGTTAGTGTAAACGCATGAAACATTGGCAGATAGCAAACCATTGGAATTTTACCCGGCTTAACCCGTAAATGCTCTAGACAAGCAGTTACATTTGAATAAATATTGCGGAATGCCAGCATTGCTCCTTTTGGCTTACCAGTGGTGCCCGAAGTATAAACAATGACCGATAATTCATCCTTATCCAGCGGAATATGCGGCGCAGAGTCTTCCGGGGTAGAGAGAATTGAATCATGATCTACGTTTTTATCATTTTCAAGAGGAACATCACCTATCCAGATAATTTTTGCTATTCCTGTCTTGAATACTTGCTCTTTGACCTCCTTAGCAAATTTACCGGAAGCAAATAGCAACTTTGCCTGACTATCATTAAGAATATAGGCAATTTCATCTTCTTTAAGAAAATTATTTATTGGAACGACTACCCCACCGACCTTATTAATAGCAAAAAAATTAACAATAAACTGCCAGCTATTTGACATCAATAATGCGACTTTATCACCCTTTTTGATTCCTTTTTTATGTAGATAACTTGCTACAGTATTTACATATTCAAGAAGCTGTTGATTGGAAATTTTTAATTCTTCTTCAAAAATTATTGTTTTTCCCGGCTTAGCAGCACTATTATTAGCTAGAATCTGGTAAAAATTCGTTGGAGAAATGGAGTTGCCCACTTTAATTCCTTATTCTGAACATATACTAAAATCTTTTGAATATTGACTGAGCTAAGCTATCAGACACTCCAAACGTAACAATGCTGGACTCCCGAAGTCTAACCCCAGATAAAAAGACACTAATGTTTAAACATTTTATTTATAAGAATTTTGTTTGATTATACCTGATTTAGGATGCAGTAAGCATTTTTTTGTTGAATAAGTTGGGGAAATAAGATAAATTAATTCTCACGAATTTATTGCCTTAATAGTTGAAGTTTGGCATTAATTTCTGGCAGACGGGCACTAATTAGCCCCTGTAAATCAGTATCACCAGGTTTTGAAGGCTTCAATTTCAGCGCAGCATTATATTGTTCCATTGCAAGCTTATAATTACCTATATAATAAAATTCAGTTCCCAGACCATAATGATATTTTACTGGTTGATTATATTTGCCATCGGAATATAATATCGCGTATTGATCCCAGACATCGGGGTCACTAGTATTTGTTTGAGCCAGAATGCCCAACCGATTCGCCGCTTTTGGGTAATTTCTGGTAGCAATAAGAAATTCAAGCTGCCCCATCCATAAACCCTTATGATTAGGATAATCCTGCAAAGCCTGATCATAGAGAGTATCAGCCAGCTTATTATTGCCTACGGCAATTAGCTGCTTTGCCTTTAAGCCAAGGGTCATAGGATGTCCCTGTACTGATTTACTGCTAACTTTATTCAAACTAATGATACTGTTTTTATAGTCTTTATTCTGAAAATAAGCAAGAGCTAGACCGTAGTATTGAGCATCAATATTTACATAACGTTTATTTGCTAAGGCGTTTAGATAAAACTTTATTGCATCCTCATTACCAAGCTGGCGTACCCGACATTTCTCCCTCGACAGTAAGAAATCTATACTATCTTGACGCATTTTAACTGGCATATGATTAGCACGGACTTCAGCTTCACTTAGCCGTTCTATGGTGACAGGATGAGTTTGTAAAAAAGCTAATGCATCATTGGCATTAAATTTATATGCATCTTGCATGCGCTGAAAAAATTCTGGCATTGCATGAGCATCAAATCCAGCCTGGTACATTAACTGCTGTCCAACTCGATCCGCTTCACGCTCATAATCGCGTGAGAAAGCTAGCTGACTTTGGATACCCGCGCCCTGTCCGCTTTGAGCAGCAATTATTGCAGCACCAGGAGCAATTGGCGCCATCAAGGCACCAGCAATGATCCCGGCAATAGTAAGCCACTGAGCGCGATTAGCAACACTGATATTGCGAAAAATATGATGTTGAATTACATGCCCAATCTCATGAGCCATAACTGAAGATAACTCTGCTTCAGACATGGTTGCATAGATTAAACCATTATAGGCACAGATGTAACCGCCAGGAAGAGCAAAAGCATTAATTTCCCTATCTTTAATCAGGTAAAAATTAAATTGCTGCCCAGCCATTGGCGAATAACTAACTAAATTACCACCTAAGTTATTAAGGTAATCAAGACAATCAAAATCTTCCAGCATATCGCCACTAGCGTATATCTGCAAAATTACTTGCTTACCAAGCATATCCGCCTGATGAGGGGTAAGGTTACTCCTATCGCTATCGCCCATATCTGGCAAACCATTGATTCCATCGGCAATAGATTTATGATTGCAAAGGCTCATGGCAATACCTAATGCAACTCCTCCAACAACCTGATGAAGAAATCCGCGCCTTGAAAGATCAATAACTAAATCAAGCTGCTCTTGTGGAGAATCCTTTCGCGCAGAATATAAACGCTCAATGATGCTTCCCAGATTTTTCATTTGTCTATAACCTGAAATCAGATTTTACTGTAATTGCTGAGCTAACCCACTCATATATTTCTTCTGATTTGCACTGAAATCCTTATCAGGATTTTGGCTGTCATATGGTAGCATAGTAATTACAGTTTGATTACCCTGAGCAACCAATTTTATTGTATAAAGCGGTTTTGGTCCACTATTCTGATTAGCAGACTCCTTGCCAAACCATTTCTTCATAAACCCAGGGTCAGGATTATCAAGCTGTGCCTGAAGTGGATAAACGTAGTATTCACCTTTGGTTCGATTTTTATCTACAACACCAAGGTCAATCCGGTCAAGCGCAACGGCAGTACGCCACCATGCACGATCAAACTGATCATTTACAACCACCTGATTATTATTTATGAGACTAGCTTCTTTTGGTGCTGACTCTACCTGCTTAACAATCTTCTTAACCTGCTCCTGAGGAGTTCCAGCAAATGCCATAAACTGAGCAAGAAATTCAAGCTCCAGCTGTGGATTTGAAGGTCTGGTTATCCATTTTGTTCTTTGGGTATCTGAAGAAGCAAAGCTTGATGTAGTAGAAATTCCATCTCTACCACATCCCTCATATACCTCATCCATCTGATAATTAGTATCCATTACCACCACATTATGTCCATCTTGCCACAAAGTTACCCGGTAAAGATACATAGAGTTAAGTGAATACATGCCACCCCAGCCAATCCAGTCAAAAAGACCTCTGATTGATGCCCCCTGTGGAACTTTGGTATTTCTACTTGACCAATCTGTCTGAATTACTCCCAATGCAGGATTCTGATATTTCACAGTTAATCCAAGTTGATTAATGTATGCCAACATTACAGGCATCATCCGATCAACACTTTGACTTTCAATCACCAGCCACCGCTGAGATCCTCCAGTAACTATTGACATCCCTTTAGCGCGACTAACCTGATATGATGACTGCTTTTGGGCAGTCAAATCCATTTTATAATTAGTATTTAAATCGGGGCTACTCATCCCTGGTGGTGTAATCAAGGTATCGGTATTTCTGGGAGCCGCAGATGTAAATGCTGCTTGTGAATCAGTGGTACCACACCCACCTAGACTTAAAAACATGCCCACCGCAACTAGAATATATCCAAATCTATTTGTATTTACTATCATAGTATTTTCAATTTACCTAAAATGTATAATATTCGAGCATATTATTCTGTAATAAGCCACCTAACATAACCTCAATCCTAGATCTTGCGTCCTGTCCAGCTCTATCGGCATTAAATTGGACGCCGATTCCGGCACGATATCCTACAGCAGAGGAAGGACTAACCCAAAAAACTTTCCCGCTAATAGCAAGTGGTTCATTTCCTTCGGGCAGAGAAATTATCAGAAATACTTCATCACCCAATTCAAGCGTATGATTATCCAAAATAAAAATTCCACCATTCTTAAATTGTTTAATATAGGCTTTAGCCAGATCATTTTTATTGCTAAATCCAACTTTTAAAATATTACCACTCATTATCCACCATGTCTCTTTCCGCTTCTAGAAGCCTTACTTCTCTGGTGCCCAGATTCAGCATTTAATGTCATATTCTGAATATAAATTTTGGGACTAAACAACTCGCCATTAATTTCCACAGGAATTGAAATTGATTTAATTTTTTGCATATTTAACGGCAAGATACTACTAACTTGAAGCTTATAATCAATACTATTATCGGCAAAACTAATTAGCCCTGTTCCATTCGCCAAAATAGTTGGTGAATTAAAATTAATCTGGCTTCTTTCTGAACGCCCATTAACAAAACTAAAATTAGCTTGAAGTCGGGTAAAGTTTGTCATCATAACATTTCTATTCTGGAAAGCTGCCAGATTTTCAGGGCTCAGAAATAAACTAAAATCGACCCCGGAGAATCCTCCATTATTGACACTCAAATTTACCGTACCATTCATTTTTTTATGTAAGTCCTGATAATTATTAACACTCTCGGCATGAGTATTTATCAATAAATCAGCACTCCCAATAATAGCATTTACATTAAACAGATTACTAAATAGCCGCTTTAGATCTATTCCAGTTATGGTATTAGCAAGAGAAATATCAAAACCATTCTTAACTTTGTTAATTTGCGCATGACCAGACAGTTTCCCGCCATAAACGCCAGCATCAAGTTTTGTTATATTTAGTTTTCCTTTTTGCACACTAAGCTCAGTATCAAAATTATTTAATGTTAAATTAGCAAGTTTTAGCTGCTCAAAAAACATCTTGGCTTTCATATCAATGATACTTATCCAATTAAATGGCAAACGGCTGGCATCAGAATACAGTGGCAAAAATTGATTTGAATGCTCTTCAAGAATAAATTTTGATACATCCAATGCGGCAACCTTTGCATTTACTTCAAGCTCTGGAATAATATCCTTATGGCTATATGTACCAGTCAGCTGGGTGTTTGCACCATTAAGCTTCCCACGTAAATTGAATGAAGCCTGATTAACTGGCAAATAAAAATTACAACTTCCTCGTAGTCCGCCATAAAATAGCCGCCCTTGTTTGCTAGAATTTATATTTAGCCCAACGCTACAATTATTATTAACCAGATTTAAACTCTCATTAAGATTGGCATCATTTAATTCTATATTTGCTGAAAATTTCTGATCAACGTTTGCCGCCTCATATCGCAGGTTAAGGCTATCAATATTATAATCATAAAAATCATCTGTCGCAATTTTATAAGCATTTAAGCTTATTGTCTGATTAAACTGCTTTAACGGATTATTAAGTATCGCGTTTATACTGCTTACAGTCAAACCATAACTAGAGTAAAGAATGGTATCAATTGCCATTGTGCCACTATATTTTTTGCCATTTACCACCCCTTTACTATTTTCAATCCATAACTGCTGCTCCTTTGATACATAGCGAGCATGTGATTGCATCTCAAAGTTTAAACGAGGATTAACAATTGCAGTATTTAATTCTTCAATATTAATATTTCCATTTTCAATACTGGAAACCTTACCATAGACATTCAAATCTGATTGATAGCGCGCGAGCTTAAATCCTAAATGGAACGTTGGTTTTTTTGTGTTAAGACTATATAGTTGCAGGTTAGCATCACGAATAATGTAAGTAGCTGCGCTTTCAATCAAATTAAGATTAGTAACTGATAGGCTATTTAAGTTACTGAATTCAGAGTTTGCAATTGTATTATAGTCAAAAAGAGTAGCATAATTTGTACTTTTTAAAGCATCACGATAAAATGTGACCCCATTAAATGCAATGCGCTTTACCTTATATCTGCCGACAATCAATTCGGGCCACGATAATTGGCAGTTGGCTGTATTTATGTGTAAAATTCTCTGATTTTTTTTGTCAAATACAGTTAGATCAGATATAAACAAACTAAGCCCATGCCAAGAACGAGGTTCTACAGTACCATCAATCTGTACTGAATAGTTCTGCTTGTCAAATTGGCTAATCACAATTTGTTTAACTGTTTTCGCATCAAACCAGTAGTAAAAAAACATCAGTGGCAGACCAACTGTTATAAAGAACGCAGCAAATACTACCCAGCCGATAATCCGGCGCTGTTTTCTACTGATATTAAATTTCAGATATTTATACATTACAATTTTACTTTAGCTGTAAATACTTCTCATGTAGAAGATTAACCTGTTGCTCTAAATTATCTATTCCCCCGTTATTATAAATGATATCATCAGCCAAGAGCATTTGCTTTTCTCTTGACACCTGAGTTGCCAATATATTATCCACTTGAGATTGGGTGAAATTATTTCTTGCTTTTAGCCGTGAGACAATTGCTTCATAATCACAATCAACAAAAATATTGCAACTGGTTATTTGTAAATAACGAGGTGATTTAAATAGTAATGGTACTACCAGGATTAAATAATTCGCAGCACTGGACATTGCTATTTGGCGATTAACTTCATCAAAAATAATCGGATGCAGGATCTCTTCAAGCTTTCTTCTAGCTCCTTCATCATCAAAAATAAGCTCACGCATTTTACCTCTAGATAGAGCACCTGTAGAATCTACATATTTTGCCCCAAATTCTTTAATAATCAGTGGCATCGCAATTCCATTACTGGCAGTAACATCATGGGCAATTTGATCTGTATCAATAATTTTGACACCATGTCGGAGAAAGAGATTCGCTACAGTCGTCTTACCACTACCAATTAACCCAGTTAGTCCAATTATTTTCATTAA
The DNA here is from genome assembly GCA_039807465.1 of Burkholderiales bacterium. GTDB lineage: Bacteria > Pseudomonadota > Gammaproteobacteria > Burkholderiales > UBA11063 > Aquella. The sequence continues at coordinate 3,243 of JBDHRI010000004.1, read as the reverse complement.
AAAAGAACCAATGGAAGCAGTTTATTTCCATAAAAAAAGGTAACTAACCCTGCAACCCCAAGAAATGGTCCAAACGGAATAGGCTTATTTGGAAGTAGCCGCCCAGTTAAACGCATGATTACCGCATAAATTATGCCAGCTAGGGAAGAGATAATAATTACATTTAACAAACTCTGCCAACCAAGCCAAGCACCAATAGCCGCAAGTAGTTTAAAATCTCCATAGCCCATTCCCTCTTTTTTGGTAATAAGCTTAAATAACCAATAGATACTCCAAAGAAAAAGATAGCCAACTACCGCACCAATAACCGCATTAGTTAGCCCACCGCAAATACTACCATTCAAATTAAATAATAATCCTAACCAAACAAGGGGTAAGGTTAGTTCATCGGGTAGAAGAAAAGTATCAAAATCAATTAAAATCAAGCAAATTATTATTGAAGTAAAGATAAGCGCACCAATAATGCTTAATGTTTCCGATTCAATAAAGCCAATTGCAACAAAAAGTAACCCAGTTACAAGCTCAACCAGAGGGTACCTAATCGAAATTCGCATTTTACATTTTATGCATTTACCAGCTATCAGAAAATAACCAAGTATAGGAATATTCGTCCAAACCGGAACTTTATTATGACACTTTGGACAATGCGACGCTGGATGCAGCAAGTTAAAATGTGAGTTATCTGCACCAATTCCACACTCAGCCCCTAAAAGTTCAACACACTGATTTCGCCAGGACTTTTGTAACATGATGGGTAGCCGATAAATAACCACATTTAGAAAGCTACCAATACAAATTCCAAATAAAAATAGACAAATTGCCCGAAATAATAAACTATTAAAAAATAAAAAACCGAATAAATCAATCATAATTAACCTGTTCCTTTAGTACGGGTAGTTATAATTATAAAATAACCTTTGCGGATTAACCCGAATATTTATTTATCCTACTACATTACCTAAATTAAATAATGGTAAATAAATGGCAATAATAATTGAACCCAATACACTGCCCAGTATAACTATCGTTGCGGGTTCAATTAGAGAAAGCAACGTTTCAATAACCATTTCCACTTCCTGATCATAATAATCTGCTATCGACTGTAATAAATACTCTAGCGAACCAGCTTCTTCACCAACGGCAATCATCTGATTTACCATACTGGGAAAAATATCAGTAACTAGCATCGCCCCATATAAACTACTACCAGATTCAACATCTTTCTGAATATTCAAAGTAGCCGCGCCATATAAATAATTATTTACCAGTAAGGCAATCGAATGTAAGGCTTCATTTAATGGTACACCCGCTGCAAATAATAGCGATAGCGTTCGAGTCCAGCGTGAAATCAAGGACTTCTGGGCAAGTTCCCCAAAAAGAGGAACCCGAAAAACACTGCTATCACAGAAGAACCGGAAGCGTGGGAAATTGCGATACATAAAGCGGAAGAGAAAAAATACCCCCACTCCACCAGCAATAAATAGCCACCAATAGTGTATCACAGCATCAGAAGCTGCAATTACGATCAAGGTTGGTGTAGGTAATTTAGCACCTACACTGGAGAAAATCTTCTGAAATTGCGGAACCACAAAGCCAAGAACAATCCCCAAAACTACTGTTGATACGACCAAGACAATTACCGGATACGCCATTGCAGCTTTTACTTTACGCCTGATTGCATCAATTTTTTCGCGATATTCGACATATCTTAATAATAAAGTCTCCAGTATCCCCCCCTGCTCACCGATTGCAAGGAAATTAATAAAAAGAGGATCAAATACTTTTGGGTAAGTACCAAAAGATTCCGACAAGCTTAACCCATTCTCGACCCCAAATTTGATATCTTCAAGAATTTCAAGGAATTTTTTATTTTCTATTCCACGAATAACAATATCAAAGGCTTTTAATAAGGGAACACCTGACTTTATAACTACTACAAACTGTTTAATAAAAACAGTAATTTCTTTGGCTTTAACTGGTCGCTTAATTTTTTTCTTAGTACGCTTCTCAACGTCTGTTTCCTCTTTGCGCGTCAAATCATGAATTTCTTTGGAACGTGCAAGCTTAGCGAATAAACCCAGTCTTTTTTCCTGAGTGCCAACTTTTCCTTTAAACTGGGAAAGGACATCACCAAGGAAAGAAAAACTACTTTTTTGGCGGACGGTTAATGGAATAATCTCTCGCTTACGCAGTTTCACACGAGCAATAATTGCAGTCGGGGCTTCTATCGTCCCTGTAACTAGGTCTCCATTTTTAGTTCGCCCTTCATACGACCAACTAAGATCTGCCTGTTTTTTAACTCTTGCCATGATGTTATCTATTCATTAGTATTGGCTTCCACTTCAGACAGGCTAGTTACGCCCTGCCTTACTTTCTCAAGCCCGCTTTGCCGCAAATTAAGAACGCCTTCTTTTCTTGCCTGATCAGCAAGTTCGACTGAAGTTGCACCAGTTAAAATTAATCGTTTTAACTCATCAGAAATAGCCATTACCTCAAAAACACCAATTCGCCCTTTGTAACCAGTGTTATGACAAAGGTAACAACCCACAGCCACATATGGCTGCCATCCGCTATTTACCAACTCTTCAGAAAATCCAGCCATTATGAGAGTTTCTTTATCAAATTTCCCATGCCGCTTGCAATTTGGACATAACTTACGAACTAGCCGCTGTGCAATAATCGTCAAGATAGCATCACCAACATTATAGGTTGGCACGCCCATACTTACAAGCCTAGTTAAAGCAGCGGGAGCATTATTGGTATGTAGAGTAGATAAAACCAAATGTCCAGTTTGTGCAGCCTTAATCGCCATTTCAGCAGTATCCAAATCCCGAATCTCACCGACCATTATTACATCCGGATCCTGACGCAAAAATGCACGCAAGGCAACCCCAAAGGTTAATCCAGTCTTCTCATTAATTGCTACCTGATTAATCCCGCCGATAGGAATCTCTATTGGGTCTTCAGCGGTAGAAATATTTTTACTAGCGTCATTTAACAAATTAAGACAAGTATAGAGAGTTACCGTTTTACCAGATCCCGTTGGTCCGGTAACTAATGCCATGCCATATGGACGACTAATAGTATCCATAATTACTCGCTTTTGCTCTGGCTCAAAACCCAACGCCTCAATACCCAAACTTGCCGCACTACGATCTAATATCCTTAGTACAATTTTCTCACCGTAGGAAGTAGGTAGAGTGCTTACCCGAAAGTCAATTATCTGATTCTGCGACAAGGCTA
>JBDHRI010000083.1:0-7909 GCA_039807465.1 Burkholderiales bacterium | reverse complement strand
GAACTAGTGATAATTTCTGCTAACCCTATCTTTTTTAATTGTGCAATACGCTCAGCATAAATCAGGCTCTGATAAGAGTTGGATTGTGTCGCGTCAAATGGTGGCATATATGGTGCATCGGTTTCAAGAAGAATCTGGCTTAGTGGAATTTTCTCAATTGACTTACTTAATTGGCTGTGTGAATTGAGAATCAGGCTACCAATACCAAGATAAAAACCGAAACGCAAAAGTTGCTTGGCAGTTTCACTATTGCCATTAAAAGCATGTACTATTCCACATAGGTTTTTATATTGCTTCAGAATGGATAATAATTCATTAGTGGCTCGTACAGAGTGTAGGATAATTGGCTTTTGATATTTTTTAGCCAACTCTAAATGGATATGAAGTAACCTTTGCTGTAGCTCAAATTGTGGTTTGCTTTTATCAAGCCCACATTCACCAACAAAGTCCGGCTGATATTCTATTATTAGTTGTTCCAGATAATTATTAAAATTCTCATTAGAATAATTTATGAATTTATCAGCATACCAAGGATGTAATCCTAGTCCTATTTTTGCATATGGATTACGCTTACGATATTTAGATAATTCTTCTATATCTTTAGGTAGAATAGCCGGAACAGCTATTTTTGTTTGGCGCGGATCGTTTCTGACAGCCTCCAGATGGCAGTGTGAATCATAAATAAGCATTATTCAACACTAACTACTTCCAAATGCTGCATCGGATGTCCAAGAAACATTTCTCCAATTGACTGAAATTTGATAGGAACATCAGTTACATAAAAACGGTAATTGCCTTTTGTCGTTGTATTCTGATTTAGCTGCCCAGTTTTAGCTAGTATTGATTGTAATAGGCTAACGGCAGTGATTGCTGGATCAATGATTTTTATATCATTACCAACAATTTTGGCTATGGTATCAGTAATTAGTGGATAATGAGTACAACCAAGAATTAATGCTTCAAGTTTGTACTTTAGGAGTGGATTTAGGTACTCAGCGGCTATCAAATCAAGGGCAGGGTGCTTGATAAAGCCTTCTTCTATCATATTAACAAAAAGGGCACAGGCTTGTGAATGAACTTCTGACTGTGGGTTAAGTTGTTGGATTGCGCGTGGGTAGGCATTGCTATTGATAGTTGCCGGGGTAGCAATTACACCAATTTTATTGGCGCTAGCAGTTGCAGCTTTTGCTCCGGCAGAAATTACATCAATTACTGGGATATTTCCTGCTAATTGGAGAACCGTATCCTTGGCTACAGCTGATATGGTATTACAGGCAATGATGATTGCCTTTACATCCTGATTTAGCAAAAATCGTACAGTTTGTTCGGTGAATTTTTTGATCGTTGATACTGACTTGGTACCATAAGGAATCCGTGCAATATCACCAAAATAAACCACGTTTTCTTGTGGTAAATTATGCATCAGGCTTTTTACTACAGTTAGTCCACCAATCCCGGAATCAAATACCCCGATTGGAGAATTTTTATTACTCATCTGAAGTTGCTTTATTAATTTGTTTTAGCGAAGATTTTATTATACCATGTAACAAATCAGCTTCATCACGTTCCAATTCTGCTTTATGGATTATATGCTGTAATCTACGCATGGTTAAATCTTCTTTTTTACTATATGGTGTAGTTTTTATCAATTGTCTAAAGTTATCTAGTAGGTGCTGCATATCCTGCTGATTAATTTGTTGTTTATCGTTTTTTAGGTGCGTTAAATCAGGGTTATAGCTGCTATATATTTCATAGCACATGATTTGGACTGCTTGTGCCAAATTTAATGAAAAATAGGCTGGATTACCTGGTATAGTTACCATCCGGTTACATTTTTCAAGCTGTTCAATAGTTAGTCCATTTTGCTCATTACCAAAAATTATACTAACTTCCTGATTTGCGCAGACTACTGATAATAACTCTGCGGTAAGTTCTTTTGGGGTTTTTAATTTGGCAGTAAATTCGCGTTTGCGTCCGGTCATGCCGATTGCCAGATTTGAGGCTGCAATTGCCTCATCTAGTGTATCTACAATTTTTGCTTTTAATACTACATCGGCTGCATTTGAGGCTAGAGCCAGCGAGTGATCGTCGGGCTGGCATATTGGGTTTACCAGTACTAGTCTAGTTATGCCCATAGTTTTCATAGCTCTTGCAGCAGAACCAATATTTCCTGGGTGAGATGTATTACAGAGTACTACCTGTATATTATCAAGTTCTTTCATTCTTTAGTTTCTTTGCTAGGCGGAGTGATTTGATTAAAATTATCGGCGCTATGATTATTCCAGTGATGAAAATGACCGGGATAAAAATAAATCCAAAAACATTTCCCTCTATTGGCATCAGCATCATTACAAAAATAAATAATCCGGGCGCAGACCAGATATTAATCTTTATAAACCAGTCAAGTAATTCCTGTCGGCTAAGATTTAGTTTATTTTGGATTTTGGCAAATATCAAAAAACGGATTCCTGTGAAGATGATCAAAATTACCATAAATGGCAAAATATCAATCAAATAAACATTAGTCGCAATTTCTTTATTTAAGCCAGTAGCCATTAATATATAGTAAGCAAAAAGTAGATAAAATGGATGACTAAAACAGCAGTTTAGAATACCTGCTGTTCTTAGCCAGTTATTTAGGGTGAAATTATTTTTCATGGATTAAATTTATTGTATTTGTAAAATACCACCCCCAAAAGGTGGTATTTTAATTAGACTTCTTGCATAACCGAATTATTTTATCCTTATGCGTTGTCATAAAGTCTTTTGTGGTACTCATGTACTACGTGTACATTCCGTTCCGCTAAGCCTTTATTCCTAGCCTAAGAATAAAATAATTGCTTATTTAAGAACTCTATTATTTAGGTAAATAATTGATTGTTTATTAGGATAGTTTCAACCCGATCCGGTCCAGTTGAGATAATATCAATTGGTGTTTCAATAATTTCCTCAATCCGTTTCAGGTATTTTTTGGCATTTTCTGGTAGTTCTGCATATGATTTAAGCCCAGCAGTAGTTTCGCTCCAGCCCGCCATAGTTTCATAAATTGGCTCACATTCAACTACCGAATCAGAACCAAATGGCAGAATATCGTATTCTTTACCATCACGTTTATATCCAACACAGATTTTTATCTCTTCCATTCCATCCATAACATCTAGTTTGGTAATGCATAGTCCAGACACACCATTTATCTGTACCGCACGTTTTAATGCTGCTGCATCAAACCAACCACAGCGGCGAGCACGTCCAGTAACTGAACCGAATTCATTACCACGAGAAGCTAATCCCTGACCAACAGCATCCGTCAATTCGGTTGGGAATGGACCTGAACCAACGCGGGTAGTATAGGCTTTAGCAATTCCAAGAACATAATTAATCATTCGTGGGCTGATTCCGGCACCAGTTGCTGCTCCGCCAGCTACACAGTTTGAAGAAGTTACAAATGGATAAGTTCCAAAATCAATATCAAGTAATGTACCCTGAGCACCTTCAAAAATGACTTTCTTGCCTTCTTTATTTAGGTTGAATAGTTTACGTGAAACATCTGATACCAATGGTTTGATATCTTCTGCATAATTCATGATTTCACTATATACTGTATCGATATCTAATGTTGCAGCATTGAAGTAATTTTTTAACAAAAAGTTATAGTATTCAAGATTTTCAGCAAGCTTGCTTCTAAAAATTTCTTTATTGAATAAATCTTGAACTCGAATTGCACGTCTAGCTACTTTATCTTCATAACATGGACCAATTCCACGTCCGGTAGTACCTATCTTATTGTCGCCTTTTTTGGCTTCGCGTGCCTGATCAAGAGCAATATGATAAGGCATAATTAGCGGGCAGGCTTCCGAAATTTTTAGACGATTGCGAACTTCAACGCCAATAGCTTCTAGCTCGCGAATTTCTTTTACTAACGCCTCTGGTGATACAACAACGCCATTACCAATTAGGCAGGCAACGTGAGGATGCATCATTCCTGACGGTAAAAGGCGTAATACCGTTTTCTTGCCATTTATGACTAGCGTGTGTCCAGCGTTATGACCACCCTGAAAACGTACTACGGCGGCGGCTTTTTCGGTTAGCCAGTCAACAATTTTTCCCTTGCCTTCATCACCCCATTGGGTGCCGATAATAACAATATTATTGCTTTGCATCAGTAAATCCTAGAACATGTTTTTAACGCTGAATTTTACACTAATTCAAGGCTCAGCGTGTGTAAATTGAAAATCTCAAGATAATAATATTGCATTGCACAATTAATGTGATACAATATCTTGCGTAACTTTAAAGCAAAAAATATTTAGGTTACGCTTAACCATATTTATAAAGGGAAAATGTATGTTTTTCAAAAAGTTGTCAAATATAATTGTATTGATTGTAAAATCAATGGCAGCAGCAGGCGAACTCGAATCAAAGGCATATCATATCGCTTCAAAGGGTCATGAGTCACTGCGCCACCAAAAATAAGTGGAATAGTCAGTTTTTGGTAATATTGTAATCTGCCTTGTGGCAGCAGACAATAGTGTTATCAAATACTGACTTTTCAGGACGCATAGTCCGACATTTTTCATCTGCAAGGGTGCATCTTGTACTAAAGACGCAACCTTTGGGAGGATTTAATGGTGAAGGTAATTCTCCTTCAAGAAGTTGTGTCTCTTTATGCTTTTCCAGCTCCGGATTGGCAACTGGTACTGCTGCTAAAAGGACTCTAGTGTATGGGTGTAGCGGATTTTTGTAAATAAATCCTTTATCTCCAAGCTCCATGATGTTACCGAGGTACATTACTAAAATTCGATCACTTATATGTTTTACAACGCTTAGATCATGTGAAATAAATAGTATGGTTAGTTTTAGCTTACGCTGTAAATCTTGGAGTAGATTAATTATTTGTGCTTTGATTGAAACATCAAGGGCACTAACCGACTCATCACAGATAAGAATTTTGGGATTTAGGATTAACGCTCTGGCAATCCCGATTCGCTGGCATTGTCCACCTGAGAATTCAGTTGGGTAGCGGTTAATTTGATTGTGGCTTAGACCAACCAGTTTCATAGTTTCTAGTACACGCGACATTACATCATTTTTAGTCATTTCTGGATATAGTGTCTGTAATGGCTCGGCAATGATTTCAGCAATTGTCATTCTAGGGTCAAGAGCTGCAACTGGATCTTGAAAGATGAACTGAACATGTTTATGTACCTCATCCCAATCATTGCTATTTGCTTGTGCCAAATCGATTTTATTATCAAATATAGCGCTTCCTCCCGTAATTGGATTTAGTCCAACTAGTGCCCGCGCAAGAGATGATTTACCACAGCCTGATTCCCCGACTATGCCCAGAGTTTCACCTTCATAAACATCAAAACTGACACCATCTACCGCATGTACTATTTTTGCTGGTTTTAGGAAGCCTGATTTGAGCTGGAAATGCACTTTAAGATTTTTAATTTCAAGAACTTTATTCATTACTAATTTCCATACAAAGTACATTTAACTACATGGCGTGGATTAATTTTATGTAGTGGAATTGTGGTTTGACATTTTTCAATAGCTTTCTCACAGCGCGGCTGAAATGGACAGCCACTAGGTAGGTTAAGGAGATTTGGTGGTTCACCGGGAATAGTATGTAATTTATCCACTTCAGCATCAAGACTTGGAATCGCGGATAAAAGTGCTTGTGTATATGGGTGCATTGGGTTATTAAAGGTTTCAATAATTGAAGCGGTTTCCATTAGCCAGCCACCATACATTACATTTACCCGATCACATAGATTGGCAACCACTCCCATATCATGGGTAATGAAAATGATTGTCATCCCCATTTCTTTTCGTAGTTCCTTTAATAACTGTAGTATTTGTGCTTGAACCGTTACATCCAGAGCGGTTGTTGGTTCATCAGCAATTAGCATTTTGGGTCTTGTAAGTAATGTCATCGCAATCATTACCCGCTGCCGCATTCCACCCGAAAATTCATGTGGATAGAGATTTATCCGGTTTTTAGCATCCGGGATCTTGACATGTTCAAGCATTTGAATGGACTGGTTAAGAGCATCCTTATAACTTAATCCTTTATGTAGCATCAAAACCTCAGTCATTTGTGAACTGATTTTTAGATAAGGATTTAGAGATGTCATTGGGTCCTGAAAAATCATGCCAATTTTATCGCCGCGAATCCGGTTTAGTTCTTTAGCTGACATGCCAATCAATTCTTGACCCATGAATTTAACTGACCCGGATACTTTAGCATTATTTGCAAGTAAGCCCATAACAGCAAGCATAGTTTGGCTTTTACCCGAACCTGATTCACCTACTACGCCGATTATTTCCTGATCATAAGCTTTAAAAGATAAGCCATTTACGGCTTTTACGATACCATCAATTACTTTAAATTCTACGTTTAGATTTCTTACTTCTAGGACTGGATTATTACTATTCATATAGATTGCCTTAATTAACGTGGATCCAGTGCATCGCGTAACCCATTTGATACGAATGCAAAAGATAGTAAGGTTATTGTCATCAATCCTGCTGGAAATAGTAATAACCACCATGATTCCATATTTTGTGCCCCGTCAGCAATCAGTAGCCCCCAAGATGTCATCGGCTCGGTAACGCCCAGCCCAAAAAATGAGAGTACTGCGGATAGTACAATCATATTGGGTACTGTAAGTGCTGCATAAACAATAACAACACCTAGTAAATTGGGAATTACATGACGAGTAATTATTTTACGGTTACTAACACCTGAAACTAGTGCTGCTTCCACGTATTCTTTATGCTTGATACTAAGTGTTTGACCGCGAACAATACGCGCCATATCAAGCCATGAAATTGCAGCAATTGCAACAAATGAGAGTGCTACACTGTTTCCAAATAGAGTAATTAGTAATATGCAGAAAAAAAGAAAGGGTATTCCATAAAGAATATCTACTATTCGCATCATAACAGTATCAATCTTACCGCCCAGATAACCTGCTATTGCTCCATAAAAAATACCAATCAGTAGCACAACAAATGCGGCAGCAAATGCAATAGCAAAGGTAATTCTGCCACCAATAAATGCTCTGACAAACAGGTCACGTCCAAGGTTATCAGTACCAAATAAATGCTTGGTATTGGGTGTTTCAAGAATCTCGCTCCAGTTGGTCTTGTCATAGCTAATGCTACTTAGCATGGGTACGAAAATACACATTAAAGTTAGTATGATAATGATCGATAAACTTACAAGTGCCAGTTTATTTTTACTGAAACGTTTGAATACATTACTCCAGAAACCTTTGGCTTTGGGTATTTCCAGTTTTAAGTCTTTAGTTTTAGCTAACATAAAATTGCCTTATTGCTTGATTTTAGGGTCTAGTAACATATAACAGATATCAACAATAATATTAAAAATTATAGTTAATGAGCTACCAAATATTGTTATTGCCATAATCATATTATAGTCTCGATTAGTCGCAGCATTGGTAGTAAGTATTCCAAGCCCAGGCAGGGTAAAAATTTGTTCAGTTACAACTGCGCCAACTAGAATCCCGGCAAACATTGGACCTAGAACTGAAATTACAGGTAACAGAGTAGGGCGAATTGCATGCTTAAAGAGAATTTTATGGGTTGGTAAGCCTTTGGCTCTAGCCGTTCGGATATAGTTTGAATTTAATACATCGATAATGCTGCCACGCGTTACAAACGCTATTGTTGGAGTATAGGCAAGAGTGAGGATTGCTACAGGCATAAATACATGCATGAAATCACCATCGCCCCAGCCACCTGCTGGAAAAACCTGTAAGGTTACTGCAAAAAGGAGTACTGCTAGGGGACCCGTTACCATCGTTGGTACTGCAGTAAAGAATATATTGCTCGCAACAACAGTCTTATCGAAAAATGAATTTTTGTTTAATCCCGCATA
>JBDHRI010000082.1:0-7938 GCA_039807465.1 Burkholderiales bacterium | reverse complement strand
CCGCTTTGCCCACAACCCAGTCTATTTGCTAGGCTTTGCCAATTTACTTGATTATTGATATCGGTTATAGCTACTGGCGACCAACCAGCTTCTGCCAGTCCAGCCATTTTCGGTAGTGCCATATAAATCATATGGTCATAAGTAGCCAGATTTTCTGCCCATAAAGTACCCTCTAATCCAAGTATGTTCTGCTGATAAGCTGGATTAATCTGGCTAACTGTCTGGGTAGCACTCACCGCACTCATTAATGCCGCCTGAGTATCAGAAAAATTAATTGCCCAAGTAAACCCTGGTTCAGTTATCGCTGGGGTATATGCCAGATCAAAATAGGTTTCATCTGCATAATCAAGAACAACTGGATAGCCAGATTCCGCTAGTACTTTTGCCTGTGGAATCCCGCCAGTAGAGATATTCCAGATCCAAACATGCCCTGCCTGTGCTGCTGGCACTATATTTTGCCCCAAAGCGGTTTCATCGGTCTGTATATATTGCTGCCAACCAGATACTTTAAGGTTTGGATTTTTTGCCGCAAACATTTGGAAAAATAATTGCGATTTACCCAAGGCGCTTAAACTAGCCCACTGTCCAGTACAGCTGCTGTCATTAACCCAAGCACCAGAGCTTACCTCATCACCACCAACACTTATTTCATTATTGATGGCATAAAGCGTACTTTGGTTATTAAAGATAGTAGCCGCCTGATTAAAGATATTATCAAATAGCGTAGTGAATTGTGGACCAACTGACGTTGAACTATTATAGGTACATACAGGCAAGACATCATCGGTATAACCTTGTACCGATATAAAATCAGATTTATCATTTGGATCAACCAGCTCAGCAGGAAAAGCTTTAATTAGTGAACGTGCGTGTCCGGGCGTATCGATTTCCGGGATTATTGTAATTCCACGCTTATTAGCATAAGTAGCTAGCTCAGCTAAATCATTCAATGAATATGTTCCGGTATATGTAGTGTTATATTGCGGATAAATAATATCATTGAAATTAGTAATGTCCAAATTACCCTGAATAAACATTAATGCGGTAATACTATTTGGATAACCGCGCAAATCAGCCATCGATTTAATACTAGGATAAGCAGCAAGCCCAAGTCGGGTACCTTCGTCATCAGCAAAATGCATATGTAAAGTATTTATTTTATGAACCAATGCCAAATCAATTAATACCTTAATCTCGGCAACGCTAAAAAAATGCCGCGCAGTATCAAGTAAAACTCCACGATACTTAAAGCGTGGATAATCAGTAATTGTAGCCGCTGCCAAAGTAGGGTTCTGATTCCAAAGCTGGCGTAAACTTTGTAATGCATACAATGCACCGGTATTATTTAATGCATAAACATAAATTACACCATTGGCAATTATTATCTGATAGCCCTCTGGATTGTTTGCAATTAATGAAGCATCACCTAACTGTTTTATTACAATCCCACTACTGGCATTGGCTTGATTATCAACTATAGCGGTCAAGCCAAGGTCTTTAACCAAATCATCTCGGTAGAAATTTGCAACTGTATTATCAGTATTTAATTCATTGTGTATAACTATGCTACTTTGTAATGTGTAACTACCAGTTCCCGCTACATATGCAACTGGACTCGGAATAAGATTAATGCTTTCAGTAAATGAATTTGAATTTGCCCAAATAGTATTTATATGCTGGTTAATTTGTGTATTAACTGCCGTGGCATCATAATCCACTAACTGATAGATAGAACTTGTGGTTGGAATATTAGAAACTTGTGTCCCCGAGGTTATAAAGAAACTCTGTGGAACTGCTGAATAATTGCCAGCATTCCATTGATTATTATGTAGCAAATTAACCACATAACTGACACCAGACTCAAGAGTAAAACTAGTTTCTGGAGCAAGAACTGTTGTATAGCCAGCACTTAAATCTTGACTGGTTATGGAGGAAGCAACCTGATATTTTAAATTGGCACAATTAGTTGAATCTTCTGTACAAATTTGCATAACCAGATCAGGATTCACTGATTGCTGGCTAGTTACAACAGTATCAAAACTGCGAGGCATATAAAAACCAAACTGCCAGTTAGATAAGCTATTATTTCCATTGGTAAATTTTATTACCGTTGAGAACTGGCTTGCCTGACTATCTCCTGTCATTTTACCAACGGCTATTGATGTAATATTAATTAGTGGTGCAGTGTTGCTACTTGAAGAATTACCGCTGCTACACGATATAAGTATTGGTAGTAGCGTAAAAGTTAGAGTTATTTTTTTCATTCTTTATTCCCAAATAAATGAGTTCTCAGAATTTTATCAGAATAAAGAATCAGGCAGTAATACAATATTGAATAACAGATATTCAAGATTATATACTGCCCATAAATCAATAATTACCCTACAACATATACTTGCCCGGTCTGAGCACCTTCTACACTTTTGCTATAAGCTAAAGCAGCTTCAGCAGCTGCAACAGGTTTGTAACCTCTAAAAAATGGCGCATAACCAGCCATTGCTTCAGTAATTACGGTCGGACTAACAATATTAACCCGTAACCCTCGAGGCATCTCTATAGCCGCATGCTTAACAAAACCATCAAGAGCTCCATTCACCATTGCGGCGCTGCTACCCAAAACTATTGGATCACGATTAAGAATACCACTAGTTAAGGTAAAAGAGCCTTTGTCATTAAGATGTTTGATACCCTCCAATACAATATTTACCTGCCCCATAAGCTTATTATCAAGCCCTTTAGCATATAATTCAGGGGTCATTTCTTCAAGTTTACCAAAATGAACCTTACCACTAGCAACAACTACCGCATCAAGGTTCGTTACCTGAGCATACATCGCCCGAATTGAGTCCAAATTACAGATATCAACCTGAATATCACCTGTTTTTGTCCCAGCTGTTATAATCTCATGTCTTTCTGCTAACTCTGCCACAATTGCTTTTCCGATTGTACCACTCGCACCAATTACCAAAACTCTCATCATTTATCCTTACACTGTTGAATTAAGTGCTCAATTGTAACGGCTATTGACATTCACTGTCAAATAATCGCTAACCCATTAATATACTTTTAACTATTGCCTGCAAATTATTTTTTGCAGATTAAACCACAAAAAATATAAGTTTATATAACCACAATATAAAAAATGTATTATAATACTCATATAAATAAGGTTATTTAAACTACCTAATCTTAGTAAACATTTATTGGAGATAAAAATATGGATGTATCACAATTATTTAGTAAACTATGGGAACAGTATGTACAAGAAAGTCCTGAAGCACTTGAGATTTATAATAAATTTGTTGAGTTTGGCGAAGAAGTTGTAAACGATCATATTGCATTTCGCACCTTTGATGATCCACGTATCAATGTTGAACAGTTAGCAATTCATTTTGAAAAGCTTGGTTATGAAGTAAAAGGTGAGTACACTTTTGAAAGTAAGTGCCTACGCGCTAAACACTTTGAACATAAAACAGACCCCAAACAGCCAAAAGTATTTATTAGTGAACTAACTACTAGTAAATTTAGTCAATACTTACAGGATAAGGTCAAAGAATGTACAGATAGGATTCCACAATCACTTTTGGGTACCACGGAACTACTTTATTCTGGCGCAGTTTGGGCTAATCTTGATTATGAAGTATATCAAAAGTTACTAGCAGAATCAGAATATGCAGCATGGCTTTATGTATTTGGATTCCGGGCTAATCATTTTACTGTTTATATTAACGAACTTAAAAAACTAGATACAATTACAAAAGTAAATGAGTTTCTAAAACAAAATGGATTTACTCTGAATACTGCGGGTGGTGAAATAAAAGGTACTCCTGAAGAATTACTGGAACAATCAAGTACCATGGCAAACAGGGTTCCAGTAAAATTTAGTCAGGGAACTTATGAGATATTGAATAGCTTTTATGAGTTTGCCAAACGCTATCCACAAACCGATGGCTCAATCTATCAAGGATTTATTGCTAAATCGGCAGATAAGCTCTTTGAAAGCACTTATGTAGGCGGTTAATTCAAATAGCTACCTTGTGCCTCCTCGCTCATATTATTAGACAGGAGGCAAGTCAACTTGTTAATAGATTTAACTATACAAATGTGACCAATTGATTTCTACCATTACTCTTTGCCTGATATAAAGCCTTATCTGCAAAGGCAAGTATATTGGAGGCGGACTCTAGTTTAGATGGTAGAAATATCGCAAGACCTGCACTAATGGTAATAAATTGACTGACCATTGAATAAGTATGCTGAATCTGCAATCTTTCCACAGCCACAATCACTTGATTTACAAGAGAAATAACCTCTTCTTTTTCTAGCCCAGGTAACACTAAAACGAATTCTTCGCCACCATAACGAGCAAGCAACGCGCCTTTGACCATATTTGAATATTTTTTCAGACATTTAGCTACTTCAATCAAACAAACATCCCCCATACCATGCCCATAATTATCATTATAGTTTTTAAAGTAATCAACATCAACCATAACTAGGGAAAGTGTCTGTTGCTGTTTTTGACATTCATCTAAAATAAGAGGTAACCTGCTATCCAGATAACGGCGGTTAAAAATCTGGGTTAATCCATCTATTTGAGCAAGCTCTTCTAACAAATCACTTTTGAGTTTCAAGCTAATCTGATTGCGTACCCGAACCTTGACAATTGCGGGATGAAATGGCTTGATTATATAATCAACAGCCCCAAGATTAAACCCAGCCTCTTCATCGTTAACATCATTCTTAGCAGTTACAAAGATGATCGGAATCTTGTTGGTACTACTTTCATCTTTCAGCCTCCGGCAAACCTGATAACCATCCATAGTCGGCATGACAATATCAAGTAAAATCAGATCTATTCTCGCTCCGGAAGAGGCAATCTCAATGGCTTTCTCACCGCTTGTTGCAACCTTTAGATGATAATCATTTTTCAAAATTTCCGATAATATCTGGATATTTACAGGTGTGTCATCTACAATCAGAATGGTAGCTTTATATTGGTTCATATTTGTGTTCCATTAATTGCAAGCTTTAACCCGTGTAACTCTAACGCTTTCTGCAAACTATTAGATAGCTGCCTAAGTTTTAATAAATCAGAACTATCAGGAATTTTGCCCTCTTTTATTGAAAATTCGCGCTCACTAAAAAATTCAGCAAGTTTTATCATACCAAGATTAGCACATGCCCCGCGTAAAGAATGGCTGGCTGCAGCTAAATCCTCGATGTTCTCATTAGTAGCTGATTCACACAGCAAAAAATATTGCTCTATTTGTTGTAATAATTTGGAAAATAGTTTAGGTAAAGGTTCATGCTTATTTGGAAAAATCTTTTCAATAGTTTCCCAATCAATGTCTAATCCGGGCTCCAAATTTGGAATAACTCTTGCTTCTCCCTGATAACACCAATGAGCTATTTTAGAATAAAGCTCCTGCATATCAATTGGCTTGGCTATATGATCACACATTCCAGAGGCAAACATATTTGTCTTATCTTCAGCCATCACTGTAGCTGTTAAGGCAATTATTGGTAACCTAGGATTAACCTCATGGATAAGTTTGGCTGCATCATAACCACTCATAACAGGCATTTGCAAATCCATTAGTACCAGATCAAACGCCTGATTTTGCTCAATAACAAGATTGACGGCTTCCTGACCATTATTGGCAATGGTTATCTGTGCCCCAACTCTAACTAGCATAGCAGTAACTACTTCTTGATTAATCTCATTATCTTCGGCTATCAGAATTTTGAGATTGCTAAAATCCGTGATCGCAGTATTTACACTAATATATTCATTATACGAATAAATTCCTTTTACTGCATCCTCCATCGCCTGAAGTAGCATATGTGGTAAAACTGGTTTCTGTAGTAACGTAATTTGCTCATTACTTGCCAGATTAATTTCTTCACTAGAATAAGCACTAACAATTAATACTGAGGGAATCTGTCCTTTTATTAATCCGCCAGCGGCAAGCCTACGAATTTTATTAATTGCATCTAATCCATTCATTCCTGGCATTCGCCAGTCCATCAAAATAAAATCAAATCCTTGACTTTCAGATTCAACTAATATTTTTGCAATCGCGTTTTCTGCACTATCAGCCTCAACAACTGCATAGCCGGTTTTTAATAAAATTTCTCGAAGAACATCACGGGCAAGCTCCTGATCATCAACCACTAAAACTCGCTTACCATGTCCAAACAGTTGAGTTTGAGAACTATTTCCAGTTAGAGTTTTGCTGACAATTGGCAGCCGCACTTGAAAATAAAAGACCGAACCATAATTTAATTCACTTTCAACTGCAAGCTGACTACCCATTTCTGTAAGAATTTTGCTACTGATAACCAGACCTAACCCAGTACCTCCATATTTTCTGGTGATTGAAGAATCCGACTGAGTAAAGGGTTTAAATAGCCGCGACAACTGCTCTGCGCTGATCCCAATTCCGGTATCTTTTATACTAAATTCAATCAATACCGAATCATCTGCTGACTCAAGTAGATCAAGCTTAAGCTCAATATATCCTTTTTCGGTAAACTTCATGGCATTACTAAGTAGATTATTAATTACCTGAGTTAGCCGCAATGCATCGCCCAATAACGCCTTTGGAATATCATCTGGCATCCGTACATATAGTTCAAGTTTATCCGCATTACGATTAGTCAATGAGAAAACGGTAACAATCTGATGGACTAACTCATGAATGTCAAATGGTTGCTGCTCTAATTCCAGCTTACCCGATTCAATTTTTGAATAATCAAGAATATCGTTGATTATTCCCAGTAACAATTTTGAAGAAGCAGTAATTTTTTGCAGATACCCGCTTTGAATATTGTCTAATCTAGTCTGAAGCAAAAGCTGACTTAAACCGATTACGGCATTTAACGGTGTCCGGATCTCATGACTCATATTAGCCACAAAAGCACTTTTTGCGATACTGGCCGCCTCAGCTTCCGCTTTTGCCTGAATCAATTTAGCTTCATAATTTTTACGCTCGGTAATATCTTGGAGGACACCATAAACTCGGTAGCATTTTCCGTCGCGCATTTCAGGAAACCCCTTGCACCTAACCCATTTTTCATTACCTAAATAAGTAACAATAATAAACTCATCATCAAATGGAACGCCATTTTCAATTGCATTGCCAAATAGGCGAATTATTTTATCTCGACTCTCACCTTCTTTATAAAAAGACACCCCATCTGTAACTGAAGGTTGAAATCCGGCAGGCGTTTCATGCATTTGTGCGGTATATTCACCCCAATAGACAGCATCACGTCCAACATCATATTCCCAACTACCGACCAGTACTAGTTTTGCCGTCTCAGCCAAAAGTTTTTCACTATGTTTAAGTTTATCATCAAGTTCAATAAATTTAGTAATATCCTTGGCAATTGCCAAATAGCCAGTAATTTGTCCATCAGTATTGTGAAGAGTTGTAATAGTTAATTCAACCTTTATCCGATTGCCATCTTTAGTAATCCACGTCCATTGTCCAATATCTGGGCTATTCGTTATTCGTGATTTATAAACAAATACCTCAAAGCTAGGACTAATATTACAGCTATACTCTTTTGATAATTCACTAGACTTTTGTTCAATCTCAGTAAGATCATGAAATAGTGCCGGATAGCTAACACCAATCATTTCTCTAGAAGAATAACCAAGTAGTTGCTCTGCCCCATGATTAAAAATCCGGATAACACCATTAATATCAGTGGAAATTATGGCGTAATTAGTACCATTTAGGATTTCATTTATTTCAGGTATTGCATTCACTTTATTGATTCTCAACTAAAGAATTTTTAATTTCATGTCCTAAACTAAGCGCAGCATCAAAAGCAAAATTATCAATCAAATTGATAAACTGATAAATCAACTCTTCAACTGAAGATCCTCTAGCTATCAAAGCTAGCTGCTTTAAGTAGTCATTATCA
>JBDHRI010000081.1:0-8083 GCA_039807465.1 Burkholderiales bacterium | reverse complement strand
TTATTTAATTCGTAATTCTATCATAGCAGATTATTTAATTGCAAATACGCGGATTAATAAGAAATTGAATGATGCCCACTCTTCTATAAGCTGAGATTCACGTATTTTTAGGTTTTACAATAGGGCAATTCGCCGATATTTAATGGTAAAAGATTTATTATAATCTGCCTTTATATGCAAATTGAGCTATAATAGTTTACTATAGTTGTGTATTGATTTTTTGTTACATATCTCCGATATTATACTGTTTTAAAATTATATTTATCCAGATGTTGGTTTGGTGATAATCTGATTAACTATAAAAATTTGAATTTAAGAAGAAAGACTCTATGAGAAAAAAGATATCTGCAATTTTTTGGGATATGGATGGAACGCTTGTCGATAGTGAAGCTCTTCATAACGAATCTTCAGATTATGCTACAGAAATGATTGCTAATAAGTATCCATTAACTGTTAGTTCAATTAAGATTGATCCAACTGGTTTAAGTAATGAAACCGTGTTTGCATTAATTTTTGAAACTCAAAAACAAAAGGTTGAACCACATGTATTTAAAGAGTGGGAGCAGATCGCTGTTAATTATGTAATGGAAAGAGTAACTGTTGATCATGGCATTGCTCAGTCATTAAAGTTATTTGAGTATTTTTATCAGAAAAATATTCCCCAAAGTATAGTTAGTAACTCTCCTAGTAAATTGGTAGAACATACTGTTAATATTCTGCAAATCAGAGATAAATGTCGCTACTTATTTAGCCGTGACAGCGTTCAGTATGGAAAACCAGATCCATCTTTATATTTAAATGCCCTTCAGTTTCACGACGCTGATTCCAATATATGTTTAGCATTGGAAGATAGCGGTTCTGGAATAAGCGCAGCCAAGGCTGCTGGATTGAATGTTGTTGGAATAGGGGAAGCCAGTAGCAAGCATAATCCGGATTGTATTTGTTTATTGAGTCAAAATGATTGGCTTAAAAATCTAGAAAAATACTACTCATTTTAAGAGAGCGAGAAAAATGCATAAAAAATTTGCGGTATTATTTGGTTTTATTCCATGGATGGTATTTTCAGAATTATATGCATCAACGACGAAAGAGATAATTGAAGCATCCTTAGCTGCTTTAGCAACGATGGTAATTCTTGACTGGCATCAATTAAAAAAAGGCTTCTGGCTACCATTAGCATCAGCAATTTATTTTATCTTGGTTGCATTTAATGGTGTTTTTGACTTTTTTCCTTGGGCAATAACTCATCCTGCTGCCGTAATTAATCTTGCATTGGCTCTGATAGTCTGGTTATCTTTGATTATGAAACGACCATTTACATTACAGTATGCCAGAGAGGAAGTTGAGGTTGCTTTCTGGAAAAGTCCGCTATTCATCAAAACCAACTATTATCTGACCCTTATGTGGGCAATAATGATGACAATTTCTGCATTGCCTTCGATATTTATCCCAGAGAAAATTTATGCTAATTCATGGTTTTGGGGTTATGCTTTCAATGGAGGCTGTCTTGGCTTGGCTTTTTTCCTTAATAAAAAAATGCAAGGCTGGATTATGGGTTGGAACTTTTGGGCTAATGTCCGTAAGTTACCGCCTGTTAATTCACCATATCTGGAAGGTGGATACAAACCCGTACTTGATGAAGTTGAACTTTATGATTTAGAGGTGGTAGGGAAAATCCCCACAGAGTTAAATGGTGAATACTTACGCAATGGACCTAATCCATACTTTACTCCATATACCTACACCTATCCCATTGATGGTGATGGCATGATACACCGAATTAGCATTAATAACGGTAAAGTTAGCTATAAAAATGCATTTGTAAAAACTAAGGGGCTACAGGCAGAATTAAAGGCAGGTAAAGCACTTTATGGTGGCATTGCATTACCGATTCCTCCAGACCCGAAATATGTACAAACCGAGGAGACAGGTAAAAGTAGTGCTAGTATTCATATAATAAAGTGGGGTAGTAATCTACTTGCACTGTATGAGACAACGCCAGCATATCTTCTGGATAATAATCTTGCAACTATTGGCGAGTTTCAACCAGATGGCGGAGGTGCTCCATTTAACGTGAATGCGCATCACCGAGTTGACCCTAAGACTGGGCAAATTTATATGTTTATTTATAATACTTATGGAGTTCCTCTGACCCTCTATGAGTTTAATCAAGATTATCAGTTAATAAAATCCGTCGATATCGATAAATCTCAAAATACCATGATTCATGATTTTCTGATTACGGAAAATTATATCGTTATTTTTGATATGCCGGCAATTTTTAATGTTGCTGGGAATGATGGTTCTGAGCCATTTTTTGCCTTTTATCCAGATAAGTCAGTAACGATTATTTTAGTTAAACGTAATGATTATTCTATCTCCAGAATAGAAAATATTCCGAGTTTTTTTGTTTACCATTTTGTTAATGCTTATGAAGAAGATAATAAAATCATACTTGATATGGTGTTACATAAAAAATTAAATTTAAATCCGGCATTAAATAAAAATGATATTCCTCCTGCATTATACCGTGGGAGTATTGATCTTGAAACTCTACACTATCAGCATAAATGTTTATGTGATAGTCTGATAGTTGAATTTCCTAGCTATAATCTTGATTATTGTGGGCAAAAATATCAGTTTGCTTATCTGGTTGGTAAGGAGGCAGATATTAGTGGTGGATTTAATTTGCTGATAAAATATGATCTGGCTAGTAATAAGTTTATCTATACAGATTTTGGAGCTGATGCAGAGATTGGTGAGGCAACTTTTATTGCAAGTAATAATTGCCAAAATGAAGATGGTGGCTATCTGGTATTATTTGTTTATTACAAATCTGAAGATCGAAGTGATTTTGTCATATTAAACGCGAAAGATATGTTAGAGGTAGCCAGAGTAAAATTACCACGAAGAGTACCGCTTGGTTTACATGGTAGCTGGATAGCTAAAAAATAGATTATTACATTTAATTTTTCTGGAGAGATTTATGTCACAAAAATTGGTATTTTATACAAATCCAAGGTCTAGAGGTCGAATTGTGCGCTGGGTACTTGAAGAGTTAGGCATTGAGTATGAAACTAAGATTATTGAATATGGTGCACAAATGAAGTCACCAGAGTACCTTGCTATTAATCCAATGGGTAAGGTTCCTGCAATTCAGCATGGAGAAGTGGTTGTAACCGAAAGCGCAGCAATATGCACTTATCTTGCTGAAACATTTCCTGAAGCTGGTTTGGCACCGCTTCCGGAAGAGAAAGGAAATTACTATCGCTGGATGTTCTTTGCGGCTGGTCCACTGGAGCAAGCTACTGCATTAAAAGGGTTGAATGTCAACATCCCTGCTGAAAAACAAGGAATGCTTGGCTTTGGGAATTTTGAGACTACCCTAAATGCGCTTTCGAAGGCACTTCTGGATAACCCATATATAGCCGGTAACAGATTCACTGCTGCTGATGTTTACGTCGGGTTAAGTATCGGATGGGGAATGCAATTTGGCATGATAGAAAAACGTCCAGAATTTGTAGCGTATTGGGAACGAATCAGTCAACGTCCCGCATATTTACGCGCACAAAAACTTGATGATGAGTTGATACCGAAGGCATAACTCGATTCATACTATTTAGATTTGTTTGCCTGCATATAAATTTTTATAAACATTATTTCCATGTTGGGTATAGTTGTCAAAAAATCCGGTGTACCATTGATTTAATGATACACCGATTTTCTCTGACTCCAGTATATCGTAAAAGGAATCAATTCCACCACTACGGATAACGTGAAATTCATGCTGCGGTTTGATTTTCCTGATTTCGTTCATCGCAGTTGTGCATAATGTTAAAGATTTATTACGTAAGATTTTACCACTTAATCCGCCACCAAAATTCTGAGTGAAATGATCAAATAGTTGGCATTCATCTGGAGCAATCGTATTTCTCAACTCTGTGTAGTTTGTTGAGGTATTCCCAAGATTTATCCCATCAAAGCCTAAATTGATTGCATTATGAATAATTTCTATTAATGCATTTTCGTCAATATCGTTAGAGATCTTTAGGATGACGGGTAATTTACGCTGTCTTTTTTTAAGAAATAATGTACTGATTTGTTCAATTCGTGGAATTATGCTTCCACCACCTGCTTTTATATTCGGACAGCTTTCATTTAGTTCTAGAAAGTCTATTTGTAGATTATCATGATACAGCCAGAGACTATTTATTAAATGGGCTAACCCTTCTGCTTCGGAATAGTCGGGTGAACGCATTACGCTCCAGCCTATTGGGCAATCGGCTAGCTTATTATTTGTAATGATTTTTTTATGCAGCTCCTCATCGCCCAAATTGGGTAATCCAAGCCAGTTGATCGCTACCTCAGACTTTGGCAGGCTGATAAATGGTAGCCTAATTCCATTTTTACTATTCCCAATACGAGGGTTAGCTGTTGATGTCCCACCGATATAAAAACCAGCTCCTAATTTAGCGACTACATCATAGCCTTCACCGTTTTTAAACATGCCTGCTGAATTACCAAGTGGTGAACGAAATTTAATGCCCCATAATGTTTTAGTAAGATTTTTCTGTTCGAAAAGAAAATCTGTTTTTGGTATAACTGATTTACAAAAATTATGCATGAAAAATAATCGCCCACGTGAGGCAATTTTGATTTGTTGCTTTATCGGTAATCTGGATAATACAGGTAATAAGCTATGATAAATGCGGGAATAATAGTATGCTGGCAGATTAAACAAGGCTTTTCCATTTTATGTGTTGCAAATTTACACGTACGTTAAAAATAATTATAGTTCAATAGTAAATGGTTACACTTTATAGATTTACTGAATTAATTAAATATAAATTAACATAAAATAATCAATAATTTAACCAAGTTGCTGCAATTATTATACAATATGTTTATCAATGAATTTTAAATTTACATAAAATAGCTTGTCAATTTGGAATTTATCTACTCTAAGTCCTGAAGTAACTGGCATGGAGGTTATCATGCTTGAACAGACAATTAAGCTTTTTCTCGAAAATTTCCCAATTATAATGTATATTTCCGCTATTGTATTATCATTATTCAGTGGTGGGCAAACCCATAAACGACTATTTACACTAATGCTTTTTATGGCTGTCGGATTATCTGGGGTTTGGGGTTTTACTATGCATGTTTTCTTTCCTGCCATTGCATCACAGCAAATTGGCTGGCAGGCTAATTCCTTTGAGTTTGAAGTCGGACTTGCGAACCTTGCGTTAGGAATTACCGGAATAGTCGCTGCATTTGCATCGTGGAGCTATCGTGCTGCCGTTACCACTGTTACCACCATTTTCTTATGGGGTGCAGCATTTGGGCATATTAGGCAAATTATTCTTTTGCATAACTATAATCCGGGAAATGCGGGTACAATCCTGATTAGTGATATTCTGATCCCATTAACGCTATTGATTTTATTAGCTTTGAATTATACCCAAGTAAGAAAAGATTTAATTTACTTTAGCTAATCCTTCCAGCAGGATACGAGTAACGTTGATACCTGTATCACGGAAGATTTGTTGAGCGCCTGTTGGGCTGGTTATATTTATTTCGGTCAGACATTTGCCAATTACATCTATTCCGACAAAAGAAATGTTATGTGCCGATAACCATTTGGCAACTGGCATCGCTATCTCATAGTCACTTTCAACTAGTCGGTGTACTTCTCCTCTCCCACCGACAGCCAGATTACCGCGAATCTGACCATTTTGAGGGATTCTATATAGGCAGTAATCAATAATTTTTCCATTAACAATAAATATCCGTTTATCTCCGAGTACTACTTCCGGGATAAATTTCTGTACCATTATACTTTGAGTATAATAATCAGTAAGATTTTCCAAAATTGCTGCCTGATTGGGGTCTTCCGGACTAATTTTAAATACCCCGCGTCCTGCCATCATATCTATTGGTTTTGCAACACAATTACCGTGTTTGGCAATAAAATCAAAAATAACTTTCTTATCTCTACTAACCAATGTTGGAGTAATCAGCTCGGGAAAGTTAAGAATAGCCAGTTTTTCATTGAAATTACGCAGGCATGCAGCCGGGTTTACCACTTTAACGCCAGCTTTTTCTGCAAATTCCAGTATTTGGGTCAAGTAATAATATTCCATATCAAATGGAGGATCATTGCGTACCATGATAATATCAAAATTATTTAAATTTACATGCTCATTGGCTTCAATTACGCTTACCCAATCTGGCGTACTATGAATTAGATTTGTGCCATGATTTATTTCTAACGTTCTGACGCTCGCATAAGAATTATTATTTTCCAGAAATAATTCCTTCGGTTGGCAATTATAAATTTCATAACCAAGATCTTTTGCGGTTAACATAAGAAGGTAGGTTGTATCACCATTAATATTGAATTTATCTATTGGGTCGGAAATGATAAGTAGTTTTGGCATATTTCTAATCAATTTAAAATTATATTAATACAGAATCCATTTTTCTGTATTTGATGGTTATTGCAAAGTTGTATTATAGCGCAAAAGCTCGGATTGATTCAAAACATAAATCAATGCTCAGGTTGAATGTATTAAATTATGCTAAAATATCGGCAATAGTCTATTAATTTTGTAAGGTATTTAAAATGGGGTTCAAAGTAACAATTACTCCCAGCAATATTGAGTTTAACGCAGAATCCGAAAATTTTATTTTAGATGAAGCATTGGCGGCTAAGATTAATTTTCCGCATGGTTGTAAAAATGGTGCTTGTGCTGCATGTAAATGCAAGATAACTAGTGGCGAAATAAGCCTTGCTGAATATAATAAAGCGGTTTTGACCGATGAGGAAATTGCTGAAGGTTATACTTTGTTATGCAAGTCTCATGCAGAAAGCGACATTGTTATAGATCTACCTGGGTTTGTTAATGGGTTTCCAATCCGTACCTTGCCAGCAAAAATTGAAGCTATTGATAAGATTGGTACCGTTGCGATTCTTAAACTGAAATTACCTGCGAACCAGCAGTTTAACTTTTATGCCGGACAATACATCGATATTATGTATAATGGTAAAAACCGTAGCTATTCTTTGGCTAATAGCCCAAGCGAATCCGGCGGAGTAGAATTGCATATTCGTTTTCGTCCGGGTGGGGCATTTTCCGAAGCCGTATGGAATGAATTAAAGGTCGGGCAAATATTGCGTTTTACCGGACCTCT
The DNA here is from genome assembly GCA_039807465.1 of Burkholderiales bacterium. GTDB lineage: Bacteria > Pseudomonadota > Gammaproteobacteria > Burkholderiales > UBA11063 > Aquella. The sequence continues at coordinate 889 of JBDHRI010000081.1, read as the reverse complement.
AGGTGGCTTTACACTGAAAAATAGTGATAAGAAAATAATGATGGTTTGTACAGGCACAGGCTTTGCTCCGATAAAATCAATTTTGGAATATATGGTAGCAACCAATAATCGGCGACCAATAGAATTGATCTGGGGTAATTATACGGCTGAAGATTTTTACCATACTGAATTTCTTGAAAAGTGGGCGAAAAAATTGAATTTCACTGCCAAGCTATGTATAAATGAGGGCAATCATCCTGAATATTATACTGGTATGGTTACAGATTATATTGTTGAAAATTTTACAGATCTTAGTGATCATGAAATATATGCTTGTGGAAATGTTGCGATGATAGAGAATCTTTATGTTGTTGCCCGTTCACAATTACAGTTGGGTAAGACAGATTTTTATTCTGATGCCTTTACTCCTTCTCCTGACAGTGTTTGACCTTAAATATCAGCATATGATACGTTTATTTTTTGTTATAATTTCCGCGCTTGGTATGTTGGTTGCTTGTGGTTATAAAGGACCATTATATTTACCTAAGAAAAGTAATAATCCGCCGTCGACTGCTGCTACTCCGGCTCCCATAAAAGCTGAATCTACTCCAGCAGTCGCTGAATCAGCAATTAATAACAAAAATAAAGAATCATGATAATCGATTAGACAACAATAAACCCGGTAAAATTTTACCGGGTTTATTGTTGTCTTTTGGGTTATGGTAGTCTTATTTTTGTTTTTGGGCTAAATACAAAAAAGTTCCCGTTACGCCAAATAATACTAGAACCACTGAACCATAGATGGCTGCATAAATTAAATCACTCATGATTGTTTTCCTCTTATGTCATTACAGAATTATACTTTAAACCTGAGCTAAATGCAATAATCTATATGGTTGTTTATCAAGTG
>JBDHRI010000003.1:0-35871 GCA_039807465.1 Burkholderiales bacterium | reverse complement strand
TTTGATTGGTAAAACTGATTGGGCGTTAGAAATCAGTAATCAATGTGGCCGATTAATAGCTAATGTAATAATTCATTGTCAAATCCGATTTAATAGTGCTCATCCGTCCGGCACAAAAGTGCTCAGCTGGAGATCCTAATTTATTTCTAGTTTTACCGGGATTATCCCGGTCTTTCTCTTCTGTTTTAAACGATAGCTGTCCCCATTTATATTTACAATATGACTGTGATGGATAAGCCTGTCCATAACTGCTGCCGTTAAAGCTTCATCGTTATTGAGAACCTCCTGCCATTGGCTGAACATTAAATTTGAAGTTATAATTATTGATCCCGTTTCATAACGTTTATTGATGACTTGGAAGAATAAGCTAGCCTGGTTTTTATTCAACTTTAAATAACCAAACTCATCTATTATCAATAAACGACTTCCCGCGATTACCTTGCCCAAATAGTTTTTTAGTTTATTCTGTTGTTGGGCAGCTTCTAGCTGCAACAATAAATCTGCGGCAGTAACAAATCGAACCTTCATTCGTTGCAAAGTTGCCAAATAACCTAAACTAACCGATAAGTGCGTTTTACCAGTGCCGGGAGAACCTATCAAGATAACATTCTCTTTATCTGCTATGAACTGTAAACTTGATAGTTCTTTTACTTGATGCTCATTAATATTTGAACAGCTAAAATCAAAGTGCTCCAGCTTTTTTAAGGTTGGGAATCCAGCTATTTTTAGCATTAAATCCCGGCTTCGTTGTTCTCGAAGCATTAGTTCATATTTTAAGACTTGCTCGAGGTATTCGGTATAGCTCGCTTTAAGCTTAGCACTTTCATCCGCAATGGATTGATAACTTTGCAATATCCCAGACAGTTTAAGTTCTTCACAGCTTTTAGCAATTGTGTTAATCATAAGTCAACCCCCAATAATTCATCATAAGCTGCTAGATTGCTCTTGCTTACTATAGTTGAGGGAACATACTTAGCTTTGGTAATAGCTTTTATCTGTACTGAGCTTTTCTGCAATAAGGGCGTAAAATAAGCTAATTCTTTATTAAATAAATCAACGGGGCGATTATTGGTAGTGCCATGAATACGCTCATTTGCCATAATTAACCATGAACTAACTTGCTCATTAAGTAACTGATAGGTAATAGTTAAACTCACGTCTTTTAGCTTAGCCAATAAGGGGCGGTAGAAATTACCTTTTAAATAGCTATTAAATCTCTCCACCTTACCTTTGGTCTTCGCCCTATACGGTTTACATAAGTGAATGGTAAATCGATATCTTTTAGATAAATCAAGCAACTTATTATTATATTTATGTAGCCCTGGACCATAACTATTTCGTTCTATGACTACGCTCTTCATGTTGTCGTAGAGGATGGTTTTAGGCACTCCTCCGAAATATAGGAATGCTTCTTCATGGCATTTAATAAGAGTTTCATCTTCCATATTATTAGTGAACTTAACAAAGGTATAACGAGAATAACCTAAGGTAGCTACAAAAGCATAAATAGGGTCTCGTCCATAGCGGATAGTTGTCCAATCTACTTGGGCTTGCTCTCCAGGTTCTGTTTCAAAACGCACTACCGGATCACTAACTATGGCGCGTTCTTTATATTGTTGATAAAGAAAGTCACATAAAATTGTTCGACTTCCTAAGTAACCCAATTCTTTAATATCCTTCAGAATTACTGAAGCGGGAATACGATGATTACTTTTATTAATAAAATCTAAAATATAAGGTTTAAAAGGATCAAGCTTTGAAACTTTATTTGTTATTCTGGTTGCTGCCTTTAACTCAATTTCTTTTAATCTACGTCTTACAGTCCGTCGATTTAATTTAGTTAGGCGGGCTATTTCGCTAATAGAGTGCCCTTTAGCATGTAGAGAATGGATCACGATAAAATCTTCCTTCGTAATCATAATTACCTTCCATTAATGATCAGGTAATTATAGTAATTTAATCATTCTCCTAGCTGAGCACTTTTAGACCGGATGCTGGGCATTTTAACACCGGATGTGACATTCATTATAACTCGATGATTTTATCCAAGTTATATGACAGGTACAAATCAGAAAATAACCAAAAAGCTTTTAAAATGCTTAAAAAGATTTCACCAATAGCCTGGCAGCATATTCATTTTCAGGGGAGATTAGTGTTTTCAGAGAGTGCAGTGATTAATTTGGATGAGATTGTTAAAAACATTGAATTAGCTATAAGATAATAGTGGCAATGCTTTCATGTAAATTTCAAAAAAATCTGCGGTTTGGGAATGGCACCCCAACTTAAAAGAGCAGATGGCCTATAGGCATAGCTCGCAATTTTTTCTCGTGTATATCAATAACTTGCCTGAAAAATATTATAATGAATTCATCTCACTATCATTTTCAGGTTTTGTCGGGTATATAGATCTAACCTATAACTCAATGCTAAAGAATTATATATCAAGAATTATTGTGAGTAAATTTATTAAGCATAAATCCATCATCTTAATGTCAGGTGATTTTGAATATGACGATATGCCTGACACTGGAATTCAAGAATATAATACTATTGGATATGATTTTGAAAAGCACGGGTCTAAAATAGTTTCAGTGCCAGGAAGCCTATACAGTTTTTTTCTAAGTTATAAAATTGAATCAATTTTAATATCTGATGACACTGAGATTTTAACACATATTTCATTATTATATTAAATCAATTTTTGTAATTGGTATGCACAGACTAACTAACGTAAAATTAAAATTTTACGTCCACTCAATACATAAATCTAAAGGAGGTTAAAACCTTGATCCTTGATTTATTGCTTTCGTTAAATTAAAAACCCTTTAGATAAACCATTCGAGATAGAGGATTCAGCCCATGACGTAGTTAAATGTGTTCTAACAAAATTAAATAGGTGTGCAACTACATCTGCATAAATTGGATTTTTAACATAACTCTGTTCATATCTAAATTCCCTATCTGTATTTTTTTGTTTTCGTAAAACATAAATTTGGTCAACTTGATATTTTTTTAGATTAACTTTTTCAGTTAATTTTAACCACTCCGAAACAACAATATATAGCGCATTGGGGTTTTTCATTTTTAGTTGATGCCCAGCTGTTGATGCACCTTCAAGCATAGTTTTATCAAGATATGTTTTACATTCAATTGCTATTACAGGGATCTCTAAACATTCAATTTGATGTTCTTCACGTGACCCTTTTGAGTGAAGATTTGCTTCAATTGAAACTCCTATAACAAAATCATGATCTTTTGTTTCTATTTTTGCACTAGGATATTTTACTAACTGCGCATAATTTTCTGCTTGAAAAAATACGTCTTTAAACGCATGAGATTTACCTAATAAAGCTTGCTCATTAAAGCTAAATACTAAATCTTTAAACAAGTAATACATAAACTCTTCTAAAACAGAGGAATGTAAGTTAGACCGAGAATCAAAATGTTCCGCATATTTTTGATTGTCAATAAAATCTTTATACTCGTTCATGAGAGCAACTCTTTTAAGAATTACTTCATCATCCTCAGAGTTTAATTCTTGAAATGGTCCTTTCAATGCTTCATTTGCATCTTTCCATGATAAATACTTCTCCTCAATCTCCTGCAAATATGTTACTGAGGTTTCATCTGAATATTTTTTATTATCAGTTTTTTTACTCAAAATATTATTACCATGAATAAACATTAAAATACTCCTTAATCAAGTGTTCTGCAATAGCTTGGGATAATAATGGTGGAACAGCATTTCCTATTTGATTGTATTGGCATAAATAATTATCATCATGCCTTTCTTCTTTTTGTAATAACTTTTTGCTCACTACTGTTGGTTTTCCTTTAAAAACATAGTCATCGGGGAATGACTGTATCCTAGCACCTTCTCTTGCTGTAAAATTTCTGTTAAGATATGGGTGCACAAAATTAGCATAGAATGAGGCTGGTATTGTATGACAAGGTTTATTAGGGTGTAATCTTCTGCTATTTTGGTCATAAGTTTTTTCAGATATTTCCCCATTACCATTTCTTTTTTGAGGTTTCAAGTGTTGTGGAACATCAGATACTGAATCACCCCAAGACATTTGACTAAATCGTTCTATAATTCTCTTACTATGTTTCATTGACACATGGTTATATAGAACTGAATTATTTTTTCTTAAGGTAAGCTGGTATTCATTTTGTGGCTTAAGTGTATATATTGATTCTTCTTGTCCTTCTCTTGCATTTATTTGAGGTAAATCTGAAATAGCATCCCACAAGGTTGGAGTTTTCATTAATTTATCATTAATCAAAGAATGTGTTGGTTTCGGGAATGGTATAGATAATTCTTGCTTAGTTGCAATTACAAAAAGTCGTTTTCTTATCTGTGGAACACCATAATTTGTTGCGTCTAATATCGTGTGATATACATTGTAACCTATTTCTTTAAATGACTTTATAATTATATCTAATACAAATTCATTATCTGATGTTTTAGCCTTAATTAAATTTGGTACATTTTCCATGATTATTATTTGAGGTTTTATTAGATTAGATACTCTGATTAACTCTTTGAATAGACTATTTCTTGGGTCTTTGGGGTCTCCTGAATTTTTATTGCATATTGAGAACCCTTGACAAGGTGGACCACCTAATATTACTTGAACATTAGTGAAGTTAGATTTTATTTCTTCATCTGTAACAGTTTCTATTTCTTTTGTGATTACGTTTACACCTTTGTGGTTATAGCTATATGTTTCAGAAGCCCATAAATCTTTTTCAATTGCTCCAATAATGTTGTATCCTGATTGTTTAAATCCAAGACTAAAGCCTCCTGCACCCGCAAAAGTATCTAACACATTAATTTTTTTTATCATTACTTATTTATCTTTTCTATCATAAATTACATCAATCAAGTGTACAATTATACCATTCAAATAGTGAAGTTTTTCTTCGTTTTTATTGTTTAAGATAATAAGACGAATATTTACTTATCTTATTATAGTGGCTCTATTTTAAATATGTTTAGTACAAATGTGACAAACTATTATTAGATATTACCCCCCCCCAAAAAAAAATCTGCCAAAACGGCAGACGAATCTGCCAAACGGGCAGGTTTTTTCATTTCAAGATCAGATAAAATTTCACTAATAAAAATTGAGGATCAATTGAATGCGTGAAATTTCTGATGACCAATACTTTCTGATACTAGACGAGATTAATTTATTTCCAGAACTAAGTTCTAACCCTGTGCAAATGATTGAGCAGATAATGAATGGACTGCTATTAACTGCTCATGACAATGTTCAGGAAGGTTTAAACCGAGTATTAAATCTCGAACATATATGTAAGTCCATTATAGATGCTGATATATTTCTTTTACTTGAAACGGTTAAACCAGTGCTTGAAAGCTACGGAATTCTTATAGCTAGAGGTCTAGAAGTAAAAGCAATGTATCCTCGCTACGAGAATAAGAAAAAATACTTTTGGGATGTAGGAAAACAGGCTGCCATGAATCTTGAGTTTTCTCTGGCAAAAAAACTTAGCTTTGATGGTACTCAGATCAAATTTGAAAGTACTTATATCGATTGGGTCTGTGAAATACTTGAGTCACAGAGAGAAACCAGCAAATATAACTCTAACGATAAATTAATTTATCACATTATAGAGCCACAAGCGACGGTTAAACATGTTGAAACTAGGGAAATAATTGAGAAGGAAACAGAGAGTTATGCAGAAGAGTTCAGAAAAATTATTATTAAAGATAACGGGAGTAATTAACTTGAATTCAAAGTTAATCAAGCTACTAGGGTTGAGTTTATTTACCTCAAGTATTTTTGCAGATGACTTGCAATCAAAACTTATGGATATTGCGGCTCAAGAAGCTCAAATTGCAAATATCGGAGCAAATAAATACATGATGCTATACGGTAAATCAAATCCACTACCAATAATTAATCGCTGGAATGAGCTAGAGAAGCACCCTCCTCTTACACAAGATCAAATTGATCAAATAAATGCATTGGAAAAAACAAAACAAAAAATACTATTGGAGCATTCTCAAATTGAAAATAATTAAAACTTCCCCTTTGCTGGTTCTAGCTATTGCAGTAGTTGCTTGTAGTAGTGATAAGCCAGCACCTTTTTCACCAACATATTTAAGTACTACCCCTAATGGGCAAGCATATTTTTATTGTGAGTCTTGCCCTCCTCCAGCCAAATTAACTAAAGGTGCATATAAACCGCTAGAACCGGATGAGCCAATAATTGAAGAAAAACCACAAGTATCAAATCAAATATCTATCACTAACAATAAAAGGAGTACCCATAAGCCCAGAAGAAAATATAAACACAAGAAAAAAGTTAAAAAAATTCAACAACCTCAATGTATTCAATGGAGTAAATAATATGATTAAAATTAATAACAAGCGAACAAGGCTAGTTGTTCTGGCTATTTTGATGTTATCGCCAGCCTTATGCTTTGCATCAACCGGAGATAGTACTTTTATGGATGTAGTAACTAAAGTTAAAGATTGGCTTGGTGGTTCACTAGGCTTCTTATTTGTATTGATTGCATTCTTAGGAGCAGCGGCAGCAGTTGCTGGAGCCGCAAACCCACGTGTTATGTTTCCGGTATTCTTCCTTACATTAGCTCTCCATTATGGACCAGGTATTCTCGAAGATATCTTTGGAGCTAGTGGTGCAATTAGTTCATTAAATCATCCACAATTTACAGTGTTTGACTTATTAGTACTAATGGCTGCATCTGCATTAAGCGTTTATGCGAAATATCATAAACCTCAAAGACTAGAATTACAGGCATAGTTTTATGAACTCAAAACGCTGCTATTATATTCCACGAGTAATTAATAAAAATTATATTTTCCTATGGAATCGCGATGAGGCTATGTTTCTGATGATACCTTGGATATTCTGGTTAGTTATTGGTGGATTAATTGGGATGCTAATTTCATTAGTAGCAGTAATTATTGTCGGGCAAATGCTCAGGTTTTTTGGCGTTGGTAAGGCTAATGGATATATCCGTCACTGGATTTATTTTAACATGCCTAAAGCATTTGCCAGATCATGGTGGAAATCAGAAGTTTCAACTGATATGCCAGTATCAATATTTACCAGGTCAGAAACTCTGCCTCCTTCACATATTCGACATATTGCGGGGTAATAATGCAAAAAAAGACTTTTGAAGATGAAATTAACTCATTACGCTCTTCAGTAAAGACAAAAGCAAGAAATGAAAAGCTTTTAGTTATTTCCAACGTTATTCTAGCTGGAATAGTTGCGTTTATTTTTAATCACGAACGTGTGGTTATGGTGCCAGCAATGGCACCAGAATACAAAATGATGATTAGCAGTGACAAAGCATCTCCAGAATATTTAGATAACTATAGCAGGACGATACTTGATCTATTACTGAATATTACCCCAAATAATGTTCAGGCGCAGCAAAACATGCTGATAGGAATGGTTGATCCTAAATATAGGGATGAGCTTCAAGATAAATTAATAGAAATTGGCAGTCAGGTAAAAGGAAATAATTTATCACAAAATTTCTATATTCAAAATATCAGGATTATTAATAAGCCGAATGTTGTTTTTGTCACTGGTACTTTAAATCAATACATTGATAAGAACATTGCTACCAGTAAGAAAATTAACTATAAACTAACTTTTAATGTTCGTAACTATAATGCCCGGTTAACTGGGATCGAGCAACTTGCAGATAATGATCCTCAGATGAAAGAGTTAAGATGAAAAAGCTGATACCAATACTATGCCTATTCGCACTTATGGCTAATGCTAAAGAAGTATTTGAAGCGAATAATGGTGATACCATAACCGTAAAAATATCAAGTAAAAACCTCACCCGGATTGAGATAGAAGGTCAAAAGATAATGACTGACTATACATCTGCTGATGTTAGTAAGAAAATTACCAAACCTTTGGGGCAGGTTTACTTGGTACCAAACACGTCACATCCATTTAATCTGTACATTGTCAGTGAAACAGGCAATACTTATAACCTACATTTAATTCCTTCAAAACATGCTAATGGTGACTCAATTGTGATTAAGCCAGCTGCAAGCAAGTTTGGAGCTGCATCTAAACTAGTCTTTAATGATCAGTCATATGTCAGAAATATAAATTTTCTGTTACAGATAATGTACCTGAATAAAGATAATGATGGTGGATATAATGTCACACCAATGCACCAACCACTAGACACCTTCGATGGACTAGGCTCAGTATTATATAGAACCTACAGTAATAATATTCTTAACGGTGAAGTTATTCTAATTAAAAACCTGTCAAAGAGCAAGATATTACTGACTGAAGGGCAGTTTTTCTCGGATCATACTCTGGCTATATCAATTGAGAAGCCTGAATTACAACCAAATGAGATAACTCGGATATTTATTGTAAAAGAGGCAAGTCTATGAGCGACAATAAATCTGATAAATATCGCACCACTTCCCTATTCAAGAAATTTAAGAAGCATTTCATTATTGGCGGTGGCGCATTATTGGTAATTATTCTGATATTTACATTCATAAATTCTGGGAAAGTTACTAAAAAGAAAACCAAGGTTAAAGCTTCAGATGTATTCACTGCGGCAAAGCCTATGCCAATTAGCCAATCAGACATTATAGCTCAACGATTGAACGAGTATGTCGCACAACAAGACTCGGTTAATAAGCAAAGTGCCGAACGAATGGCAGTATTAGAATCTCAAGTCCGGCAAGCTCAAATGGAAAAAGAAATAGCCGAATCCCAGGCAGCGGCTTTAAATGCTAAATTAGCCACACTAAATTCTTCTGCCGTAAAATCATTAAGCAGAAAAAATAGCTCTACTCCTGTGGTAACAGCTAGAACACCTCAGAACTTAATTATTGAAGATAATATTAACTCTGATTCAGATGGTGACTCAGGTGTGAATAATACGTCTGGTAAGAGTACTCAATTAGGAAACACTCCAATGGGTAGTAAAAGCTCCACCTCAAAAAATGGTAAGGAAGAACCAGAAAAACTAATAGTTACTTATATCCCCTCAAATACCTATGTTCCTGGTGTATTAATTGCATCTATGGCAGCAAATACTGGAGGTAATGCTAATGCTGATCCGACACCTGGATTAATTCGTTTGACTGATATGGCTTCATTACCTAATGAGTTTACTTCCAAGCTAAGATCTTGTCGGGTTGGAGTTAGTGGCTGGGGTGATTTGTCTTCAGAGCGTATCAAAATGCGTACAACTACCCTTTCATGTGTGCTTAAAAATGGAAAAGCTATTGATATTCCAATTGAAGGCTATGTTGCTGGTGAGGATAGTAAAGCTGGTCTTAAAGGTATGGTGATAAGCCATTCAGGAACTCTGGCAGCAAAAGCTACGTTGGCCGGATTTGTTCAAGGTATTGGGCAAATTGGGCAGGCTGTCGGTCAAACTCAACAAATTACGCCATTGGGTGGAGTGGTTACAACCGTTGATCCAAATCAAGCAGTAACAGCTGGAGTTGGAGCGGGAGTCTCCCAAGCAGGACAAACACTCTCCCAGTATTATCTAAATATGCTGACTCAAATTTCCCCCACTGTTGAGGCTGCTGCGGGCAGACACGTAACAGTAATATTTACAAAAGGCGTTGAATTAAAACTTCCAATTAATGATCAAGGAAGTCCAGATAAAACACCTTTACCAATTAACTAGGAGATAGAACAGTGATTAAACAAACATTAATAACTATAGTCTTATCAAGCATATTAGTCGGCTGTGGTACTACTGATTATCCTTGTGGTGAACCCTCTGCTGGGGCTTGTCGCTCAGTATCACAAAATGACAAGGCATCTTACTCCAATTATCTTAATCCGGATGATGTTGATGCCCCAGGTTTTTGGGGTGGAACCAATAAGGATGATGCTTCCACTTACAATCCAAATACTGTAAAAATGAACTTTAAAAAGTATACTCAAGTACCTATTGAAGGAGCTCCATTACTTTCAAACTCTAAAATGATCCGAGTATGGCTTACACCTTATACCGACTCTGACAATATCTATCATGATCAATCTTATGAGTACATGATTGTTGACAAGGGTCGCTGGAATTACAGCAATAACCGGATACTTAATGATGATGAGGTACAGAATGTCACTATGGGCCAAGTATCGGAGGGTAAATCTGGTGGATATGGCAGTTATGGACTAGCTGACCAACCTCCAAAACAAAATACACCTCAGCCTGGATTTCCGGCAATAAATACATTACAAAATCAACAGGCACCAGTAATTACAACTATTTCTACCGATGCTGGGGTTAATCGAGCTACAACTATTACACCATAGGACTATATGATGATCAGGAATATATTAAATAAATATAATGTGGATAATCTGGTTGAGCTAAAAAAAGTATTTTTTTCTCGAATGAGTAAAGAAAGTACTCCAGATGATTTTGTTCGTGATGTAATTGATAAGAAAGAGGAATCTCCCCGGCAAAAAGAGTTTAGTGAAATACTGGATAAATCAAGACTGGCAGATGCTCTACCTTATGAATGGTATGACGATGAAACAGGAATCTATCAAACGTCACGATCTTATGGTTTCGTCTTTGAATGCGGTACTTTATCTGGCGCAAGCGATAACCTTGATGAACAGCTGCGTGGGTTATTTAATATAGGTATTCCTGATTATACCTGTATGCAGGTACTACTTGTGGCTTCTTCTGAGTTAGAAGATCAATTTACTCGGTATCTTTCCATTCATAGAACTCCGTTCATGAAGAAAATAGCTGAAGAAAGAATTAAATTCTACAGAACAGGTTTAAAACGTAGTTTACGTCCTGGTTATAAATTTCCTGTTAGGGATTTCAGACTTATAATCAGTTTTGCATTTGATGGCTATTTTGAGGATGATAGAAAAGATGCTATTGTTTCATTACAGCAGTCTATCAGTTCTGTTCTTAGAAATTCCTTTATAAATAACCAGCTAATGCACCCTACTCGACTAATTAACCTGATTCGGGAAATGTGCTGTACAAGTATGGAGCCAATAGAGCAGCATCAATATGATGACCGTTTATCAATTCGTAAACAGATTGCTGATATAGATAATAACCTTTATGTAGATGTTGATGGCTTATGTATCAACGACATGGGCGTTAAAGCGATGTCTATTTCTCAATATCCGGAAGAATTCAGGCTATACCAATGCAATCAGTTAATTGGCGACGCTTTATCCAAAGCCAGTCAGATTTCATATCCATTTGTCATTTGCCAGAATATAATGTTTCTTAATCAAGCTAAAGAAAATACTAAAATGGCCGCTGAAGCGGTTAAAACTGCGGAACAGACAAAAAAAGGTAAATTCACCGCCCTATTTCCGATTTTTCATAAAAAACATGCTGAGTACCAGTTGTTACAAAATGCCATCTCTAATGGTGAAGGTATGGTATTAATGAGCCATATGATTCATATCTACTATCCTTTGGGCGAATCTGAAATTGCCCAACAGGAAATTAAATCGCTTTATAAAGTGTTTGGCTGGACAGCTGTAACAAATAAAAACTTTCAATACCCATCGCTATTATTTAGTTTACCACTTAATCATGATTTTGAAAGTACTGTAGATCAAAAGAAACTACAGATAATCAACCTATATACTCAAACTAATGCAACGAATACCATGCCATTATTTGGAGAGTATAAAGGTACTGGTAACCCAATACTTATGTTCTTGTCTCCTTGTGGACAGTTATCATTCTATGATTTATTTCAATCAGAGACTAACTACAATGCCGCAATTTCTGCGGAGTCCGGGGCAGGTAAATCATTTGTCACCAATGAAATTGTTAAAAGTTACCGGGCAATTGATGCAAAAGTAAGTATTATTGATGTAGGACGTTCATATAAAGATACTTGTGAGGTTCTTGGTGGTCAATACATTGAATTTACCAAAGAAGCTCAAATGTGCGTTAACCCATTTAGCTTCATTAAATTAAAACTGGATGACAATGCTGAATATGACTTATCCAATATTCAGAAAGAGCAATTATTATCTCTTGAAGATCTTGATGATCAAGTGACAATGCTTAAATCAATCTTCTTGGTATCTGCTGGAGTATCTGAGACAGATAACACTTATCAGCTTGCCGATAGCTTCTTTGAACAGGCAATCATTTCTTCATTACAAAAGTTCCAGAATAAATCAACATATACAACTGTATATAACGAATTATTAGCTATGGAAGATGATACAGGCGTTGCAAAAAATTTAGCAGAATCTATTAAGTCCTACACGGTTCATGGAATCTTTGGGCGATACTTCGAGGGAGAAGCTAATCTTGATATCAATAGTGACCTGATTGTACTCGAACTTGAGGAATTACAAGGAAAAAGTCACCTCAAATTTATAGTGCTATTGATTTTGATGCTTAAAATCACTCAAGACATGTATTTATCACCCCGTGAAATACGTAAAATCTGTATTATTGATGAAGCCTGGGATTTAATGTCTGGAGGTAATACAGGTAAATTTATTGTGACAGGTTATCGCCGTGCTCGTAAATATAATGGATCATTTATTACAATCACCCAAAGTATTGATGACTACTCCGTTAATACTACAACAGCGGCCTGCTATTCCAATGCAGCAATCAAGATTATGCTTAAACAGAAACTACCAAAAACAGTTGAACTAGATGAATATACAAAACTGTTACTTTTAAACCTTAAATCTGAAGCTGGAGTTTATTCCGAACTTATAATTCAGATGGATAGAAACACTTCTATGGTCAGATTCATGGTGGATGAATTTAGCCAAATGCTTTACTCAACGAAAGCCGAGGATATAACCCTGCTACGTAAAATCAAGGAACTAGAGAATTTAGACACTTATTCAGGGTTAGTTCGCCTTTACGATATTAGACAAGCTTATATGAAAGCGTCTAAACGCCCAAGTAAGGAAATTACTAAAGATTTACTTAACTTCATTAATCAGTATGATTACCAAAATCTACTTAAACAATTAAGGATAACTGATGAAAATACTTCTGCTTAAACGCTATTATCATTATATCTTAAATATCATCATTAGTACAGTTATCGTATTAATTGGAATGATAATTATTAAATCACAAATGCCTCCTAGAATTGTTAAGGTTGATCTGGTTGCAATAACTACGCATTATTCGCAAATCATGTTGGCCCAAACAATGAATAAGACTAGTAGCGAAGACTCAATCAAGCAAATATCTGAAACTATCAAGACAAATCTTGAACCATTATTAGCTGATTATGCAAAGCGTAATAACGCAGCAATAATACAGGCTCAGGCTTTGGTCGATACCAATACCCCGGATATTACTAATGATATTATCGAAGAATTGGATCAAAAACTAAAATGAAACGAAAAGCCTGGACAATTCTGATTATTTGCTGGAGTTTACTAATAGCTGGATATGTTATTAGTAGATTCTATCAATTAAAATGGAACCAAAGCCCCTCTGTAAATCAGAAATTATGGCTCGTTGAGGTTGGTAATCGCGATGTAAGTATTGGTGATTACATAGTATTTAAGTTTCATGATTTCCGGATGACAGACCCATTTGATTATGAACTAGTCGTTAAGCAAATTGGTGGTAAAGCTGGTAATAGAATTATTACACACGAATGGATTGGCAACGCTGAAGGGGTTCCAAAGCCAAATAAAACCAGCTGGATTTACATCTTGCCAGATGGATCATACCCTACATTTGATCTTCTTTCTGGACACAGATTTACACCATTAACAACTAAAGATCTAATTATCCCGGCGAGGTATTACTTTGTACATGGAACTGCACATCCATCATTCGACTCAAGGTACAAAGAGTTTGGGCTAATTAGTGAATCGCAAATTGTTGGCAAAGCCATACCAATTTTTTAAATATAGTTAATAGTGGGGCTCATCGCCGCCCCCATACCCTGCTAGGATTTATTGACAAAGTATAAGGAGAAATTTAATATGAAATACAAAATAATATCAGTTTTATTTTTAATAAATGCTTGTACATTTGCTGCAACCGCTATCAATCCAGGCGCAAGCTTTGAGACTGGATTTAGTCCGAATGGCAATAGCCTAGCAGTTGTTTTAACCGGAATAGAATCTGCAAAAAAATCAATTCATGTTGCTGCTTACAGTTTTACATCAAAACCAATAGCTACTGCATTATATATGGCTAGTCTTAGGGGTGTGGATGTAAAAGTCATTGCGGATAAAAAAAGTAATTCAGGTAAATATAGTGCGGTGAATTACCTAGCTAATCATAATGTACCAGTTCGTTTAAATGGTAATTACCCAATATTTCATCATAAATTCATGGTGATTGATGGTGTTTCACTGGAGACTGGTTCATTCAACTACAGTGCCGCTGCTGCCAATAAGAATGCTGAAAACGTCCTATTACTTTGGAATGTACCTCAAGTAGCAGAAAACTATGACAATCAATGGAATAAGCTCTGGAATGAAGCTAAACCAGTTAATAAACGTTACTAGGTCTGATAATGATTAAAGCTCTATTTTATGGATTAATGTTACCGACTTTAGCCCTAGCTGATAACCCAATGCGCGGCTGGTACTATTATGATGATCCTAAACCTGAATCAGTACAAATAGAATCGAAGCTCCCAGCAAAATATAAGAGCTATAGTGAGTTTAATGAGGCGGTTAAGCGAGAGTTTGAAGAAATCCAGAATAGAGCTATTTATAACCCAACACCTGAGAATATTCAGGCTTATAACGAAGCATTGAGAGCTATATCAAATAATGCCGTTAGATTTGGTATGTTATCTGTAACCCAGAACTGGCAAGATCCTAATGCTGGTATCAGTATGTCTGCTGCCAACGGTGCAGGACTTCAGCTAGATCTTAATAAGCAGCGAGAACAGATTGCTGATATTGTTAAACGTTATGCAATCTTTTACTTTATTGATAAAGACTGTAAATATTGCAGTGTTGAGGCAAATGAGCTAAAACGAATGGAGTACACATACAATATTACTGTACGGATAATTTCAATGGATGGCTCTAATTTGCAGCAATACCCTAATCCAACTTTAGACAATGGAATAAGTAAGAAGCTCGGCGTTAAAGAAGCTGGCGAGTTAATGGCTTTTGACTCTTCAAATAGTAAAACCACTGTACTTGGTTTTGGTTATGTTCATTTTGACCAGATAGTACAAAGATTACAGACTTTATTTATCACGGGAACAGCCAACTGGGATGAATATTTGAATCAAAAACAGCCAGTTGTTTTAAGTAAGGACAACAATCAATGAAAATAAAGTCACCGTTCATTATTAGAAATAAGCTAAAGCTTGCACTTACATTAAGCCTGATAAGTTTTACATATGCAGATGTTAACCAGGCAGTTGACAACTTTTTTAATTCATTACAAGCTAATGTTAATGTGCCAACAGTTACACAAAATCAATCGGCTGGAGTCCTGGCTTTTGGTGGTGTGGCAACTAGATCACAAACAATTAACTTACAGCCACTTACTTTTACGCCGCCAAGCTTTAATACCTCGTGTGGGAACTTAAACTTCTACTCTGGATCTTTGACCTATATGACTAATACTGACCAGCTGATTGCATTTATGCAAAACACATTAATGACAGCTGGTATTACTGCTGTCATGACGGCTTTAAAAGCGGCCACACCGAATATTGCAGGTACATTACAGTCAATGATGGATGCTGCCCAGAAAATGCTTGGCATGTTCAATAATTCATGTCAGCTTGGCATGGCATTAGGAAATTCTGCTGATTCCTGGATGTACGACAGAATAGCTAAAGCGAAGTCTCAGTCTTATGGAGATTCTGCGGATGCTTCTTCAGCTGAGATTAATGCTACAACAAATGGTAGTAGTGGTAGTAGCATTACTGAAAAAATGAATAAAATTGCTGATAATTACCATGAGTGGGTAAATAAAAATGCAACTATGAATCCATTTGATCAAAAAGCTGGAACATCTGAAATGGCTGATAAATATGGTTCAGTAATATGGAAAGGAATGCAGACTAAAATCCTCTACAAACTCCCGCTTCAAACCATTAATCAATCTTCTATAGCTTCGATTGCCAATCTTGTTATTTCACTCACTGGAGATGTGATTATTTACTCCCCTACTAATGATGGTACTGGATTTGCAGCCCGCCCAATTCAACCAGCTATCGTAGATATAAAACAATTTATGACTTCAGAATCTGCAAATATAGATACATATAATTGCACATATTTTAATTCAACAGCACCAGGAGAATGTACTGGATCATCATTTGATTTGGCATCTTCAATTTACCCAACCAATCAATATAACGGGGGAATTGTAAAGAAAATTAGTAGCGCGGTACTAGATATCCAGGATCATTTCTTAAACAATAAACCTTTAACTAATGATGACATGTTTATCATTGCTATATCGCCTACGCCTATTTTTGCAATGGCTCAAGCACTTGATGACTTGGGAATGGCAGGCACAATTTCATATTATCTTAACTATTATAAGGAGCAGATCGCCTTTGAACTACTAGAAAAACTCGTACAAGTTTCGATTAATCTGGCAAATGAGGCTACAGCTGCAAGAACCAATACGAATACAGTTGCAGTTGTTCAAACCTTAAATTCCAGGATTCAAAATATTCAAACTCAGATTGGGGTGTATTCAAATGTATATATCAAAAAGAATCCAGCCCAGTTACTACAGGAACTAAACTATTTGCGTGGCATGGCTCAGAATATGATGTCACCAATGATCATGCAAAAAGTTAATTATGCAAAACAAATTGGTAGTTATTAATTTTAAGGAGTACTAATCATGGTAGCACTATTTATTATCTTAGCAATTTTATTTTCTGTAACTCTTGGCTATTTACTATTGATGATATTGACAAAAAAACATCAAAGCTTCTCAAAGCAAAAAAAGTATCAGCTTTTAATTGCAAGTGTTGTAGGTTATTGTCTATGTGCCTTAATTGGGAAAATTGACAAACTGGACGGATTAGACCCAGATATTTACACCGCACTACTTCAGGGCGGCGCATTAATGATTGGTTTAATTTACATAGCTTTTTTTGCTAAATTAAAAAGAAATAAGGAAGCAAAATAATGTGCTTTATGACAAGTTATTCAAAACTGGTAAACGATACAGATGTATTTATCAGATCAGTATTCAAAAAGAATCGTTTATCAAAAATTCCATTAATAATTGATAATGAGGAAGTTGAATTAGAACTTGTCAATGAACAACAGCTAACATTGATAACACCTAAAGGATGTTATCAATGGAATGAGCTGGAGCTTGAGTTTAGATGCAAAATAGCTACCAGTATATCACGCTTTAGAAGATAAATATATCAGGATATTATTATGGACTTATGGCTTTACGTATATGGTAATGGTGATTTTATTTATGAGATATTAACTTCAGTTAATTTCTTTATGAATAATGCAAAATCATTCTTTGAATTAGCAGCTATGCTATCTCTAATCATATTTGCTTTTGAGGCTACTGGAACTATACCGTCTCGAGGCTATGACTGGACTAAATTTATTAAAATATACGTAATCCTTGGTATCTTCGTAATGACTCCTTATCCAGGAGCGGTTAATGTTCATGATGTAATAACAAATCAAGATAGAACCTTTAATTTTAGGGATGGTAAATTGCCATTTGGTATGATAGCACCAATTGCGCTTACCTCGACCGTAATTTATCGAACCATCATGCTTTACCAACAGAATTTTGAGATTGACGAAAATCTAAACTATACCTACTCTGGCATGAATTTTGGAGCAAATTTTATACAGTCGTTGGACAATGTTTCTTCATATGATCCCAACTTTGACTTCAATCTTGATATGTACATGCAAAACTGTGGATTTCCTTTAATTAGCAAAGCTGGAGCTCTATCAGAACTTAGACGAAGTACTGATATTTTCTCTACCCTGAAAAAATATACTTCAGCTTCAAGGTATGTACAACAGACCGACTATGTCCGAGGAGTAGGAACATTCGTTGTACCATGTAGCCAAGCCATTAATGACCTTGATCAGTATTTTGAAAACCATAAGGATCAAATACTTCAACGTAATGCGGAAATGATTGGGGTATCAACTGCTAATGGACTAGATAGGTATAAAATGTCCGCTGAAGCATCCGCTGTTACTTTACTTAATATAAGCCAAGGTGCCGCTGCTGCAATGAAACAGGCTATTGGTATGAATGTTATGATGGCATCGCTTAAAAGTGGTGCTCTTGCAGTTGGTAATGGTTCTTTAGCATTAGCTGCCTATGATGCTGAACAGTTCCAACAATATAAAACAACCAGTGCATTATCCGGTGCTGCGAGTGCTCGAACCATACCTGTTCTAGTTGGTATAGGCTTTGCTTTATTATTCTTACTGTATCCTATAATTATCTTTATGGCGGTAGCAATGGGAAGTTATAAGGGGATTGGAGTATTTTTCCAGATCCTTGTTGGGATTAATTTAATCCCTTTGATTTATGAAGTACTGAATTTCATCACTACTTTTTATCTCCAAAAAAAACTCGGAACAGTTATCACAGGTCAAGGATTTAGCTATGAGGTATCTACCTCACTTTATAGCTTTACTGATAATATGATTGTTGCAGGTAATTACCTGGCTACTGCCACCCCATTAATTGCTTATGCCATAGTTAGCGGCTCGGCAATGGCATTAACTTCAGTATTTGATCATATTAATGATCCCGCCAAAAATCAGGCTAATAATGTTGGGACTGAAATGGCACGCGGCAATCAAAGTATTGGTAATGCTTCAATTGATACTAGTTCATACAATAACCTGAATAGTAATAAGCTTGATAATCAAATGTCAATGAGTACTGGTGCACCAATGATTAAAACCGCTTCAGCTGGAGGGAATGAAACCAATATTGGAGGAAAATCTTATGCTAATAATTATAAGAATGACCTACTAGTAACGCCTACAATTACAGAAGCTGCTACAACTCAACTACAAAATAGTTTATCTCATAGTCAAAATGATATGAGTCAGATAAGTAAACAGTGGGGTAATACTGCTACTAGACTAAATGAACTTAGTAATAGCATATCTTCAGGTCAGAGTAATACTAACTCAATCGGAACGGATGAGGCAAAAAATATCCGTCACGCACAAGAACTTGCTACCAGGATTCAAGCTCAGGCTAGCGTTGGTGGAAAAGTTTTTGGTACTGGTCTTGGTGTAGATGGATCAATAAATTCAGGAGCTGTTGCAGATTTTAATAAAAATGTTAGTGAGTATAATCGCTATGCTAATGAACTCTCTAACAGCTCCAATCAAGCTGTTAGAGAGGCATTTAGTAATAGTTCAAGTTTAACAACAAGTACTATGAACACTGCTCAAGATATTGTTAGTAAATCAGAACAGCTAAGCTATATTAAATCAAACACATCTAACATTAATTCTAATTTTAGTAATGATTTTGCAGATTATATCCGTTCACATGGTTTAAATCCAAATGATTTAAACGCTACGCAACAACAAGCACTAGCTAATCAGTTTGTTAGTGAAACATTAAACTCACCGAATGGAATTAAAAATTTACTTAATGAGCCAACCAGTTCAGTATCCAAATTCAACCATCCAGACTCCCCTAGTTCGAATGGTCTACAGTTACCTAGTGATGGTTCACAAATGGCAGTTGATACAAATAAACAACGGGCAAAAGTCAACGAAGAAATAAAGGATTTTCAAGAAAATTCGGGTAATATAATTGGAAATCAAATTATAGAGCAAGGTAAAACAGCTGGTAATGTCGTCAGTAATTCAGCAGAAAAAATTGGTGGATTAATGTATGATGTTGCCCATCCAGAGCGCTCAAATAATCATAAAAATAACAATATAAAACAACCTAAAAACACTAAAAACAATGATATGCCGGACGTCTAATTGTGTTATAATAAAATCCTATTTGAGGAAAAAACATGAAAAAAATTTTTTCACTTTTATTCGAACTAGGTTGGAAATTAAGATTAATTTTAACAACTCCTATTGGAGCGCCTTCAAAAAATTATCAGAGGCAACAGAATCATTTTATTTCAACTTCTTCAAAATTTATTTATGATGAGAATAATCTTCAATCTGGAAATAACTTTAATGAAGTTGCCGAATGCCATCATTACCCTAATCATAATATAGACAATACATGGAATGATATTAATACAAATCCATCATATTCACATATTCCAAGTAATATTTATTATGATACTTTTAATAATCATAGTCAGCACTAATAGCTTTCATATTACTGTACATTAATAAAACCACCATTAATTGGTGGTTTTTGTTATAACTAATTATCTTATCATTAACAGTATTTGGATAAATATTGTTTATACTTAGGGTATAATTGAGCTTATTTTTAAAACGTTAAAAAGTACAGTTTATATTGTAAAAAGAATCTACATCATGAATTTTAATTCTCAAATAAACTTTGATTTACAAATTCAAAAATTGCAGTCCAATCATATCTCTCAAATAGTTCGTGCTTTTAGCTTAATAGGTTGGCAGAAACCTGCTTCAATTTATGAGAGTTACCTACTTGAGCAAGCAAATGGTTGTCGTGAAATTTGGGTTGCTTTTAATAAAAATGAATTCATGGGGTACGTTACATTAAACTGGCAATCAACGTATCCGCCTTTTCGGGATGGTAATATTCCTGAAATAATGGATTTAAATGTTTTGCCACAATTCCAAAATCAAAGGGTTGGTTCCTATCTTTTAGATTATGCTGAGAAACACTCTTTAGAAGCTGGAAAAACAACTATAGGTATTGGGGTAGGCTTATTGCAAGATTATGGGGCAGCACAAAGATTATATATAAGAAAGGGTTACATTCCTGATGGGTTAGGAATTACTCATAATTATCAGCAAGTAAAATATAATGAATTGGTAACAGCTGATGATGATTTAGTTTTATGGTTTACTAAAAAAATTAAACAAATATGATCCCAGCGATAAATTTCAAATTATTAGACCTAGCTGATTGCACACTGCTTCACGCTTGGTTACAACTAGAGCATATCCGAGCATTCTGGGATGATAGTGACAGAACTATTCAAGAAGTTATTAGTCACTATATGTCTTTGACTAATGATACTAAACGCTTTATGTTCTTCATTGATTCACTACCCGCAGGTTATATTCAATCCTACATCATAGATGAAAATAACACTGGATTAGATTTTTTTATTGGAAATTCTGATTTTCTTGGAAAAGGTTATGCCATAATCATACTCAAAAAGTTTATTGATACTTATTGTAGTAATAAAACTGTAATCGTAGACCCTGCAATTACCAACCAAAAGGCTATCCATATCTACCAAAAACTAGGGTTTTGTAAATTAAACGAATTTACCCACAATGAGGTAATTCATCAGCTCATGTCTAGAGCAGCTTAGGTTTGATAAAGATGCATGAAAATGAACTAGTAATAAATGAAAGCATGGTTCAGGAACTCCTTGATACACAATGCTCTTCTTGGAAGAACTTGCCATTAACAGCTATACCTTCAACTGGCACTGAACATGTCTTATTCCGTTTAGACACAGATTATATTATTCGTTTTCCTAGAGTTGAATGGTCTACGGGAAGTGTAAATAAAACTATTGAGAAGGAATTTAAATGGGTTCCACAACTTAGTAAATTATTGAACGTGCCTGTTGCAGAACCTATATTTAAAGGCAATCCTGGTAAGAACTATCCATGGTCATGGATAATAGCAAAATGGAATGATGGGCATATTCCTGATTTTGAAAAGGCAAATGAATATAATCAACTAGCAAAAGATTTAGCATATTTCTTAAATGATTTACATAAAATTAATCTACCGAATGGACCATTATCACGGCGTGGCTTGCCACTGTTGGAGCTAGATATACAAACAAGAAAAGCCATAATAGAGTTAGAGAGTGAAATCGATACTCAAGCTGTCACTAAATTATGGATTCAATTAATAAATGTTCCAAAATGGAAGCAATCACCCGTATGGGTACATGGGGATTTTTTGCCCGGGAATGTTTTAGTTAAAAATAATCGACTGAATGCTGTAATTGATTTTTCTGATTTAGGGATTGGAGATCCCGCTTGTGATCTAATTATTGCATGGAGTTTGTTTAATACCACTTCACGACAAATATTCAGAAATTATTTAGAAAACATTGATAATAATACTTGGGAGCGTGGGAAAGGATGGGCATTATCAATTGCATTAATAATGTTACCTTATTATAAGTATTCCAATCCTGCTATGGCTTCCTTGGCTAGAGTAATGATTAGAAATGTGTTAGATAATTCAAAACCATAGCATCAATAGAATATATTTTTTCATAGTATTAACCTTATTCACTATATAATTTTCTCATCAAGCATAAGTAAATAACTATTAATACTTTCAAGTACGGCTTTAGCTATTACCAAAAAGAAATCATTTAATCCACCCTGCTCTTGTGCTTTTTCTAACGATAGAATATATTCAGCACGATTGGTGATCCGGATAATTGCTGGAGGATAACCGTTCTGCATAAGTATTAAATTCATTAATAGCCTGGCTGTTCTGCCATTACCATCAATAAATGGATGAATAGTTACAAAATCATAGTGCCCCTGGGCTGCCCTAATTACCGGGTGGTTGTTATTCCAGTTCAGATTTTCTATGAACTTATCCATACTTTCACTAATTAATAATGGATCAGTAAAATGATAAATGCCGCCATCGCTTTGTCTTACGCCTACAGGCTTATCACGGTACTTACCCGCATAATTATCATCAAGACCTCTTAGGATCAGCATGTGAATATCTTTGATATCTCGAATAGATATTGTATTTGCTGAACTTAGCTCTTCTACAAAATCGATTGCATGTTTATGATTAATAATCTCCAGATGTTCATTTAGCTTCTTGCCACCAATGGTAATGCCTTCATTAAGTACGAGCTTAGTTTCATTGAAGGTCATGGTTGAGCCTTCAATAGCATTAGAGTTATAGGTTAAATCTACATCATAAATACGCTTAATTTGTTGTAGTTGTTCCTGGCTTAATGGGCGTCGTTCATCCAATATTTGTTTTTTCTCATCTATTAATTCTAGTAGTTTACTTAATTCAGTATTCGTTGTCATGATTAAATCCTATTCTCCACATATGCATATTTAAATACATGAGTAAATGTACAAATGTTTATTTACTTAAATAATTATTTATTGTATTAATGATTAGCATAAATTACTTGGCTTAATTCTTGTAAAATAAGCGTTTTATTGCCTTAATGATAACCACAATGATTTAGGCATTCGATATAATAAATGTGGTGCCAATCTATGATCTAAAGCTAAATTAGGATGCAGAAAATCCCCAGCTAAATCTCTTTGCATACCAATTTTATCCATTACTCTGTGAGATTTAAAGTTACTTTTAACAGCAATACTCACAATTTCATCCAAATTAAATTCTTCAAATCCAACTTCCAAGCATTTCAATGCCCCCTCGGTAGCATATCCATTTCCCCAATGCTCTGAACTAATTCTCCAGCCTATTTCAACACATGGAGTAAAATGAGCCTTAAATTTTGGTACACTTAAACCAATGAACCCAATAAACTCCGCTGTCGATTTTAACTCACACGCGTAAAAACAAAAACCATTTTCCTTAAATACGCTTTTCATTCGATCTATCATTGCAGACGACTCTTCCGGAGTTAACAAATTTGGAAAATGTTCCATGACTAAAGGATCTTGTCCCATTGCAATAAAAGGTTCAAGATCTGAATCTTGCCATTCACGTAGAATTAAACGCTTGGTTTCGTACATTTTATTTAACCTTAATTATTACTACATTTATACATTTGGTGTTTTTAGTATTTCAGTAAATGTACAAATATTCATTTACTTAAATACTCATTTATTGCATTTATAACTATCTCACGTACACTTGTATTTTCTTTAGCAGATTTAATTTTTAACTCTATTGCCATGCTAATTGGCAAATCTAATGAAACCCGTTTAACTTCTTCTCGTGTTATTTCTTTCTTTGATTCATCAGTTAACCTAGACTGCCCACTAGGTTTTGAGAAGGTTAATTTAGGTGCATTTTCTGTTTTTTTATTCATTTATAAACTCCCCCAATTCATTGGTAATTTTGATCATTTCAGATTTGGCTTTATCATCATGGCTCTCAAAAACTGTTTTACCTTGCGTAATAATATCACTATAAGCTATTCTTTGAAAGGTTCCTGAGTTAAATACTTTAATTCCAGATTCGGCTAACACTTTTCTTACCTCATTACCCACAGTAGTATTTTGTATCTGGCGACTTACGATATAAGCAGCTTTAGGCTTATCTCCTGTTAATTCTTGACGTTCTCTGATTAATTCAATTAAATCATTTGTCGCCCAAATATCTAGAGGACTTGGTTGCACAGGGATTAATACTATATCAGCCGATTTTATTGCTGCTATTGCCAGCTCTTTAGTTTGTGGTGCACCATCTACAATTGCAAAATCATAACCACTTAGATTTTTAATATCAGCTGGTAACGATTTTCTATCCAGTCCTACCACAGGAATCAATTGACCATCATTAGCATCATTCCAGTCACGTGCACTACCTTGAGGGTCAGCATCAACAAGCACAACATTAAAATCCCCCAGCTGTAGTGCGCGTGCGATATTAATTGATAAAGTAGTCTTCCCTACCCCACCTTTTTGATTCAAAATAGCAATAACTTTCATTCAAGTTTCCCTTTTAAATTTATATATAGATTATACCATAAATGCACATTTCAACAAATAATCAATTAAGTATTATACCAATTATTTATTTACATGTTCACACATTTAATCATTTGCACAATAATAAATTATATCACATTAAATCAGTATATTATATTGACACATCTCACAAAAATAGTACGATAAGGCACCTATATATATGGTATAATTTTGCTAGATTTATTAAAAACTTAATTCATTTTAAGGGCCTAATCATGAATAAAACTAGTGAAGAAAAAGCTGCTTTAATAGCAAAAATTGACCATGATTTATACTTAGAGGGAATAACTAAAACCCCATATCAAAAAGAACTTGATCAGATGGTAATTGATGGAAAAATCACACCAGCTGAAAGTTTAAAACTTTTTCTTAAACATGAAGGCATTATTAAATGACTGACCCTTATGTTTATGCTAACACAAATGTCCTTATAAATAACTATGGAATTAAAGATAGTGCACAATTATCCAGAGTTGAGGCACATGCGTATACTAAAGCTGTTATGGAAGGCATTCCTAAAGGTGATTTTAGTTTGGATCACCTTAAAAATACTCATAAGGCATTATTTGGTGAAGTTTATTCGTGGGCTGGAGAAATACGAACAGTAGACATTTCTAAGGGTGATACCTTATTTTGCCGCAATGAGTTCGTTCAATCTGAGGCGACTAAACTATTACGAGAATTGAAAACAGAAAATTTTCTGGCAGGACACAAAGATAATCCTGATAAAATGGCGGAACGGCTGGCTCATTATTTTGCTGAAATTAACGCAATACACCCCTTTCGTGAAGGCAATGGTCGAACTAACCGCGAACTTATCCGGCAAATTGCCGAGCACAACGGTATGACTCTCGATTTTCAGAAAATGAATCGTGAAGAATACATTCAAGCATCTATTGCTAGTACTCACTTTGATAATCGACAATTAGAACATCTATTCAAAAATGCGCTAACTCCTGTAATACAACACGATAAGTCAACTGAAGTTAATAATACCACTTTAAAAATAACTAAAGAAACAACTACTCAAGAAGTACTAAATTTCTTTAAAGAACACAATAGTAATTTGGTAGAAAATATCACTAAAACTAATACTGTCGATTATCAAGGACATCAATTAAACCTAGATTATTTAAAACCAAAAGACTTAGCGAATGCACTTAACCAGCAATCAAATAATGTTGCTAAAATTGAATTAAGTTTGGATCGTATACTAGATAAATCATTATCTAGATAGAAAAGCAGCCAGAGAGGAAAACTGGCCACCTTGATTTTATTCTGCCGGATCTACAGTAATTTCTTCATTTTTACTGCTGGCAAATTCAAATGCGGATAACCAGATTTTCATCTGCGGTACGACCTGATTGTCCTTATTCATATAAACAGATGCAGTAGCCTTCCCGTCAACAACAAGTTTATCCCCCTTCTTAACATGCTTCAGAATGGTTTCTGCTTGTTTACCACCAGCTGATACCTGATGCCATGCAGTTTGCTCGACACCATCTTTATCTTTACCCAAGCTTTCAGCAAGAGTAAACCCTGCGTAACTATTACCATTAGCTTCAAACGGCTCAGGATCACGTCCTACATATCCAGCAACGATAAATCTATTAAGTCCCATAATTTAAACTCCTAAATATACTGGTAACAATAATAATTATTTGGAGTACCAGCTTCCCCAAATAACCTATCGAATCATGTCTTTGTCATTGCTTCGATTTATATCCATAGTTTTATCTTGAACATTACTACTGCTGCTATCTTTGCCAAACTCTTGATTCTTGTCCAGTAGCCTATTTTCAGATAGTTTTGGTATCCGGGCATCTATAGCAGCGAGTCTTTCAGCCAATACTGCCTTTGCCTGATTCAAATCGTAACTTAGGGTGGTTGTTTTTACCTGCTCAACCCCTGCTAGTTCTTTCAGCTGACTTTTACTATCAGTATATATGCTGATACTTTCCTTACCTCGCGTTATTCCAACATAAGCTTGATTATAATTAATACCTTTACTGGTATCAGCATGATAAATAACATGTTTTTCCGTTTGTCCCTGGCTCTTATAATCAGTCAATGCATAGCCATGAGTAATATATTTGTACTGGGTGGCAGGATTAAATTGAAACTCTCTACCATTCTCCATTTTTACCTGAAGAGCGCCCTTTTCATCAATTCCGGTAATAAATGCCGTCTGTCCATTTTTAACACCCAAACCTTTATCATTCTTCAGAAATAGGATCTTGTCACCCTCAGTGAACTCCCTTATCGTTTGCTTATAGACTTGAAGCTCATTACCATGTTGCTTTAAATCTATATTGTGCTTGCTGGTACCATCATCTACGGTAATCGTATTTTTATCTCGGTTTACCCCAATTATTCGGGCTTCTGCCCCTGCTTTACCTAATACTGAGGCTGAGTTAGTCACAATGACTTCATTTTTATCATAATTCTCGTTAAAGAATTTTTCTTCACCATAGAGAGTTTTAACTTCTCTGGTAACATAGGGTTTTGATGATTTATCTAATTGGCCAGATGATCTTAACTCATCCCGTATCATCTGATTTAACTGCTCCCGGTCTTTATTGGTTGCCGTCACAATGATAGTCTCTTTGGGGTTTTCTAGGTATTTACTAGTAATCTCAGTCAATCGTTTATCTCTGTCTGTTACTTCCCTAATTGCCCCCATACGCTCGAGCTTATTGAATGCTTCCGATATATTCTTTTCTCCTAGCTTTACAACGGCATCTTTATAATCCGCGTCTTTCTGACGTTGAATCTCGGATATCCGGACAGTCTTAACTACATCGTGTTTTTGCAGGCTTGCAAAAATTTCTCCCTGTCCCAAAGTCTGTAATTGTTTAGTGTCCCCAATTAAGACTATTTTAGTCTGCTGATCACAACGTTTTAACAATGCATCCATATCTTTGATTGATACCATTGATGCCTCATCGATTACAACAAGCTTGCCCTTTAAGTCATCTTGGCTGGCTAATAAACTAGCGATTGTCCTGGAACTAATTTTGCTGGCACTTTCTATCTCACTTGCGGCTTTACCCGTAAAAGATAGTCCGACTACCTCCTGGCTATGTTGTTTTTCGGAAATTGTCCGGACAACGTCCAACATAGTTGTTTTACCTGTACCTGCATCACCTTGGATAGCTAATATACGGTCATTAGAGCCAAGTACATGCATTACAGCATCTCGTTGCCCATCAGTTAATTTAAAGCCTTTATCCAATTCGTAATCCATAATCCCAGCTCGAGCAGTTGTTAATTTCATGCCTTGAAGTTGGTTATGCCCAGTTATTGCCTGATTAATGATTCCACGCTCCATCTCAGCTATCTCAAAAGTAGTATATTCATTATTCTGTAAGTGAATAATGTCCTTACTTTCAGTTAATGCCGCCTTTAAGTCGTCAACCCTGTAATTACCCATACCAAGTTTAGCTGCTACCCGGATAATATCTTCTTCCTTTGCAACTGCTTCATGTTCAGTTGCAATCTGAACAGCCTTAATAATAAGCTCATCCTTTGAGAGTGCCGGAGATTTTTGCTCCACCGACTTCAATTCATTTAATAAATACTCCTTACTTGTATCCAAATCCTTTAATTGGTTATCCCAGTCATTTTTTAATTCACCAAGACTAGGCTCGTCCTTAACTTTACGAGTTTCAAGAGCAGCTTGCTGGCGTAGTTCCGAATAATCTCGATTAGGGAATTGTTCTTTTAATTCCTCATATCTCTGTTCAATTTGTTGCGTACGTTTAGAAAATTCATCTATTACTTTTTGAGGCATACCTTTAATCTCAAAAAGCCCCTTACTGTCTGTTTCTATCTGATAGCCCAGCTCTTTTAAGTTAGCGGCTAACTCAGAGCGATACATTTGTCCTAATAATAATTTAGTATCATAAATAGCCTTATAGTCCATTGCCCGGACTTTTCTGTCCTCATTAATCGTCATATTTAAAACCAAGCAATGAGTATGTAACTGAGGATCTAACTCTCGACTACTTACATGCTGGAATTTTGCAGCAAGTAAGTTACCTGTATATTCTGATCTAACCTGATTATTTTCCTTTACTCTTACATTGGTATAATGTTTCTCTATATAATCAAGGGCTTTATCAACTGCCGCATTATGTGCTTGGATAACTCTTTTATCATCCAATATTAACCCAGCAATACTTACTGATTTTGGGGCACTAAATGTTAAATCTACCCCGGCTGAATGTTTATGATCCTTACCACCTGCCTGAATTTGAAATCTCGGATTTTCACGGTTATCCTGTCCCAGAATCAGCTTCTGAAAATCTGCTTCTTTAATAGCCCCGGTGTAACCCAAGCTTTTGCCTGTTTCACCATGCCATTGACCAATAGCATCATCCTGTAGATAGTAATCATCAGCAGTATAGTAACTACTAGCCTGCCCTGAGTTTACTCGTCTTAAACTTAACATTAGTAGATCTCCAAGTTAGTCATTTAGGTTACAATTTTGTTATCATCTGCATTTATCGGTTTATCATTGACAACATTGTCCTTACCCTCATTTTCATCTTCAACTTCAGTACTTATATCTGTAATGTCTACAAAAGCATTATGACCAAAACTTGGCATATCATCAAAGTTAATTTTAGAAAATTCTTCAATTGATGGTGGTACTGTTTCCATACTTTGACCTTTTGGTACCAAAGTATTATCCCCTTTAAATGGTTGAATATCACTTATGCTTTCTAGGTTTAAATCAGCACGCTGTATAAATGCCGGAGCATTCTTTTTAAGTTTAAGATACTTCCACTTGCTATAAACAATATCATGATGTCCAATCCCAACGAAAGCTCGTAGATCTGGTAGTGACTGGATATCTTCTTTCTTAACTAATCGTTCTTTAATTTTGCGTTTTTCAATGCTTACTCTATCGCTACTACCACCACCGATTGAATTATTAACAACAGTCTCATAGTATTCAATCTCACCTATATCTTTACTGAAGAACTCTGCTGTATCTCCATCTTTACAGTTAAAGACTAAGCGGTTTGATGCAGAGTTTAAAATAGTCATTCGCAAATCTTTTTTGTAAAGTTGATCTATTTGCCCTATATCCTGTACACCAATAAATATTGACCCGCCTTTTGATCTGGATGCAGTCATCATATTTTTGATTGTCATCATATTTGGCAGCTGTCCAAATTCATCAAGAAAGAAAAATACACGTCTATTTGAATCATCGGTTTGAGATAATAAAACCTTACCAACTGTTTGAATAAATAAAGCAATTATTGGCTTTAATGTATTTTCTAAATTTGCATAATTTGTGATAAAGATTAATGACTCTTCATTAGGATCAGTTAACCACTTGGTAATTGAGAAATCACCATCCATATGCTGCATAAACTGGAAAGATTTAACAAATGTCATTAGATTTGACATAATACTTTGCGCTGTTCTACCATCTGGATCTTCCAAATGCTTTGCCCCTAGCTCACCACCCTTAGTTTGTTTCAATATGGCATATAAATAACCATTTGGTAAATTAAGGGTACGCCATATTTCTTTATTTGTTCTTTTGTTGTTATAGTAGCAATAATAAAGTACACCAGTAAAAATATCCCGAGCGGCGTTATTCCAATATGGCTCTCCAGTGTTGGCGTTTGGAATTAATGCCCAAGCATAAGCTTCTATGTCAATCACACTGAAACAATCATTAAATAAGCACCAATGAATACTTCTTTCATCGAGTGGATTAAATAACTTATGTTTAGTATCATCATAAAATTTTTCTACGTAATCTCCTTTAAAATCATGGATTATTCCTTTCTGCTTTCGTTTAATAACTTGCCTCAGTATGTAATTAATAAAATTAGTTTTACCCACACCTGGCTTGCCCACAGCAAAGGTCTGTTTAGGTTCTTCCTTAATCGGTAAGTATACTTCACCGAATGGTAGACTCTTTCTAAGTTTTAGCCACCAAAAAATATCAGCAAGACTTCTTTTAAACATCTCATGATTTAATTCTCTTGGATTAATGAATTGCTTGCCACCAATTATTTCTTTCCCCTCATTTTCTGATGGGAGCATTTCATAAATCCATATCAATGGTAGAATTAGCCAGAGCACAAAACTGCGCCAGAAAGCATATAGCCACTCATCACACAAAGCCCCCAAGTTGACTGTCAATGTAGTTGCAGCCTGATTAAATTCGCCACTCTTAATGAGCGGTATAATCATGCTCATTCCATATTTGAATTTATCGTAAACCTCATTCCAGTCCGGATTAAAATATTTGGTATATGTAAATACGACTGCTATTTGTAATAAGATAATTACTAAACATATCCGAAAGTAAAACTTGGAAGATATTTTTAATTGCAGCATTCTTTCTGCAAATTTATTAGCTAATGACATTATCTATCCTCATTTGATATTGGGCGAGTCTGGCTATCGTCCTTAAATGATCTTTGTTCTTGTTTTTCTCCTAATTCCTCATCACCACTTCCAAGAATTTTTCTCAATTCAATCTCTAAAGACTCTTGATTTATTTTGCCTGATTTGAACATCCCAATTACCATTTCGCCGACTTTCATTTTTTCTGTATCTTCCTCACGCTTTAGTTGCTTATTCAGCTCCGCTATCTTACTTTTAAGATCTGATAATTGTTTTTTTATTGATAATTTCTTGCTCATTTATAGTCCTTAATTAGATATTAATTTTATTTATTTCATCATTTACTTGATTTACAATCTTTTGCTCTAATGCAGAAGCATTATCAATCAACTGTTTACTAAAACCAGCAGAAATGGTTGCTCGTCTTAGTATTATTTTTAAAATTTCATTTTGTTTTTTTATCTCCTCATAAAGTGTTTGTACAATTAATTCATTATCTAATAATGATCTTTGAATCTTGTTTGGATTAAATTCTTTTAGATTTTTAAAAACATCAATTTCTTCAGAAAGTTCATTTTGCTTTCTACCTAATTGTGCATATATTGCATCTAATATAAAATTATTCCTTGTCCCTTTTCTGCAAACTGAATTAAGCTTGTCATATGCTTTATCATCAATTTTTAATAATATAGTTTTCATATTTATTCCATTCAATCACTTTAAATTACCATGTAAAATGCTTAGAATTATGAATAGCAAAATACTAGTAAATATAACTATTCCTATTTTTTGGACTTTTGAAATCTTTAAGGAATATAAATAACTACCAAACATAAATCCAAAAATTAAAGTCAATGTTAAAATTATCATATTTACCTCAAAATATAGATATACCCCTGTATATACATACAAAATACTTAACATACTGATACGCTTTGTAGTATATATTTATATATACTACATTTACTTATTACAATACAGGCGCTTAGCCTGAATTTACAACTACCTTCAGGTAGGTCGGTGTGGAACCAAACAGAGAGAAAAATAAAATCACATCTAATCTGGTTATACTTATACCAGTTTTGGATTTTTTTAAAATACAAAACATCTAATAAAATTTATAACCAGAAAGCAGATTATTTTTCTCTCTGTTTAAAACAGCTAGGTGGGTAGGATAAATTTATGCATAACTTTCGGAAATAAGTTGTTAGTAAGTTGTGGTAAACCGGTGGGCTAACCCCCCTCTGAGGCCTCATACAGTTTGGCAAGTTCTGAGGGGGGTTATCCACGGAAATTTCCACAGTTTACTAATGGCTTATTCTGAAAAATGTTGTGTGTAAATTTTTCCAGGAGGGCGATCTCCAAGCCCACTTTAAGCTTAAAATTTCTATGAGCCGCTTCAAACATGAAGTGGCGAATTAATTCTTATGGAGCTAGGCGCAGGGTTGGCGGCGGATTTATCCGCCGGGAAGAGCTCCATAACTAATAATGACTTACCATGTATCATATCAAATTTTTATTTAAAAAAATCTGCCCGTTTGGCAGGTTTTCAAAAAATAATGATACCACTATTAATTTTGAATATTTTTTCTGTGATGGAAGGTTTTAGATATTAAATAAAAAAACCTAGGCATTAGCCTAAGTTTTTTCGCTTCAAAATACTCTACCCCGTGGGGGCTCATCGCCGCCCCCACACCCCGCTAGGATTTATTGACAAAGTAGGGTTGTAATCGGCTTTCCATCCCATTTATGAAATTTATACTTGCCATTACTTATGCTTAAATAAACTGTTCCATCTATATGATTTTTGATTCGTTCCTTAATCACTCTATCACATCCAAACGCATTAATATCTGGAAGTATGATCATCCGACCAGATTTATCAATTTCAGTTTTATTGTAAATTTGATTGAGTTCTATAGTTGCTCCATGCTTTGAAGTTACTTGCCAAAAAATTATATCATGCTGCGCTTTTATGCTATACTCAATAAATACATCACCAATTGTAACCATTAAAATTGCTTGATTAAGATTTTCTTTATTCTCTAGAGTGATACTAGCCTTTAATTTTCGTTGATTAATTACTTCTTTTGTGGATTTCTTGAGGTACTTTATTAAATCAACCTCTGAATTAAACAGAATATCCCAAACTGGTTTTATTGCTCTACCGATAAAACAAATTCCACACAATTGATTTTTATGATTCAAATATTTATATGCTTCAATTTCTTGGACAGTTTTTAATTTAATGGCATTGGCTGGAATATAAAACGCTCTATCTGTTGTTGTATTCATTTTATTCTTCTTCCGCAAATTCATAGTTAGCTATATTTTTTTCTATTTCAGTTATATCAATATTACTCTCAACAATAATATCAGCGATTAAATTTGTTAAGGTATGATCTTCATGGTCATTTATAAATGTGATTACCCCTTTATCATGTAAGATTGAATCATACCCAATACTTAAATAATCTTTTTTAGCATCAATAACAATTCCAGTCATATGAGTTCTAATATTAGTGGTATTACCTTCACTATTAAGCTGTAATAATCGTCTGTGAGCTTCTATCATTTTTAATGCCTGATCTGGCATTAATGCAAACCCTATTACTTCCAATATATCATTTTCATTTATGTATCTTACTAGTAACCCCAAGAATTTATTTTTAGCATCATAAGTTTTTTGAATATGATACTTTTTCTGACTATCGTTACAAATTGTAGTCCAACCCCAACTATTAAATTTTAATTCCTGCATTATTATTACTCCTGAATATTTACTATTTACAGTAGCAGTGCTATAATAAGCACTGCTACTACATTATTAAATTAAATGTAGTTTGTTAAGTACCGTTAGCGGTAGCCCAACTACTGCTAACACCAAAACCGCCTCTTTAGATGTAATTACATCAAAGAACGCCCCAAAGACAACAAAAAACATTATTGCTAATATCATTGCCAATAGAATATTAAAAGCTTTCATAATTTATTACCCTTAAAAATATAATTCAACTTCAATATTTAAGTCTTTCAGACTATTTTCTATAATCAGTCTAACCTGATCTTTATCCAGCTTGCCAAGCCCACAACCTAGAGCCGGAATCGCAATTGATTCAATTTTATATTTCTCAATATGGCGCAATAATGCTTTCATACCTTCAAGAATGTATTCAATTTTACTATCGTTCTGCCAATGATCTTTAGTCGGAAAATTAACAATAAGCTTCCCTGCTTCAGCAACTGTTAAACACTTGCCAATAGTTAATAACTCTGATTTACAAATATCATGATAGCGATTAAAATTATTTGGATATTTCTGTTTAAACTGTTTTGCCAATCCAGCCCCCATAACTCCCACACAGTTAACTGGGTTTACCAAAGCCTGAGCTTTGCTAGTAAAAATATTTTGATCCGGTAAGTTAATTAATTTCACAATAAATCTTTCTTTAAAATTAATATTTTTCACAAGTAATCATTAATCCCCCATAACCCCCTCCATTATTACGAGTCACATTAACTTTATAATGAAAATAATCAGTCATAACATCAGAGTGATCTTCATAACCTGCTAATTTCTCAAGCGCAGTCTTCAACAGTTTAAATTTTTCATAATCAGGAGAAATAATACTAACCCTTATCCATGAATCTGATACCACGCTAATTTGCTGTTTAGTAAAACCATGTTTAACGGCTAGTTCTTTAGCTTGCTTTCTAAATTCTTTGATATTCATTCCAGATTACTCCATAAAGATAATTTTACAATTCGCCCCAACGAGGGCAGGACAACTAAACTATTTAGGTTAAGGGGATAATCCCCTTACCCCCAGAGGGATATAAAACCTCCCACTATATTTTTTTTCGCAGAGCTAATCTGCCACGCCGTATTGACAACATAGCAATTAACCTCTTAGTAACTCTTATGTCCGGCGATAGCAAGGACATTAGAGCTACTTAGGGGTTGCGACTAACAAGGGCAGAATTAAAAAAATTAGAAAGTTTTTTGATTCTGGGGAACCCTCTGGGTCAGAATCATTAAAAAGTTTCTAAGCGGTGCAGAATTTTGGGCACCCGCTCAAGGGTCAAAATTCGGCAATAAATCTATGGGGCACCCTCTGGGTCATAGATTTATAGCGCAATTTATTTAGTTCTGTTTATTTACCCTTGTTAGTCGATTAATGCTATGTTTCAATCGTTTAGTGGCAAGATTACGCTATCTATGCGAAAATAAATAACAATGGAATTATCCGGCAATAGCCGGATTAATTGCAGCCCCAAGTCAGCCTCAGAAGTCGTTGCGGAAGGCTTTCTGCTGGGATGGGTGACGAAAAATAAATAGGTTAGTCCCTGTCTAAGGACCAACCTATTTATTTGCAGACAGGGAAGGTACTCCTTCCCCCTAGATACCAGATAGAACTAGCTGACTCAATTAAATAGAGATTTACGGTTCTAAGTCACAATAAACGTTTATAACCGTAAATAACATCTTTATTATGAACATGTTAAATGTTGGTTATTAAATAGGCTACTAATTAAGTAGCCTAAGAATAAAAAAACATGCTAGGCATGGTTTGTATTATAAGGCTGGAGCTTCAGTTTCTTCATCAGATACAATTTGCTGCTCTTCAGAAGGGCGACCAGTAAGCTCGATAAAGGTTG
>JBDHRI010000080.1:0-8216 GCA_039807465.1 Burkholderiales bacterium | reverse complement strand
CGCTGTAAAGATGAATATGCAACCCCAAAATCATCTAATGCCAACCTGATACCAAACTGGTGAACTTTTGCCAGGAGTTGTCTAAAAAAATGAGAGTTTTTGGCATCATCTGGCATAAGCTGATTCTCGGTAATTTCAAATTCCAGCTGTACATTTTTAAATAATTCCTTGTTTAAATCATAAACCGCTAATAACTCATCAACATGTAGTAAAAAGTTCTCGACCGACAGGGCTAGATTTATTGATATTTTCAATTTACTAGTTGAAAGTAATCGCGACCAGCACTCATCCTGAAGAAGAAGGATAACCTTATCTAGCATCAAGCGGTTTAATTTGCTACTAAAGCCATTTTCCATAATATAGTCAATAAACATATCTGGATTAAGTGTGTTACCATCAAGGTCAAGCCGAACCAGAACTTCATAACCAATAATCTGATTAATGTCAGTCCCAACAGGTTGTAAAACAATGAAAAAACGATCTTCATCAAAGAGTTTCTGGATTGCCACAGGGAAATCAAGCTTATTATAAGATAGCTCGCTATGAGCAGGATCAAACTTAATTAGGTTTATTTTTGCAATTTTGGCAAAACTAATACTACCTGCCAGAGAAGAATAGAGATTATTTGCATTAAATGATTGATTAAGATTAAGTAGATAGGCAAATCGAATACTGCACTCAAGAATATAACCACTCACATGATATGGAGCAGAAAGTGTCTGATACAGTAATTCCAGCTGTTCTAAATCTATAGTTTCATTTACAAGTATCATAAATTCATCACCGTTCATACGGATTAATACTTGCTGATGGTTAAAAAACTCACGGACTCTAGTACATAAGGCGATTAAAATTGAATCCCCAACTTGCAGAGAGTAAAAATTATTTATCTTGGCAAACTGGTTTATATTTATCAAGATTGCATTTAATGGCGTTCCAAGGCTAAGAGTGGTAGCTATAAGCTCATCAAGCATCTCCTGATAAAATGTACGATTATAAGATTGAGTTAGTTCATCATGGATACCCGCTGAATGCAAATTATTTTGCCAATCTGAAATAGAATCTACTTTCATAATAAAACTTCCACCTCAATACCATTTACCTTATACGAGTCCGGAAACCCGCTTTCAGGTTTAATCACAATTACTGGCTTTCTTTCATTCTGACTACCAACTAGATCAACGCCTTTATAGAGTTTATCGGTAAAACTTGGAATATTTTCGATAACTCCGCTAGCTATGCTTTTATTTGGCAGAATTAATCTGACCTTGGCACCTGCATGCACTCTTGCTAGGTATTTGGCATCAACAAACGCTAATATTCGGAATTGGTCTTGACTGGAGATTACCAGAAGATTCTTATCTTTAGCGACAAATTCCCCATTGTGTACAGCAATTTCCTTGATGGTGCCATTAACTGGAGCAACTAAATTTAATAATTCGTTCTGTTTATTTTTATCTATCATCTCCAGTTCAAGTTTACGAATATCATCGTCAAACACTTGTGCCTTATTTACTTCGAAATCAAGCTTGGTTTGAGTAATTCTTGCCAAGATCATTTTATATTGCTGTTCAGCATTCAAATATAATTGTCTAGCATCATGCAGCTGTAGCAGCGTAACAATTCCCTGTTTTTGATAAACCAACAGATTATCATAATAGCTCTTACTGGTTTTTATCTGCCCTAATGCCTGCTTCTTTAACTCTTCAAGTTCAATCAGTTCTGGATTCTGATAAGCATTTTTTTGTTGCAAAAGAACTTTCATTTGGCGGCTTAATGTAATAATTTGGCTTTCAAGAATCGGTGATTTTAGTTTGACCAGATTCCTGTTTATCTTAACCTTATCACCTTGAAGATGGTTGATTGATTCTACATAACCATCGATAGGAGCATTGATATTAAACTCTTCAGCTACTACAACTCCCTTCGCATGCGGATAGAAATTATCATAAACAATCTTGCCAACAAGATAAATAATTGGCAATAATAAAAAAACAGCAAGTAAGTACCATTGTAATCTGGGGATCAGCTTTTTGCCAAGCCCATATTCCGCTTTATTATTTGGATTACGATTAACCTGTTTTAATTTAAACAAAAAAAATCACTCCCTATTTTTAAGAACCCACCAAGGAGCCATAGAGCTATAGCGGTGGCTATTTAAGGTTATTTCATAGATAATTGCTATAGCAGTCCATATTCGCATTATAAACTGATAAACAGGCATCAAAAATAAATATGGAATCGTCAAACAATCTTTACGTTTTCGTTCTGAAACCATAGTAATAAATACCACAAAATTTAGAATTGTAATCAATAAATAATAGAGATAGGTAAACAGTAATAAGGTTAGCACAAAATTTAACTGAAAGTTAAATAATATATAAGGGATATAGACTAGTATTGACAAGGGTACAACCAGATTAAATAACAATCCACCCCACATCAAAAGAAATGAAGTAGTAAAACGCATAAAGGAAGAGGTAAGCCTCCCCCGGTAACGTTTAAGCCAAACATAGAACATATCACCATCCCAACGTAATCGCTGCCGGAATAAAACACGCCAACTCTCAGGAGCATCTGTATGACTAACTAAACGTGAAGAATGAAGAAGTCGTAATTTGCGATAACGAGAAAACATTGACTGAATCCGGATAGTTAAATCAAGGTCTTCCCCCGAACCAGTCCGCCATCCTCCCATCTGTTTAAGCATTGTTTTACGAAAAAAGCCAAATGCACCTGAAATAATATTTAAACTATTTAATTCGGATAACCCCTGTCTAGCAAGATTTATTCCAAGCAGGTACTCAAGGTTTTGTAGATTAGTCACAAGATTTTTTCTGGCATTTCTTACTCTTACAGCGCCACTTAACGCAACAATACTTTGCTCAATAAATATTTGCGCTGCTATCTGTAAAGATGTATTATCACAGGAAGTCTCACCGTCCAAAACCATAATGATTTCACCTTTTGCCAATTGCAATCCTAGGTTCAATGATGAAACCTTACCCCCACGAATATATTTAGGAATAACTCTAATCTCTCGATTAGGAATATTTACATAACTTTTAGCAATTGCTAATGCCGCATCATAAGTATGTTGATTTTGTTTAGAACCATCAACAATTACCAGAATTTCAATATTACCAGAGTAAATCTGTTCAACCAGAGAACGAATTGATAAAATAACTCCCGCACCCTCACTATAACATGGAATAATGCAACTAATCGTTGGGTGATACAATGAATAATCCGGGTATCGACTAAAGCTAGTCAATAGGTACTGACGTAAAATTGTCAAGACAATTATCAAATAATAGGGTAATTCAATAAGTAAGACAATTACAAATAGACCCATCAAAAATTGATAGCGCCCAAGTTCAAGAATCGCTGCTGATATTACCGTCAGATAAGAATGAAAGTCCATTATTTAAACCATAGCTCTCGAAAATCTAAATTAAGCAGCTGATCTGCGGTATAGGCATGTAATTTAGTTTTTTTCTCAGCATTATTAAATGTGCTCATTATCGACTTCATTAATTTCTCTTGGATTATATCTCCATCAATAACTGAAGATTTAGGAAAAAGAAAGAGGACTGTGCCTAATCCAGAATGGCAATATAAATCAGTAGTACGTAGAGTCATTTTAAATGTCTGGGCTAATTTGCGTAAATCTAGGTCATCATTTTTTAAATCCAGCTCTAGCACAACCAAATTGAAATGTTCGTCTGAATGCCTTTTATATAGGCGAATTAGCCACTCCAGCATTTGTAAAAAGTAATCCTTGTGTGCATAATTTAGCTTATCAAACAGATATAAAGTTTCGCCTTTTATATAGCTCAGAAATTTACCATCATTGCCAGTTTTTATCTGGTAAGCATGATAAATATGTTTTGGCAATTTATTAATATCATTAGCTAAATGTCCGCAGCTTATACACAATGCAGAACTATTACCTTCAATGAAAATCTCCTGACAATTCAGGCACTTTGAGCTTTCAAGTGGATGGTCATAATCATCTCCGATCAATTTCAACTTAGTGCGACAATTATTACAGCGTAAGCCATCCGGTACAATAAATTCAGTCTCATTAGCAACATAGCCGCATTTAAAGCAATGGATAAATTTACTTTCAATAATATTACTACTATTACAATGAGGACAATTTTCTGAGAATTTCAATAATTCAGACTGGCAAAGACTACAACAGAAACAGTTATCTATGTATTTTTTATCGACGATTAAATTTAGCTCGATTAATTCATTAATAATGCTGTTAATTACGCTATAATCAATACGAAAGAGTAACTGGAGAAAGTAGGCATATAATTGTGGACCAAAAACTCCCGGTATGGGTGTTAATGCTCCAGAAGGGTAGATAAAAAGATATTTTAATGCCTGATGATATGTGTCGTCAAGCTTTAAATCATTAAGCTGCTCATAGCGGAGAAGAAGGCTTCTAATTTCAGTAAAAAACTTTGCTGTTGCAGCAAATTCAAGATTAGCATAAATAGATTTACGATTAATACTAACTACTGGCTTTAACCAGCCCAAATCAGCCCGTAGCCTGATCACGAGCATCTCCAGCTGAATCTCATCCTCATCAATCAAAATAAAATCATAATTTTCAAGCTCAAGTTTATCTGGTAATGTATTTGCTAAGCACTGCCGGATATTTAACTCAGGATGTTCAATTAGAACACTACCAATAACAAGCACATTAAACATAATTTAGACAAACTCCTGTAGTAAATAAGCTGGCAATTGTGAACTTTACAACTCAATACCTTTCCCAACTTTCAAC
The DNA here is from genome assembly GCA_039807465.1 of Burkholderiales bacterium. GTDB lineage: Bacteria > Pseudomonadota > Gammaproteobacteria > Burkholderiales > UBA11063 > Aquella. The sequence continues at coordinate 3,415 of JBDHRI010000080.1, read as the reverse complement.
TTCCTTATCCCGACTAAAAACATTTATTAGCAAATTAACCAGTAAAACCAGCCAAAGTACAGGATCAAGCAAATAGTCCCAAAGATTATTTGAAGATTGTAGATGCAGATAAAACCCAAATAAAGCCGCAACTAGAACTAGCCCCAACCGCCGATTAGCTAACATTAGCCCAAGGCTTAGAATAAAGATTACCCATAGCATTAACCATGGCAAATAACCGTACGAGTAGAAATCAATTTTAAAGAAACCAAAAGTAGATAAATATAATAGAAGCCCAATTATGGAAATAGCCACTTTTTCGATATTACTTAATACTGACGCTTTGCTATCACTAAAATCAAACTGGTTAAAGATAATTAATATCAGTAACACGCCACTAGCAATACTAACATCACCAACCACTCCTCGCACCAGCTCAACCAGCGAACTACCACGAAGTAAAGGAATAAAATTAACCCCTAAGGTTAGAAGTATAAATAATAACGAACTAAAAAACAATGATCTTTTGGGCAACCGTGACAAATATACTAGCAATAAAGATAATGCCATGGTGTAAATAATTTGCTGGAAAAAATCAATGCTTAGCATGATTAATCTCTTCATTAAGCCAGTTACGGTTAAACCTTACGTGTTTAATGTTCTGACGATTGTTGGTATATAAAATATCAATCAGATTACCATTAACCTGAATTGACGGATAGGAAAACTCTTCGCCTGGCTTATCTTCAAGCTGATAAATTGGATGCCATTCGGTTCCATTATATGAAATAGCTAGCCATAAATGAGCACGACTAATATCATTATAAACCATTAACATCCGACCATCATTCAAACTAACAGCCGCTATTGATGCATCTGGATTAGTTAGATTGGTTGGCTCAGGATCAGACCAATGCATACCGCCATCGGTAGTTTGCGAAGTATATAAAACCCTAGACTCACTATTATTCGCACTATTACGGAAGAATGTCCAAGCATTTAAACTACCCACTGGAACCAAACTCGGTTGTAGCATTTTGTTTTTATTGGTAATTCGGATTTGCTGAATGAAGTTACCATCAGCATCAAACCTTAATAATTCAGGATATTTGCGGATAAATTCATGATAAACAGGTAAATAAAATCCGCCATCAGATAATCCAACCGCAGAAGTACGAACAAGTGTACTTATATTAAAAAATGGGCTAATAACAATACGTTCAGGTGATGTCCAATGTAACCCATTATCTTGTGATTGTAAATGATTTAGTGCACTTCCAGACCAACCACCGATACTTACAGATACAACAAAGAGATGCAAGACTCCATTAGCTGCACGATAAATAACCGGATTACCAACTTTGATCACATAACGATGATTAGCTTTGGCAATCATTTGTGGGTCAACCAATGAAGTTGCCATATCCCATTTGCCATTATGATAAGTAGAATGCCAAATCTTGACATCTGGCTGTCCCTCTTTGGTACCTGCAAACCAGAAAGCGAGGAGGTCATCATTTGCAAGCATAGTAAAAGAAGAGCTATGTGCAGCAGGTAAATATAGAGGCTGTGGAATTATTGCAGACTCAAACAGTAAGGCTCTACTTGACATTGACCTCACCGGAGAAGTTGATTCTATAATAAATCTGGGTTTGGCAATCATATCATGCTGCCGCTTCTGATAAAGCAAAAACCCAACCAGAAACAGTGCTATAATGCCAACAACCTTACCGAACTTATTTTTCATTAAGAACTACGTTTATCCAAAGCATTAATCTCAGACACCAGTTGGATAACATCATGCGTATTTTTTATCGCAAACAAGTCTGGATTATGAATAATTTGTTTATAAAGCTCGGGGTGGTGTGGACAGGCACCAACTGTTACCTGATTATCAATAGTTACCCCCAAAATCTCCGAGCAAATTTGCTTATATCTCACTAAGCGCTCAGGATCAAGAAACTCACAACCAAGAATCTGATCCAGTGACCTACCGCCAAGCTTCAAATATCCTTTACTTCCCATAATGGTCAAAGATAATTCAATGTTACGTGGCTCAGCTGCAAGCGATACCTCCATTGTGCCACCAAATGAGCCAAAGTCAAATAAGGCATAGGTGGTATCGCTAACATCAGTACCTTGAAATTTGGTATAAAAAGAATTGGCAGCTACAACCTTTGGTGTTCCAAGTAACTGTTGCATAATATCTAAATAGTGAATACCAAACTCAAAAAGTACCCCGCCACAACTACTATATTTACCACGCCAGCCACTAAAATAATCCAATGGGCGTTGCCAACGCTGAATCAAACCTGCACCACGAATATCACCCAGCAAGCCTTCTGCCATGATCTGTTTCGCAATAGCAATTGATGGATTAATCCTTACCTGTAGAACACAAAAAGCTTCAACATTATGTCTAACGGCAAGAGATTCAAGCTCCAAAACCTGATTAGCATCAAAAGAAACTGGTTTTTCAACGATAATAGACTTAGATGACTCTAGTGCTTTCTTCGCCTGCACATAGTGTAGATTACTTGGTGTCAGAATTACAATACAGTTAACTTCCGAATCTTGATACACCTCTTCTTCACAAGAATAGTACTTTAACTCAGGAAATTGTGAACGCCATTTATCAACTACTGATGCCTTGGGGTCAAAAAGACCAATAAACTGATAATCTTCAGGATATGCCTGTAGCGCAGCCAAATGACGGCTAAAAATTGCTCCACCACCCAGAACTGCTACCTTATACTTTGCCATTTCGCTACTCTTTAGGTAAAGTGATTTTCTGCTTGTCACTAGATTTAAACAATATTATCTGCTTACCAATATGTTGGACAAACTGAGCGGCTGTTTCTGTCAAAAGTTGTGGGATAAGAGCCTCACGAACCTCTCTATCATCGCTCATTACCTTAATTTTTATCAACTCGTGTGCGTTAAGACTAGATTGTATCTCTTTAATAACCGAAGGCGTCACGCCATTATTGCCTATCATTACCACAGGCTGAATCCCATGTGCCAAACCTTTTAAATACTGGCGTTGTTTAACTGTCAATTCACTCATAAAAACCTTCACATTCTATTAAAATTATTGAACCAATTAGGCTCGAAAAACTATCACATTTAAAAGCTTTGATTAGTCACATTTATAATTATATTCAAAGCATCTAATGTACTAACTACTTACTTCCATAACCCTTAAAAGCAAAAAATACCGTACTTGCAATCATAACCAAAAATGCCCAAACTGTCAATGGCTTATCAGACCCAAGAATTGACCACATACAAAATACTGCTGCAATTAAACCCAGAGTAACATATAACCAGTAATGTCTATTTCCAACTTCCGTTTTACCAAGCTTTATCACTGCGAATGCAGAAAATATATACGGAATCAAATATAAGATTACTGACATGGTAATGATTTTATTAA
>JBDHRI010000002.1:0-36323 GCA_039807465.1 Burkholderiales bacterium | reverse complement strand
ATAACTAAAGAGGATTGCTTCATTGGCAACAGCTTTTAATTGGTATTGGACTGAGCCTGTTTGAATATTTGAAATTTCACCGGTTGTTGATACTTCAGATGTTTGAATCTTGAAGTCTAATTCCTGCAGTGCTTGTGGTAGTGTCATCATTATTGAGAATGTATCACCCAATTGCAGCTGTTGATGATTTATTAGATTGTTACTAATTGGATACTGATTTGGCAATGGTTGGTTATTTTTATCAACTAAAGTTATCTGATTTAAGATTCCGCTATTTGAAGATCCAACGATACCTGATACGATAATGTACTTATTCGAGTTTAAGATTTTATTGTAGTAATAAATTATTATTCCATTTGGACCAGTATATGAGTTTTGAATAGTAGGTTGGATACCAATTAATAATGACGTTTTTGTTGCGGTTGATTTTTTACTGCTGGATAACTGACCGTTACTGATGCTTATATTAAATGCCCCAGAGGTGCTTCCTTTCGTAATTTCAAGTGTTAGTGTACAGCTTGAATAAGCTTTTATTCTGGAACATTGTTCTATGCTAGATGATTCAATAATGACTTCAGAACCGGAAGCAATATTTGTATCGATGCTGTATTTGAGATTTGTAACTTCATGATTTGTTGGGTTAAATATAACGGCATCAACTTTGCCATTATTTGTTTTTGAATTGGGTAGTATATATGGGGTTACTATTTCCAATGATTCAATATTGGAATAGTTTGTATTATTTGAAGTACTACCTTGGCTACAACCATTTAAGGATAATCCAAATAAAATAAGTGAGGATAGAGATAGGTTCTTATTAATTTTATTCTTAAATAATCATCAAAATATTAAGTATAACAATCAAAATTGAAATTGTGGGAAACATAAAAAGGAAGAGTGCATGATGCTTGGGCTTCCTCTAATATGTATTAAATCTTGTGTCCAACTTTGATCTTAGTTTAAATTAGCATTAATTAAATAGACTAACAAAATGGTTTAGGCTTTAGGCAATGTTACGCCTACTTGTCCCATGTACTTTCCATTACGGTCTTTATATGAGACGTCACATTCTTCGTCAGATTCAAAAAATAATACCTGAGCCACACCTTCATTGGCATAAATTTTTGCTGGTAGTGGTGTTGTATTACTAAATTCCAGAGTTACATATCCTTCCCATTCTGGTTCAAATGGTGTGACATTAACAATTATACCGCAGCGGGCATATGTGGACTTACCAAGGCATACTGTCAGTATATTGCGTGGTATTCTGAAGTATTCAACTGTCCTTGCCAGAGCAAACGAGTTTGGCGGAATTATGCAGTAATCTGCGTTAACTTCAACAAAGTTTTTAGGGTCAAAGTTTTTAGGGTCAACAATCGTACTATTTATATTCGTAAAAATTTTAAATTCATTCGCACAGCGAATATCATAACCATAGCTGGAGGTACCAAAAGAAATTACCTTTTGTCCATTTACTTGTTTGATCTGATTGGCTTCAAATGGCTCTATCATTCCATTGGTTTCAGCCATTTTTCTAATCCATTTGTCTGATTTTATCGACATTGTATAATCCTGATATTTAGTTTTTGAGTGTTATTTCTACGGCTTGACCTGGTTTGATCCCTAATTTTGGATCACATGGTGTATTTGCCGTTCGGCTACCAATACTTAGAATTGACTGATTTAACTCAAGTGAGCGGTAATCATAATAAACCTCTTGCCATGATACCTGGCAGGTCTTTCCGTCATTGGTATAAACCCCAGTAATTAATGCGTTTTGTGGTAAAACGAGTAAATTGGCTGGTACTGAACGAATGTCCTGCGTAATTCTAAATGCGGCGGAATTAACTACTTTTGGTTGTGATGGGTTAGGTACGTCCATTGGTACTAGATCAACAGCATGAATAACGGTACCAGATTCAAGTAAATCAATTCTCAAGCTTACTTTTTGTGGGGTTGGTGCTTGAGGGCTTTGGAATAATCCACAGCCAGCCAAACTTGCAATTGCTGTTAGCATGATGACTTTTAAATGAAGGTTTTTTCTGCTAATCAAGGTATAATCCCTTTAACATAAATGATATATTAATACATAATTATATTACATTTCCCAAAATATACTGAGTGTAAATCAATACTACATTTCAAAAATCAGATATCGACGATTATTATTTGATTTTTAGTCCTAATTATTTTCTTTCGAGAGTCAAGCAATAAGCTCGGGTGTCGATCTGGGGCTGCGTTTAATATTTGATATCTAAATTCTTGAAGCTGTTTTTGGCTTGGTAATGGTAAGTTTTGTGATCTTATGAAATAGGCAAGTAGTGCCTGTTGCCGCAATAATGTAAGTTTTGCAAATTTCTCAATTAAAAGGGCTTTATTCTCACTAAGACAAAAATTAAGATCGTCATTTAGGTATTCATCAGTAAGGGCAGTATTTTTCTGAATTGAAACTAGACTATTTAAGAATTTTTTCTTTATAAATGGGTCAAACTGTACTAGCTCGGGGATAATTTGATTACGAATAAAATTCCGCAAATAGGTGTTATTTGTATTACTTTCATCTTCAATATGTTGTAGATTATTTATGCTGGCAAAATCTATAATTTCATTTTTTCCCAAATTTAAGAGTGGGCGCCAGTATGTTTGGTTGGACTTTGTCATGACTTCATTCATTGCTGCAATATTATGGATATCGCTACCTCGTGCCAGCTGAATAAGCATGGTTTCAATTTGGTCATCCTGATGATGGGCTAGCACAATAATAGAATTTTTTAGCTTTTGATATTCTTTATAGCGTTCAATTCTCGCGGTATTTTCAAGACCTTCGCCTGGAGCCTTTACTATTTTGAGTCGAACTACGGTTAATGGAATCTTCAGATCGGTACAGAACTTTTCACAGAAATTCTCCCATATATCTGCATTTTCAGAAATTCCATGATTAACATGAATTGCTGAAAGCTGTATTGGCTTGATTTGACGGGCTTTTGCCATTAGATAAGCTAAAACAACAGAATCAACTCCGCCACTTAATCCTACAGTATAATGTAAATGACCGTCAAAATCTGACGGCCATTTTTCAATAAGCATTTCAAGAAGATCTAAATGATTTTTATGCATTTTCAAGTTTAAATTTACCATAGCTCATTATGCGTTCAAAACGTCGTTCAATAAGCTGTTCTTTATTCAATTCTTTAAGTTTTTTCAGGTGGTCTTTAAGGCTACGCTTCATCTTTGTCATCATTTCCTCATGATTGGAGTGTGCACCACCCAAAGGCTCATTAATGATGCTATCAATTAGCCCTAAACCTTTAAGACGATCCGCTGTAATACCCAAAATTTCGGCAGCTTGATTAGCTTTGGTTGCATCTTTCCATAGTATTGAAGCGCAGCCCTCTGGTGAAATGACTGAGTAAATAGAATACTGTAACATGTTTACCTGATCACCTACCGCAATAGCTAAGGCACCACCTGAACCACCTTCACCAATTACCGTACAAATAATAGGTACTGATAAATTTGCCATTTCATAGAGGTTTTTGCCAATAGCTTCTGATTGTCCACGCTCTTCAGCACCAATTCCAGGGTATGCACCAGGGGTATCGACAAAAGTGATGATTGGTATGTTAAATTTCTCTGCAAGAAGCATTAGTCGCAAAGCTTTACGGTAGCCTTCCGGTCTTGGCATTCCAAAGTTTCGCTCCAGATTTTCTTTTGTATCGCGTCCTTTCTGGTGCCCAATAACCATAATTGATTGCTCGCCAAATTTAGCTAATCCACCAATTATTGATTTATCGTCAGCAAAGTGCCGATCACCATGAAGCTCAACGAAATCAGTGAAAAGGCTGGCAATATAATCTAGGGTTCGCGGTCGCTGCTGATGGCGTGCAACCTGAGAAATCTCCCATGCGCCAAGTTTCTCATAGGTTTCTTTGGTTAAATCAACAAGCTTTGCCTGTAATTGTTCGATCTCTGATTCAATATTAACCGAGGAGTCATCTTGTACCTTGCGTAGCTCCTCTATTTTATTACTGAGTTCAGCGATAGGTTTTTCAAATTCAAGAAAATGTCTCTTCATAAAATAAATGTTCCTGTATAAAATATTCAGTTTCCACCAAGTTGTTTGGTGAGGATGTCAATATTCTTTTCATGCTCGGTTACGGCATCTTGCAATGCTTGCATTCTTGCTTGATATTGATCTGGATTATTCTTTTCACTATCTAGTTTTGTTTGTTTTCCTGCTTCCAGTGCTTTTTGTGCATCGCTTAGAGCTTGTTTTTCGTGTTCAAGTTCCTCGCTTAGTATCTGGTTGCGTCCTACTTCATTGGTTCCAAGATTTTGAGTACCAATGGAACTGGTATTTTTAGCTTTCTTCGCCGTCACTGGTGTTGTATAGCCTGCGGCATTATAATCGTTTTTGGTCATTGGGGATGCATAAACTGTAATTGGTGGTAAATTAACCTTTTTGGCACCTTTTACTGGTTTATTACTAAATACTGTAGTACCATTTTTATCCACATACTGGTATATATCATCTGCATTTACCAGAGTAAAAATTGAGAGTAAAAGTACAATATTAGCGGCTCGCATAGCCATATATCAGATTAAATGCACAATGGAAACAACTGTTACAGCTAAAATAAAGAAAATCCCACTACGATATAATAATGCAACTACAAAATCTACTACTTTAGGATTGAAGAGATTATTTGAATTGCGTAAATGTGCAAAATCTTCGTTTTCTTCAATTGCCTGACTGTTTTTAAATTTATCCTTACCAATTGCAATAAAAGCGACCTCGTTTAATACAGTTTCAAGAAAATAGAAGCTTAGTTTAAAATTCTTTTTTTGTTCCAGTACGTAATGCATTACTTCTTCAAAATCACCTGCTGCTGCAATTAGGATAAATAGTGCAGTATAAGGAACTACATTTAACCAAAAGAGCATTTTATCAACAACAACAGTATAAACAACAGAGTCTTTTCCTTTTTCGCGTAATTTTTTGCCCATTATTGTCAGCGCAAGATAGCAAATTGCACCCAGTGATGATGGTAAAACTACAAACCAGAATGTTGTAGCAAAGAATCTTGTTGCATAAGTTTGGACAAACTGTTGGAAATCACTTCCTGGGTTCGCTTGTTTGGCTTCTTCTTTCCAGCCAAGTAAATCAGAGCATAAAATAAATAAGAAACAGTTTATTACAAAATATATAACATGGTGCTTATGATAGAGTAAAAGCATTAGGATGATGGTAACTAGCAAAAAAGGTATAATTGCATAAATAAAATTTATGCGAATCGCTCTTACACTTTCAAATTCCTTGTTGGTAAATAGGTTAGTGTATGCTTCCATTTTTTCGTTAAACCACGAGCGTAATTTACTTAAAAGTTTTTGCTGCTCAAGAAATAGTGTCAGAAATATAGCCAGAAATGACATGGTTGCACCTATAAATTTGCTTAGTTATTATATACGTGAATTTGTGGGATATTGCGATTTATTTCAAAGATATCCATTCCAAAGCCGAACAGAAAATGGTTTGGAGCTGATACCCCAACGTGGTCTGCATATACTGGCTTATCCTTATTTATCTCTTTGTTTACTAAAACAACAACTTTACAGTTCTTGGCACCCATATTCATCAAGAAACGTTTTATTTCTGCGATTGTATAGCCTTCATCCAGAATGTCGTCAATAATATAAATCGATTTTCCATTAATGAGTTCCTGCTTTGGCTGGCGATACCAAGTGATGTGAGTGCCACCATATAATGCATCTCCATAGCGTGATGCATGGATGTAGTCACAAAGGATCGGATTTTTTAGCCTTTTTGTCAATTCGGCGGCAAACATCATCCCACCATTCATGACAGTTAGGAATACTGGCAGCTCGCCTTGAATTTCTGCATCAATTGTGGCTGCCATTTTATCAATCACATTCGAGAGCTCTGCCTCAGTATAAAGGATAGAAGAATTATTAATTATTTCCTGCGCTTTATTATAATCTAATTGCATGTAGCCCTCATGTGTATTAAAATGTATGCTTGTATTGATTTATTCAAACGTACTGTCATTGTTTAAAATTTTAATCTATGTAATAATTTTGTCGGTTAAACATAGAGTCCTAAAATAATAGGAGTCATTTAAATATCGCCTCTTGCACAATCATGTAGACAGGTTTTTACAGCAGGAGCACGATAATCCAGTTGTGTTGGCATAGGCTGAGCACTGGCTGGATTAGCCGATATATAACCCCTCTATTGTAGCAAAAAAAGCAGTAGTCAACAACAAAATGTAGTAAATATTGTAAATGGAACTAAAGTTTATGAAAAAAGTTTTGCTGGTTATTCTGGATGGTTTTGGAATTCGCCATAATGATGATTTTAATGCGGTGAATGGTGCCAATAAACCAAATCTACTCAAATATATGCAAAATAATGCATTTGGCACGATAAATGCATCGGAGGAGTTTGTTGGACTACCTAAAGGGCAGTTTGGTAATTCTGAAGTTGGGCACCTTAATTTGGGGGCTGGCAGAATCATTCGTCAAGATATAACCAAGATAGATTATGAAATTGAAACAGGAGATTTTTATAAAAATCCAGCGTTTCTAACAGCGTTTGAAAAAGCTGCGTCGGGTAATTTACATATTTTAGGACTACTCTCGGATGGAGGTGTACATTCTCATCAAACGCATATTGAGGAATTAGTTAAGCTTGCAAGCCAAGATGGAAGGCTAACAAATATCTGGCTACACTTATTTTTGGATGGTCGTGATACACCACCACAGAGCGCAGAAAGATTTATTCTTCGGCTTGAAAGGTATCTAATAAATTATCCTAAAGCCAAAATTGCGACTATATGTGGACGTTATTATGCAATGGATCGCGATAAAAGATGGGATCGTGTTGAACTTGCGTATAATGCACTTGCGTTTGCAATTGGTGATATCACACACTCATCGCCAGTAGCTGCATTATTAGCTTCATACTCTCAAGGGGTTAATGATGAGTTTGTTAAACCAGCTATTTTTAATAATTATTTGGGAATTAAAGCAGATGATGCTATCATTTTTGCTAATTTCCGTGCCGATAGGGCAATCCAGCTAACGGATGCTTTTGTTAATAAAGACTTTAATCAGTTTAAGTGCATGAATGCGAAACTTAGTGCTTATGTCTCAATGACACGTTATAGCGATAAGTTTGATTGTCTTGTTGCCTATCCTCCTGTTGCAATTAAAAACACTCTGGGTGAATATATCAGCTCACTAGGATATAAGCAGTTAAGAATTGCAGAAACAGAAAAATATCCGCATGTTACTTATTTTTTTAATGGTGGCGCACAAGAGCCATTTATCGGTGAAGACAGAATACTTGTAGATTCTCCCAAAGAAGTTGCGACTTATGACTTAAAGCCGGAAATGAGTTTGCCGCAGCTTGCAGAAAAACTGGTCGCCGCAATTGAGTCCGAACAGTATCAACTAATTATTAGTAATTTTGCCAATGGGGATATGGTTGGGCATACTGGTAATTATGCTGCGAGTGTTAGTGCAGTTGAAGCTTTGGATAAATATCTGGGTGAGGTTGTAGATGCCATGCTGAAACAGGGCGGTGAAATTCTTGTTGTTGCGGATCACGGTAATTGTGAGGAAATGTTTGATTATGATAGTAATCAACCTCATACCCAGCATACAACCAATTTGGTACCCTGCATTTATATCGGGCGAAATGCTAAAATTCGCGAAGGGGGAGCGCTTCAGGATGTAGCTCCGACGCTTCTTGCTATGATGGGGGTTGCAAAGCCATCTGAAATGACAGGTGAAAGTTTAGTCGAGTTTATTGGATAAAAAATGAAGCTCTCTGTTTTTGTGCGCTTTTTGCTGGTGTTCATAGTTGTTGGGCATGTATTTGCTGATAATACCCAAAGTAGCAGTGTAACTACTAATTTAAATACATTAAATCAGCAGATTAATTCGTTAAATCAAGATCTTGATTCTAAGCAGAAAAAAAAACAGGCTCTAGATTCAGCGATTAAGACTTCCCAGCAGGCAATTAGCAGTGCTGAATCTTTATTGAAGAAGCTAAAAGCCGAAAGGGATGCAGATGTTGCGCAACTGAAGCAGTTGCAGGTCTCTATTCCCCAGATTGAATCTCAAACTGCGCGCGCGGAAGAATATGTCAATTATTCAATGACTCAAATTTACCAACGAATCAGGGAGTTACAGTTTCAGGAGTCAAGTGTTCTGATGGGGAATGCTAGTCTTGATTCAGAACGCAAAAAAATTTACCTGATTGAATTATTGAAATTGGAGCAGGAACGATATATTAAACTCAACGATAAATTACTGAAATTACGTAGCTTAAATCAAAGTCTTTTGACAGAAGTGAAACGACTTGATGACAAGTTGGGCGATACCAAAGACATGCATCAGCAATTGGTGGTTGATAAAAATGCTAAATTAGCACAGGCAAGTAGTGTTGCAAAACAAATCGCCAAGGAAAAAGCGCAGCTATCTCATCTTAAACAGCGTCAGGCTCAGTTAAATAAGCTTTTGAAACAGCTTGCTGAGGCAGAAAAGCGTCAAAAACAGCAGGCGGCATTGGCTGCCAAGAAAGCTAGCCAGCAAAATACTACAACTGCAAATAATGCTACGACCAAGGTTACTCAATCTAAGCCAGATAGTAGTTTTGAAGATAATTCGCCTTTTATGCAACGGAAATTGGTAAAACCGATAGATGGTAAAATTCTGGTAGGTTTTGGACAAAAGCGTGATAGTGTTCGCAATAATGGAGTATTATTGGCAACAAAAGAAAATACTCCGGTTTATTCTATCTCTGGTGGAAGTGTTTTATTTAGTGGTGAGCTGCCCGGATTTGGGCAAATTATTGTTATTGATAATGGTGATAACTATACTTCAGTTTATAGTGGGGTTTTGGCTAAAGTTGCCAAAGGTTCCAGAGTTAGTGCTGGACAGACGATAGCAATTAGTGGAAACTCTAGTAATCAACCAATGGGTGGTGTTTATTTCGAATTGAGGCATCTCGGGACACCGGTTAATCCCAGTAAGCTCTTTGATTAGTGATGATGCATATTAAGCAAATTGTTGCTATTTTATCTATTTTTGCTTTTAATGTTGCTTATGCTGATGTTGATAAAGAGTTAACAGGTTGTAATAAGATTAGCAAAGAGATAGAAATACCTTCAAAGGTTAAACAGTTGCTGGTAGTTAATAAGTCAGAAAGTCAATTTTACCTTTATGCATGTATAAGGAAGGGTAATGTTTGGCATGAGAACTCAAGCCTTCGAACAAAAGTAGCAGTTGGTAAAAATGGTCTGGCAAAACCAGGTGAGAAGATTGAAGGTGATTTGAAAACGCCAACGGGAATTTTTCCTTTGGGAACTGCATTTGGAATAAGCCAACAAGATCTTGATTTTCCATATCGGATATTGACTAATGATGATAAATTTATTGATGACATAGCTGACGATAATTATAATAGCTGGGTTAATGGTGAAACCACAGCAAAAAGTTATGAACCAATGAAACGATATTACCGATATGGAATTGTAATTAAATATAACATGAACCCAGTGATAAAAGGTAAAGGAAGTGCAATTTTTATCCATAACTGGAATTATCCAAATGAGCCTACATCGGGCTGTATCGCAATGCCAGAGAAAAAACTATTAAATATTATTAAATGGCTTCAGGCGAAGAAAAAACCATCAATTTTGATTGAATAGATAACCAATAAATCTTAATATATATAGGGGAAGATGATGCGTAGAGAAACAGATTCAATGGGCGAGATTTCTGTTGAAGATAATAAATACTGGGGTGCGCAAACTGAACGTTCAAGGCATAACTTTCCAATTGGGGTTGAACGCTTTAAATTTACTCGTCCAATTATCCGCGCTTTAGGTATTCTAAAAAAATCTGCGGCAAAAGCTAATGCTGAACTTGGTGAACTAGACCAAGAGCTTGCTAGTTTGATTGTTGCAGCAGCTGATGAGGTTATAGCTGGTAAGCTCGATCAACACTTTCCTTTAGTAGTATTTCAGACTGGCTCTGGAACTCAGTCAAACATGAATGCTAATGAGGTAATTTCAAACCGAGCAATAGAATTAGCAGGTGGTGTTTTGGGGAGTAAAAATCCAGTTCATCCGAATGATCATGTTAATCGTGGACAATCTTCCAATGATACTTTCCCAACCGCGATGTATATTGCGGTTAGCGAAGAAGTCTTACATAAACTCCTCCCCGCCGTTCAAATTTTGCGTGATACTTTAGCAATCAAAAGCCAGCAATACAATGAGTTAGTGAAAGTGGGAAGAACCCATTTGCAGGATGCAACGCCAATCACACTTGGGCAGGAAATTAGTGCTTGGGTCGCACAAATTGACTTTGCTCTTGAAAATATAAAAATAACTGCCAAACAGACAACTGAATTAGCAATCGGGGGAACTGCTGTTGGTACGGGATTAAATGCGCATCCACAATTTGGTGATCTGGCAGCAAAATATATCAGTCAGGAAACTGGGATTGAATTTAAATCGGCAGCAAATAAATTTTTTGCGTTATCGGCACATGATGCTTTAGTTAATGTGTCTGCTTCATTAAGAACCTTAGCTGGTGCCTTAATGAAAATGGCAAATGATGTGCGCTGGCTTGCTAGTGGACCTCGTTGTGGGATTGGTGAAATTCTGATTCCAGAAAATGAACCAGGTTCATCAATAATGCCCGGTAAGGTGAACCCCACTCAATGCGAAGCTATGACTATGGTTTGTGTTCAGGTTTATGGTAACGATGCAGCAGTGGCATTTGCTGGTAGTCAGGGTAATTTTCAGCTAAATGTTTATAAACCAGTTATGGTGCACAATGTTCTTGAGAGTATTCAACTACTATCTGATACCTGTATTGCATTTAATGAGCATTGTGCAGTGGGGATTGAACCACATTATCCGGTAATTGAAGCTAATCTTGCTAAAAACCTGATGCTGGTAACAGCACTCAACCGTTATATTGGTTATGATAAAGCAGCGGCAATTGCTAAAAAAGCGCATAAAGAAGGGATAAGTCTTAAAGAGTCAGCAATCAAATTAGGCTATCTAACTGAGGATGAATATTCCAAATGGGTAAATCCACTTGAGATGACACATGCTTGAGATCTTTCTGGTTTTCCTTAGGATTGGAGTTGTTGGCTTTGGCGGTCCTATTGCACTGGTTGCTTTGATAGAGCGAGAAATTTGCCATAATAAAAAGTGGTTATCACTGGATAGTTTTGCCGAAATTTTTGCTGTATGTAAGTTATTACCAGGTCCGCTTGCAGTTCAGGTGGCTATTTGTTGTGGCTTTCAACGTGGGCGTCGGTTGGGCGGCTTTCTTGCTGGAGTGGGTTTTTTATTACCTGCGCTTATAATGATAATTATCCTAGGTTGGCTTTATGCGCATAATCTAAATACCAGTTCTCCGTTAGTGAAGGATGTATTCAGATTTATGCAGGATGCTACTTTGGCAATTATTTTGTGTACTTTATGGGATCTGGTAAATCTCTATGTAAAAAATATGACTGCTTGGGTAATTGTTTTTGTCTGTACTATCCTTATTTATTTTCATCCTGGAGTTGAGCCATTAGCAATTATAGCTTTTGGTGCTGGAGGGCTTATTTGTTATAGTAGCCTTGGTAAAGATTTGTCAAAATTTCCAGCAATTTTTGCTGCTTCTTTACCCGTTGCGGTTTCCATACCAAAATCTGAGGTTTTGTACTCGAAGTTGGTGCAACTATTATGGATTTGTATCAAGGCTGGGGAGTTTTCCTTTGGTACTGGGCTTGCAATTATTCCATTATTACATGCTGATTTGGTAACTTCTACTCATTGGTTAACTGATAAGCAATTTCTTGACGGCATAACTCTGGGACAAATTACACCTGGACCGACAACGATAAGTATTGTTTTTTTTGGCTTTGTAGTAGCAGGTATTCCAGGATTACTTGTATCTTTAATCGGGTTTTATATTCCACCGATGTTTAATGCGCTGGTATTAATACCATTATTCTGGAAAAAATTGACAAGCTCACCATATCTTAAAATTTTTACAATGTGGGCATTCCCGGCTGTAATTGGCGGGATTACTAGCGCTACAATAAAACTTGGTGTTTCTGCTATTCGTGGTTTTTTAGATGTAGCATTAATTTTAATTGTTTTATTTATAGTTAGAAAAAAGCTCATACCAATTTGGGCTTTAATTCCTATTTGTGGAATACTTGGAGTAATAAGTGCATTTATCTAGTCTTATGTTTTGTAGAAAAAACTCTAATGAAGCCAATTGCTATTACTGAAAGGTTAAAGATCCGGAGGTTTATTCTTTCGGATGCCAAATTTATTGTGCGGCTAGTAAATCAACCCGACTGGATTAAGTACATCGGAGAGAGAAATATCCATACTATCAATGATGCTGTAAAATATCTGAAGTTTGGTCCATTGGCAATGTATGAAAATCACGGATTTGGTCTTTATGCGGTTGAGAGCCTAGATAAGGGGCAGTTAATTGGCATGTGTGGTTTATTAAAGCGGGATATTCTTGATACATTGGATATAGGTTTTGCTTTTTTGCCAGAGTACTACGGGTGTGGTTATGGAATTGAGGCAGCAAGAGCGGTTGCTAATTTTGCTAAGAGTAATCTTGGTTTAACAAGATTACTGGCGATTGTTAATCCGGATAATCTTCGTTCCGTTAAACTTCTAGAAAAAATAGGTTTTATTTATGAAAAACAAATCGAAGTTGAAGCAAAAAAAACAAAGGTTAATTTGATGATGCTGGATTTAGGGAACTAACCTTTTTATAAAAATCTATTTTTATCGCCATTGATTTGGTATAATCCCGCCTTATTTGACCCAATACAGAAGTTATTGGTTTATAACATCTTACATTGCAAGTAAAGGTATATAAACATGAATGACATCAATAATACTGATCCATCATTTTCACTCAAAACCCATAAAAAAATTAAGCCAAAAAAACTATATAACCAGCTGACTAATGAGGAAGCTAAAGCTTTACTGGCTAAAGAAACAGTAAAACGAATAACTGTATCATTTTATCAGTATTTTCATATTGAAGAGCCTAAAACTTTTCGTGATGAAATGTTTATTCAGCTAAGCAATCTTAAAGTCTTTGGACGGGTTTATCTGGCGCATGAAGGGATTAATGCCCAGATAAGTGTACCAGAAACAAGTTTTGTTGAGCTTCGCGACTATCTATATTCGATTCCAGAATTAAACGGACTTAGGCTTAATACTGCAGTAGATGATGGTCAGTCATTTTGGATATTGAAAGTCAAAGTGAGAGAGAAAATTGTTGCTGATGGAATTGAAGATCCGAAATTTGATATGAGTAATCGGGGTAAATACCTGAACGCTGAAGAATTCAATAAAATGACTGATGATCCGGATACTGTAGTTATAGACATGCGCAATCATTATGAATATGAAGTTGGACATTTTGAAAATGCTCTTGAAGTTCCGAGTGAGACATTTCGTGAACAGCTGCCTATGGCTGTTGAGATGATGCAAGATAAAAAAGACAAGAATATTATTATGTATTGTACTGGTGGTATCCGCTGTGAGAAAGCTAGTGCTTGGATGAAACATAATGGATTCAATAATGTTTATCATCTTGAAGGCGGGATAATAAAATACGCAAATACAGTTAAAGAAACTGGACTTCCAAATAAATTTCTTGGTAAAAACTTTGTATTTGATGGCAGGCTTGGTGAGAAAATTGGTAATGAGATTATTGCTAAATGCCATCAGTGCGGGAAGCCTGCTGATACGCACGTTAACTGTGCTAATGATGGTTGTCATTTGTTATTCATTCAATGTGAAGAGTGTGCTAAAGATTATGAGGGATGTTGTAGTAGCGAGTGTCAGGAAGTTATCCATCTTCCTGAGGAAGAGCGGAAGCTATTGCGTAAGGGGAAGAGTAATGGAGCAAAAGTATTTAATAAATCAAAGGGGCTTTTGACACCTAAATCTGCTTTAGACGATGAATAATAATCTAGTGATTTGTAAAATAATTTTAGCAAATAAAAAAACAGCTTGCATACTTGCTCTTTGCTGTATTAAGATTTAAGTATTAATTAAACTTGGATGAAAAAATGTATATAAATAATATTAAATTTGCCAGAAATAATCAGCAGCAAAAAGGGGTTTTAGACCTGAAAAAGTTATCCCGGGTTCAGGAAATTGATGATTACACGGGTGAAATTGATTATGAGTTAACTGGGTTTGTCGATAAGCTAAATAGGCCTACACTTAGTTTGCGAGTTTATGGTACAATACATACCTTATGTCAAAATTGCCTACAGCCTATGGATGTGGCTATAGACAATACCTCCAAAATAACCGTCTTTTTTTCTGAAGAAGATCTGGATGCAGCATTGTTTGCTGATGCTGGATCAGGTGTTGAGGATGGTGTTGTGGCTGAAGAGGAATTTGATGTCATGCAACTGGTCGAGGATGAAATTATTATGCTGCTTCCTTATGCGACCAAGCATGAAACCTGTGTCGGGATGAGTTATGCTGATAAAGCAGAAAATCCGTTTGAAGTTTTAAAGAAAATTATCTAAAGGTATAGAAATGGCTGTTCAACAAAATAAAAAATCTCCATCAAAACGTGGAATGCATCGTTCGCATGATTTTATTACTGCCCCAGCTACTGCTATTGAAGCAACAACTGGTGAAGTTCATTTGAGACATCATATTAGCCCAAATGGCGTGTATCGCGGTAAAAAAGTCATCAAAACTAAAGGCGAATAATTTAGAAAGTCATTGACGTGGCGATAATACTTTCAGTAGATGCAATGGGCGGGGATCATGGTGTAAATATCACTATTCCCGCCTGTTTACGTTTTTTGTCCGAAAGCTTTGATCTTAAGCTAATTCTAGTTGGCGATCGTGATGCTATCTATTCGCAGATTGGCGATAGATTGTCTCAGTACAGCGATAGGATTGAGGTGATTCATACAACCCAAGTTGTTGGGATGGATGAAGCGCCGCAGAGTGCAATGCGGAGTAAAAAAGATTCATCTATGCGTGTTGCAATTAATCAAGTGCAAACTGGAAAAGCGCATGGAGTTGTATCTGCTGGCAATACCGGTGCTTTGATGGCTACGGCCAGATATGTGCTACGTACTATGGATGGGATTGACCGTCCGGCAATTGCTAAGCTAATGCCAACCATGAAGGGTGAAACCTGCATGTTGGATTTAGGTGCCAATGTTGAATGTACCCCAGAACATTTATTGCAATTTGGTGTCATGGGTGCTCAATTGATGCGCGGTGTAGTGGGTAAATCTACTCCTACTGTGGGTATTTTGAATATTGGTAGCGAAGATATCAAAGGTAATGAAACAGTCAAAAAAGCTGCCGAATTACTTAAAAACAGTAACCTTAATTTTTATGGTAATGTTGAAGGTAATGATATCTTTAAGGGCATCGTCGATGTTGTAGTTACTGATGGTTTTACGGGTAATGTTTCTCTGAAAACTGCCGAGGGAATCGCAAAAATGATTGCTTTCTCGCTAAAAGAAGAGTTTTCCCGCAATATTTTTTCCAAGTTGATTGCTTTGGCTTCATTACCGGTACTAAAGCGAATTAAAAAACGTGTTGACCCTAGTAAGTATAATGGTGCTGTGCTACTTGGATTAAATGGTTTGGTTATAAAAAGCCATGGTGGAGCTGACGTTGATGGGTTTTACTATGCCTTGAAACAGGCTCATCATGAAGTTGAAGTTGGTGTTATTGGTCTCTTGCGTGAGTATCTTGAACAGAATAAAGGAATGCTTGAGAAAGACGAAGAGTTGCTTGAATTCAAGGATCTCAGTAGTTTATAAAACTGCCATAAATATGGCAGTTTTTTTATTCCACATTCTTGCATCATGTGCCATCTGTCTCGTAAAATAGGGTATAATCTTGGAGGGTTATTTATGCATAACCATGACCAGTTAAAAGGTTTATTCGGCAAATATGAAATATTCTAAAATAATTGCAACAGGCAGTTACCTTCCGGCAAAAGTTCTTACAAATGACGATCTGACAAAGATGGTTGATACAAATAATGAATGGATTGTTGAGCGCACAGGTATAAAAGAGCGGCGCATTATTAATGAAAATGAAAACACCAGTGATATGGCATATCAGGCGGCACTGAATGCTATCAAGATGGCAGAGATTGATCCTTCGACAATTGATTTTATTCTGGTTGCAACTGCTACTCCTGATTCTGTGTTCCCTTCCACAGCCTGTATTTTGCAGCATAAACTTGGCATCAAAGGTGGTGGTGCATATGATATGCAGGCAGCTTGTAGCGGATTTATCTACGCACTTGCCACAGCTGATAGTTACATCAAGGCTGGGTTGGCAAAGCGCATTTTGGTTGTCGGTGCTGATAGCCTTTCAAGAATAGTTGATTATACTGATCGTGGAACCTGTATTCTTTTTGGTGATGGGGCTGGAGCGGTTATTCTTGAAGCTAGCGACGAAGCTGGTATTCTTGGTGCAGAATTAAAAGCTGATGGTTCATATGGACCAATTCTAACAAGTAGTGGGCATTTATATAATGGTCAGATTAAAGGTAGCCCGTACATATATATGGATGGGCAGGCGGTATTCAAATTTGCCGTAAAATCGCTAACTGCAATTGCTAAAGAACTATTAGCAAAAGTTGGCATGACTTCTGGCGAAATTAACTGGATGATCCCACATCAGGCAAACTTACGGATAATTGA
Organism: Burkholderiales bacterium; assembly: GCA_039807465.1. Lineage (GTDB taxonomy): Bacteria > Pseudomonadota > Gammaproteobacteria > Burkholderiales > UBA11063 > Aquella. Next base: position 19,540 of record JBDHRI010000002.1, on the reverse strand, counting down.
GGCTACTGCAAAAATGCTTGGAACTCCAATAGATAAGGTTGTCATCACAGTTGATCGACATGGTAATACTTCAGCGGCATCAATCCCATTGGCTTTGGATGAGGCTGTTCGTGATGGTCGAATTAAACGCGGCGATAATCTTCTTTTGGAGGGTATTGGAGCTGGGTTTACTTGGGGTGCAGTTATTGCCAAATTTTAAGTTAATTTGAGATAAATAAAAAATCAATATTTACAAACAAGGAATAAAATGGCTAAATTTGCTTTTGTTTTTCCCGGACAGGGGTCGCAAGCTCTAAAAATGATGGATGGCTTACTTGAATATACTACAGTACAGAATGTTTTTAATGAAGCAAAAGATATTCTTGGGCTTGATTTCCTTGCTATGTTACAGGAAGAGTCCCCTGAAAGTATAAATCAGACAATTAATACCCAGCCGTTATTATTGGCGGCAAGTTATGCAACTTATCTTGCTTGGCTTGAGAGTTCTGATGGTAAACAGCCGGATTTTGTAGCAGGGCATAGTCTTGGTGAGTATTCTGCGTTGGTGGCAAGTGGTGTTCTTTCTTTTTCTGATGCTCTTAAACTGGTGCGTAAACGTGCTGAATATATGCAAGATGCTGTTAAACCAGGTGAAGGTGCTATGGCAGCGGTTCTGGGGTTAGATGATCAACTAGTTGTTGAGGCTTGCAGTGAAGTTATGTCAAGCGGAGCTGGAGTTGTTCAGGGGGTTAATTTCAATTCGCAGGGACAAGTTGTAATCGCTGGTAGCAAAGGTGCAGTTGAAAAAGCTAGCGAAGTTTTGAAGGCTAAAGGCGCGCGCAAGGTTATGCCATTACCTGTTTCGGTGCCATCGCACTGTGATTTAATGAAACCAGCTGCTGAGAAATTAGCCATTGAATTTGAGCTGGTTCAATTTAATCAACCACAAATTTCGGTAATACAAAATGTTGATGCGCAAATCGCGAATAATGTAACAACGATTAAAACTAACCTTTTAAAACAACTTTATTCTCCAGTTTTATGGACTAAAAGCGTTCAAACACTGGCAACAAATGATGTTTCATTAATTGTTGAATGTGGTCCGGGTAAAGTGCTGTCTGGTTTGAACAAACGTATCCATGAATCAGCTCAGTTATTTAATTTAAACAATCGTGAATCAATTGAAAACCTGATTCAGGCATTGGCATAACACATATTTTATAAGGTTTAATAATGAGTGATGTAAAAAAAGTAGCATTAGTGACTGGGGCAAGTCGAGGGATTGGTAAATCTATTGCGCTTACTCTAGCTAAGTCAGGTATTACGGTAGTTGGTACTGCCACCTCTGATACTGGTGCAGCTGCAATTACAGACTATCTAAAAGAGTTTGGTGGCAGAGGTATTGCATTAAATGTGAATGATAAAGAGAGCATTGATTCGGTTATCAAAAATATTGCGGAAAATGAAGGCGATGTAACCATATTAGTGAATAATGCTGGAATTACCAAGGATACATTATTATTACGTATGAAAGAAGAAGACTGGGATGCGGTACTTGATACTAATCTTAAATCTGTATTCTTATTAGTAAAAGCTACTATTCGTGGTATGACTAAGGCCCAATTTGGGCGGATTATCAATATCGCATCCGTAATTGGTTTTATGGGTAATCCTGGTCAGTTAAATTATTCTGCGGCTAAAGGTGGTATGATTGCCATGACCAAGTCATTAGCTAAAGAATTTGGTAGTCGTAATATTACCGCTAACTGTGTAGCTCCAGGGTTTATCCAGACTGACATGACTGATAAACTATCTGAAGATGTTAAGGCGGCTTATATTAAAGCTATTCCATTAGGTCGTTTGGGACAGCCTGAAGATATTGCTAATGCAGTTAAATATCTTGCAAGCGATGAGGCTAGTTATGTAACTGGATCGACAATTCATGTAAACGGTGGAATGTACGTTTAATTCTGATAGTTGTCGTTGATGTTAAAATTTAAAAATCTGCCTTACCTGAGGGCAGATTTTTTGTGTCTAGTGTGAATGGTACTATTATGGTAAAAAATAACAGATTTTCTTTTGATGATTTGTATTTCTTTTATAAAGCAGCTGAAATAGGTTCCTATTCACTAGCAGCAAAGTTTTTTTCAGTAAATAGTACTACTGTTAGTCGCAGGATAATAGCACTTGAGGATTCATTAAAAGTAAAATTAGTAGAAGTTAGTAATAATTCTTTTAGTTTAACCATAAAAGGCAAGCAGGTTTTTGATTTGCTGGCTAGCGGTGAATTTAGTTTTGATAAATTACAATTTCTTGTAAATAATTCAGTTGACGATACATTAGTTTCAGGAGATATACTGTTTTCGCTACCTCCGGGGTTGGGGATAAGTCTTATATCTAAATATATTCCTGAATTTATACGTAAAAACCCAGGGATAAAACTTAATTTATGCTACCAAAATAAAGAACCTGAACTAGCAAAAGATAATATTGATTTGGCATTGGTGCCATATGTTACGCATAAACATCCAAATCAAAAATTTAAGAAAATTGCAAGCTTTCCGATTTATTTGCTTTGTACCAAAGAATATAAGGAAAAGTATGGAGTTCCTGAGACTATCTATGAATTGCCGAGTCATCTTTGTGTTGGCTTGATAACAGACAGTTTTGAAGTTTATAGAACAGTAAAATTCAAAAATAGGAATACTGGTGAAGTAGTAATGCTGGAAATGCCAAATAATCTTACAACTAATAGTGCAATTAACAATATGGAGTTGATCAAGTCAAACGAAGTAATTGCCGGAGTCTGGGATTATACAGGTAGAGGTATCCCAGATCATCTGATTCATGTGCTGCCTGATTACGAAATAGAACCTATTTCAATGTATTTACTAAAGCATCCATACCGTCAATCGAGGGCAATAAATCTATTAGCCGAATTTATTGAGAGATTGTTTAAGTTATTTAAGTCTAGTTATGGCTCGTAAAGCCCTTAAATGTCAGATTAAATAAGTCCTGATTATTTAGTAAAATAGCCGGAAGCCCTTTAATTAGCCCACGATAGAACACTTGGCTGATGAATTGATTTCTGGTATCTGTATTTAGTTTTGGGAATATCTTGCGCGCGATAAGTTTTGATACTCCTGCTCTTGATAGAAAAACACCTGTTGTTTGTAATAAATCCGCAATTTCTTTATCTACCTTGCCAATTACAATTAAGAATACGATTAGTTCTTCAATTTCAGTAAACAATTGCTCTTTGTTTGAATTATCCATTTTGGTAATAGTTGCAGAATTTTCAGCAAAATTATTACCAAGGAGGCTAAAGTCAAAGTTAAGAATATCATTTGTAATTGCATTATCTATAAAGAGACCAGCAATCTTATCATTTATAACAATAGGTTTTACATGGCTTTTGGCAATAACCAAAGATTGTTTAGTCTTTACGTATGTAGTGTAAATACTTTCCTTGGCTTTTCCTGTTAAAACTGGTTCATTTATTTTTCGATACTCTGTAGCAAGATGTTGTATGGGCGAACTAATTTCAGCTAGTCTTCTGTTATCAGCTTCATTTCTCGTTGTCTCCATATATGCTAAGGCTTTTTTGCCAGAAAACTGAAAGTAAAAATCATTATCGCAAATCTGTATAAATGAATCAGAATAAGTGTAATTGTATGTATCTACTATCTGCTCAAGTGAACTAATCATTGTCTCTGCCCTTTAATTTCATATAGTAATTATAAATATAATTTTAGCATTTGTAAATGCGAAATTCAACGGGCAATGATTGCATATTTGCAGCGATGTTCTAAAATGTCTCACCGTGGGACAAAAATTTAAACGGTGAAATCATATAATATCGATCTCAAAACAAAAAACATGAGCTTTATTGGTTCAGAATATGAACAAAATTTTAATATAAAAGAGCTCAATATAAAAATAAAATATATTATAGAAGGAATAAAAGATGAAATTAAAAATGATTATCGGTACATTGGTTGCGACACTTTCAGCTACAGCATTTGCAGCTCCGACTACAACAGCATTTACAAATTTTATGAATAATGTATCAAGTGATGTTTCACGAGTGAATGATGCTCAAGCAGCACAAAATAGTTCGTATAATGAATTTAACCGCCAATTGGTTCATACTGCTAAGGGTAATGGTAATTCAAGCACTATGGTTTCATTTCTTAATGCTTATGAAGCTAAATCCTTCCCACACTTGATGAAAGCCAATCAAGCTATCCTTAATATTAAACCTGGGGCAAGTAGAAGTGAAGTTGCTCAAAATCTAGCACTAGCAAAATCAGAAATTGAACAATATCAAAATACCCGTATGGAATTATTTAGTGATAGCGGTAATAATCAAGGTGGTTACTTTGTGGTAAACCGTGAGGCAAACCTGTTTCTGTGTACTTATGAGAATAGTGAAGTACAAAAAGGTAAGGGTCTTTTCAAATGGATAAAAACAGTTGTTAACTCTACAAAAGTGGCAGACTGTATAGTTTCTCATGAAGCAAATACTAGTAAAGATTTAGATAAAAAAGCACAAGTTTATGCTGCTACCGTTGGTGCAGTTTCAAGTGTAGCAAACGTGTTTCTGGCAAATGCAACATATTTTTCTGAAGATCAGTTTACTAACCGTGTAAATGAATTTGTTGCAGCTCAAAAGGCTGATACCAAGTCTGATATCAGAAGAGTTATTGATACTAATATTAATAATTCAACTTGTGAGGCAGCAATGGATAACTTTAGGGATGGTTTTAATAGTTCAATGAGTGCTAATCCAAAATTAAAATCACTACTACTTGCTTCTCAGCCAGGCTCAAAAGTACGTTCTGCACTTAACATTTTTGGTGCTGACAAAAATAATATTATCGGTGATGCTTTAAATATTACTTATGTTAGTTTAACTGGTAAAAAACTAGAAGATACTTCACGCGATTACGATGTGTGTGACTATAAACTATATGAGAAAAATAAGGCAAATAATGTTTACTTGAGTAGAATGATTGACTTTGATGGAATCTCTAAGAAAACTAATGGTGTTTTATCTCCTGAGCAGGTTTATCAGTTATTCGTGATTTCTTCTGCTAAAGCTACTTCAATGGTGGTGGCAGATAAAAATTCTGGTGCTTTAAGAATGTTTAATTAGTAATTTGTAATTATGAAAAAAGCTGAAGAAATATTTAATTTACTTCAGCTTTTTTTATTTGCAGATAGAAAAATTAGTTAATTAGCAGAGGGTTTTTTAATCTATTTAAGTAAAAAATGCTAATTTACAGTAACTTGATTTTATATACCTAGGATAAAAAGATGAGGCAATCTCGTGGAGTAATGTTATTTATTTTTTTTATAATTTCTACTATTCTTAGTGCTTGTAATAGTGCAGGAAGCTCAGGTAGTTCTAATAATAATGTATCTTTAACATCAATAACAATTAATGCGAATAGTTCACAGGTGGCTAGTGGGACAGCAATAAATATAACTGCTACAGGAGTATTTAATAATGGAACGGTACAAGATTTAACCAAGCAGGTAACTTGGACTTCAAGTGATAGTAATATTGTTCAAATTACTGAATCAGGATTGGCAAAGGGTATAGCGATAGGATCTTCAAAAATAACTGCAAGTTATCAAGGAGTTAGTGCTAAGCCATTTTCACTTGCGGTGACTGATGCAGTTTTGAAAGACATAGTTGTGAACATAAACCATTCTCCAACTTTGGCTAAGGGTTCTGCTGCACAGTTAATTGCTACAGGAATATTTGATGATAATACAACTCAGGATTTAACAAATCAAGTTGCGTGGAGTTCGAGTAACACAGATGTAGTTAGTATTACTCCTGATGGTATAATTTCAGGAGATAACCTTGGAAATGCAGAGGTAACTGCATCACTTTTTGGTGGGGTTGCCTCGTCACCTGTCACAATATCAGTAAGCCCAGCTACATTAACAGGGATTACGGTTAATGTTAGTAATAGCATCATAGCTAATGGAACTAATAGTCAACTAACCGCAATTGGTACCTTTAGTGATCATTCGACTCAAGATTTAACCAAACAGGTAACATGGATATCAAGTAATAGTAATATCTTAAACGTTTCTAGCATGGGCGTTGCGGTAGCAAAGGCTATTGGTGACTCAAGCGTAACTGCAAGCTATGCCGGGGTAACTTCACTTCCAGTTACAATAACTGTGAGTGATGCAGTAATAACCAGAGTTGTGATAAATTCAGGGGCTACTAGTTTAGCAAAAGGGACAAGTACTCAATTAAGTCTAACAGGTGTATTTAGTGATGGCTCTTCGCAAGATTTAACCAATAGTGCGGCATGGACATCAGAGAATAATGATGTTGCAACTGTATCCAACAATGGTTTAGTAACTGGATCTATAGCAGGAAAGTCAACTAACATAACTGCAGTGTATGGAAGTGTTTCAGCATCAATTAGTATAAGTGTAACTGATGCGATATTGACTAAGGTTATTATTAATACAACAGATAGTAGTATTGCTAAAGGAACAAAAGTACAATTATATGCAGTTGGAATTCTAAGTGATGGGACTACACAGGATTTGACTAATCAGGCAGTTTGGCAATCAACTGCTCCAAATAAAGTAGCGGTTGGGGTTAATGGGCTTGCATCTGGAGTTGCTGTTGGTTCTGCTGGAATAACTGCAATGTTTGGAGGTTTTACTTCATCTGCTTTTACCATGACTGTAACTGATGCGGTATTAACAGGAGTAGTTGTTAATGCTACTGATAGTAGTATTGCTAAGGGTACAAGTAGTCAATTAACTGCAACTGGTATGTTAAGTGATGGGAGTACTCAAGATTTAACAAGTCAGGCAACATGGCATTCGAATAATGGCAGTATTGTAAGTGTAACAGCCAATGGGGTTGCGACTGGGCTAATTGCTGGTCAATCAACTGCTATTACTGCTAAATTTGGTGGATTTACTTCACTTCCAGTTACAATAACCGTGAGTGATGCAGTAGTGCAAAGTATTTCTCTCAGTATAACTAATAATAATCCGGTAGCAGGTACTTCTGCGCAGCTAACAGCCACTGGGACTCTGAGTGATGGGACAACTCAGGATTTTACAAATCAAGTAGTATGGAGTTCTGATAATAATAAGATAGCCACAATTTCGGTTGATGGTAAGCTAGCTGCAATTAAAGCTGGTTCTGCAACGGTTACTGCAAAACTTGGTTCAGTTAGCGCGTTATTGCCTATTACAGTAACATCTGCAATCATACAAAGTATTACAATTTCAAATCTTAAAGATAGCTTTGCTAAAGGAACTACAATTCAATTAATTCTTATTGCAAGATATACTGATGGGAGTACGATGCCTATATCTGAGGGAATAACGTGGCAATCAAGTGATAATAGTATTGTAAATGTTACTCCGGATGGTGTAGCTAATGCAGATACTGAAGGTTCAGCTGACATAACTGCTTTTTATCAGGGGATGACTTCATTACCTGTAACGCTAACAGTTACATCTGCTACATTAAAAAATATTGTAATTACAGGTAACAATGCTTTAATTAATGGTACTAATGGACAATTGACTGCGACAGGGGCTTTTACAGATCGATCAACGCATGATGTGACTAATGACGTGGCTTGGTCATCTAATAATAACAATATTGTAAATGTAAGTCAGGGTGGCAGTATAAGTGCAAATTCTGAGGGTGTTGCTACTATAACGGCTAAAAAAGGAACTATTTATGCAACATATTTAGTGACAGTAACGAAAGCTACTCCACCAACTTTAACTAATATTCTTATTACTGGCGATAATTACATGGGAGAAGATTCTTCCAATGGGTTGATGGCTACGGGAATTTATAGTGATCAGACATATGCTGACTTAACAACAAAAGTGACATGGGGGACAACGAATCAATTTGTTGCTACAGTAACAAATAATGGTTTAGTAACTTCAACGCATTATGGTACCACTGATATATCTGCTAGTTATGGAAGCGTATCATCGTCATTTAAAATGACAGTTTTATATGGTCCAGACACAGCTGTTTTAAATTCAGTACAGCTTAATATTGATCCTAGTGGCGTATTATCAGTTGGTCAATTAGCGGTATTAACTGCGACGGCGAACTATAGTGATTATACACAAAGAATTATATCTCCTCGTAAGTTACTCTTTACATCTGGACAAACTGCTGGTACATATGATTTTAATCAAGATAATGGTATTATAAAAGCACTAAATCCAGGATATGGTGTAATAGGCGTCACTAATTATGATGCACAAGGAGCTGTAGTCAGGGTAAACTGATCATTTTGTTAATTACGCAAACCGTGATTATTAGGGTATGTTGGAATAACCGACAGAGTTATTTAAAATATTACGCTTTGCTATGGACGTAGTCCTATAAATTATGTTATAATCCCGCCAGTAAAATATTATAGTGAGCCTTTTTAGGCTCACTTTTTTGTTGGGTAAAAAATGAAGTTATTACAGATTCTTGAGCAAACCGTTCCGGGTTTGGGTTACGAGCTGGTTGATGTTGAAATTACACCTGCCAAAATAGTTCGGGTATTTATTGATAAAGAAGGTGGGGTCACAGTTGAAGATTGTGCTGATGTTTCCAACCATCTTAGCCGGGTACTGGTTGTTGAAGAAATCGATTATAATCGACTTGAAATTTCATCTCCCGGGCTTGAACGTCCATTAAAAAAACTAAATGATTATATTCGCTTTAGTGGCAGACTTGCCAAAGTTAAAACCCATGAATTAATCAATAATCAGAAAGTTTTTGAAGGCAGAATCATGGGAGTTGAGGGCGAGATAATAAGTCTTGAACTTGCTGATAAACAGATATTTAAAGTTGCTTTTGACGATATAAATCGCGGGCGCTTAATTTTTGAACCAAAAAAGAAATAGGAGGTAGCCATGAGTAAAGAAGTATTGATGCTAGTTGATGTTTTGGCCAAAGAAAAAAATTTGGATAAAGAAATTGTATTTCAAAGTCTGGAAAAAGCATTGGCTTTTGCAACCAAACGTAGTTTTGATGGTGAATTTCCTGAAATTGATGTGATTATTGACCGAAATACTGGTAAATATAGAACTATTCGTAAATGGAATGTAGTTTCGGATATTGATTTTTATGATGATGACAAAGAACTTTCTCTGTCGGATGTTCGTTCTGATCCCAAGCGTTTTGGTGAAGATACTAATATTGCCGATGTGATTGAAGAAGAACTGGAAAATGTTGATTTGGGGCGTGTCTCAGCACAAACAGCACGTAATATCATTGCTCAGAAGATCAAAGACGCTGAACGTGATCAGGTTCTAAATGAGTATTTATCACGTAATAATGGAATTATTATTGGCAAAGTTCGTAAATTTGAACGTGGCAATGTTATTGTTGATTGTGGTAAAGTTGAAGCAATTATCATGCGTCCAGATCTAATTGATAAAGAAGTGCTAAAACCTGGTGATATGACAAAAGGTTATTTTGATAAAGCTAATCCGCAAATTAAAAATGGACGTTTAAGTATTTCGCGTACGAGTGAAGGTTTTCTGGCTAAGCTTATGGAAAACAATGTGCCAGAAATCATGAATGGTCGAGTTGAGATCAAGGCAATTGCCCGTGATCCAGGAAATCGTGCCAAGATTGCCGTATTTACTAATGATCAGCGGATTGATGCCAAAGGTGCTTGTATCGGGTTTAGAAATCAGCGGATTGATGGGGTAACTAAGGAGTTATTTGGTGAAAAAGTTGATATTATTGAATATGCTGATGATTTAGCTCAGTTTGCCCTTAATGCATTAGCTCCAGCAGAGATTGATAGTATTACTGTTGATGAAGAAAAGCGCACAATAGATGTTGTTGTTGAAGACGATAAACTTGGTTCGGCAATTGGTCCTGATGGCGTAAATGTAAGACTTGCGAGTAAGTTGATTAATTGCACGATTAATATCTATGGTAAGACTGAAGCTAAAGATAAAAAATCTCATGAGCGTACTGATTTAATCAAGTCATTTAGTGATGCTTTGGATGTTGATGATGATATTTCCGAATTATTGGTTGATAATGGCTTTACATCGCTGGAAGAAGTTGCCTATGTAGATGTTGCCGAATTGCTGGTAATTGAGGATTTTGATGAAGATGTAGCTAGCGAACTTCAGGAGCGGGCAAAAAATAAACTTTTATCTAAAACGATTATTTACAAAGATAAAATGGATAAACTTGCGCATGAGTTAGCCGCAGTTGTGAAATTTTCACAAGATGTGTTATTGCAATTGGTAGAAAATGGTATTTTAAGTATTGATGATTTTGCTGATTTATCCGGAGATGAATTGATGGATGTTATCAGTGTTGACATTGAAACAGCTAATAAATTAATTTTAAAAGCTCGTGAAGTATGTGGTTACTTTCAAGAGTAAGGAGATAATGTATGACTATAAAAGAATTTGCTCTTGAATTAAGTATTTCCCAGTCTGAACTTTTGAGTAAGTTTAAACAGGCGGGAATTGACAAGTCAATTGATGATGAAGTTTCTGCTGAGGATAAAACCAAACTTTTAGAGTATCTTAGTGGTGCAAGTAGTGCAAAACCTAAAAAACTGTCATTAGGCAAGAAAAAAGAAACTAATGCTGATGCAATAGCAGTAGAGGAAGAGTCTAATGCTGGTGGCAAAATTAAGGTTGAGATAAAGCGTAAAAAAATCATTCACAAAAATGTCAATAATGAAGAAGTAATCGAGCCAACACATCAGAAAACTGAAGTTCGTGAAGTTTCTACTACACTAACGGAAGAGATCGCTCCAGCCGATAATGTCGAGGAAGTCAAAATTCCGGCAGTAGTAGCGGATATTGTTATTAATGATCCGATTGTTGTCGAAGAACAAGGTGTAGTAGTTGAAGAAGCAAGCGCAAAATTATCAAGACCCGCGGTGAAGAAAGATAAAGGCGCCGAGCTTGATGATGTTGAAGATAAAAAAGGTGCCAAATTACAGCCAGGTAAAGTGGTTAAAAAACCTAATAAAATGAAAGTGATTGGTAAAGAAGATTCCAGCCTAGAAGATGGAGTTCTTGATGAAGCATTTGATGATATTAAGGTGGAGATAGAAGAGGATATCCAAGTTATTCCCGCAACTCACCAAGCACCAAAAAAATCAGAGCATAAGGCGAAAGCTCCGGCGAAAGCTCTCAAAGTACAGGAGTTCCAAAAACCAGTGAAGCCACAAACACTTGAAATAGCAATACCGGAAGCGATAACTGTTGCCGATCTAGCACATAAAATGTCAGTAAAAGCCGCTGAAGTTGTTAAGCGCTTAATGAAAATGGGAATGATGGTAACGATTAACCAGTCAATTGATCAAGATACGGCAATGCTGGTGGTTGAAGAAATGGGGCATACTCCAGTTGCTGCTGCGGTTAATGATCCAGAAAGTTTCCTAGATGAAGTTGTTTCTCATGATGATTCTGACCTAAAACCAAGAGCGCCGGTAGTAACAGTAATGGGGCACGTGGATCATGGTAAAACTTCATTACTTGATTATATTCGTAAAGCTAAAGTTGCCGCTGGTGAAGCTGGTGGAATTACCCAGCATATTGGTGCCTATCACGTAGAAACCGAAAATGGGATGGTGACTTTCCTTGATACACCGGGGCACGAAGCATTTACCGCGTTACGAGCTCGTGGCGCACAACTTACTGATATTGTAATTCTGGTAGTTGCAGCGGATGATGGCATTATGCCGCAGACAATTGAAGCGATTAATCACTCAAAATCTGCAGGCGTTCCAATCGTAGTTGCTATGAATAAGATGGATAAGCCAGAAGCTAACCCGGATAAAGTTAAGCAAGAATTAACTACCTATGAACTAGTTGCTGAAGACTGGGGTGGTGATGTGATGTGCGTTCCGGTGTCGGCTAAAACTGGTGCAGGAATTGATGATCTGATTCAGGCGGTATTACTACAGGCTGAAGTACTGGAATTAAAAGCAACTTATGATACTCCTGCTAAAGCTGTAGTTATCGAATCAAGATTGGATAAAGGACGTGGTTCAGTAGTAACGGTACTAGTGCAATCCGGTGCTTTGCGTAAGGGCGATATTGTTCTTGCTGGTACCAGTTATGGTCGTGTGCGTGCAATGTTGGATGAGCGTGGTAAACCTGTTGATGAAGCGGGTCCATCTATTCCAGTTGAAATCTTGGGGCTGACTGAAGTGCCAAATGCTGGTGATGATTTAATTGTGGTTAAAGATGAACGTAAAGCACGTGAAATTGCGTCTTTCCGTGAAGAAAAATCACGTCAAGAGCGTTTGATGAAACAGCAAGCAGCTAAACTTGATAACTTGTTTTCTGTTGGCTCAGGTGAAGTTAAGTCACTTAATATTATTATTAAATCAGATGTACAAGGTTCATATGAAGCATTAACTCATTCATTGCAACGTTTGTCAAATGAGGAGGTTCAGGTTCAGGTTGTCCATGCCGCAGTTGGTGGGATTAATGAATCAGATATTAATTTGGCAATTGCTTCAAATGCGATTGTGGTTGGCTTTAATACTCGTGCTGATAATAATGCTAAGAAACAGGCAGAAGGTAATAATATCGAGATTCGCTATTATAATATTATCTATGAAGTTATTGATGATGTGAAAGCTGCACTATCTGGATTATTATCGCCGGAAGAGCGTGAGACTATTACTGGAAATATTCAGATTCGTCAGGTATTTAGCTTTGGTAAGCTGGTAATTGGTGGTTGTATGGTTCTGGATGGGATTGTCCGTCGTAATTCTAAAGTACGTATTATTCGTGATAGTATGGTTATTCATACTGGTGAATTAAGTGGACTTAAACGCTTCAAAGATGATGTCAAGGAAGTGAAATCTGGCTATGAATGTGGCTTGTCACTGAAAGATTTTAATGATCTTAAAGAAGGTGATATTGTTGAGGCTTATGAAATATCAGAAGTTCAGCGTACCTTGGAGTAAAATATCAGATGGTTACAAAGAAAACTAATCCGCGTTCAGGACGGATGGCTGATCAGATACATAAGGATATAATGCAGATTTTACGAAGTCGGGTAAAGGATCCTCGTGTGGCTTGGGTTACTGTAAATGATGTTGAAGTTACTAATGATTATTCACTAGCAACAATTTACTATACAGTAATGGATAGTAACGAGGTTGATAATGTTACTAAAGCTCTGGATAAGGCAAAAGGATTTATCCGCTCTGAATTATCCAAAGGGCTAACGACCTATACCGTGCCACAGCTTAAATTTGTGTATGATAAATCGCTTGAGCGTGGCTCAAGAATTTTAAGTCTGATTAGTCAGGTTAGTAGTGAATTTACGGAAGAAGATGAGCCGGAAGATCAGAAACCAGATTGATGGTATTTTGCTACTGGATAAACCATTAGGCATATCCAGCAATCAAGCAATCAATAAGGTGAAATACCTACTTAATGCAACAAAAGTAGGGCATACTGGGACTCTTGACCCAATGGCGACAGGTTTATTGCCAGTATGCCTTGGTGAAGCTACCAAGTTTGCATCTTATTTGCTTGACGGTGATAAAGAGTATCATGCTACCATGCAACTGGGCGTGGTAACAGATACTGGTGATGCAGAGGGTAAGGTTATTGCCCAAAATAATGTTAATGTTAGTCTGGAGTTAATTCAGCCAGCGCTGGGTAAATTTGTCGGGGAAATTGATCAGATTCCACCGATGTACTCTGCATTAAAATATAATGGGCAACCGCTTTATGAATATGCTCGAGCAGGTATTACTATTGAGCGTCAAGCAAGAAAAGTTAGCATTTATGAGCTGGAGCTAGTTAACTATGATCAACCTACTCAGCAGGTAGAGTTTCGTGCTTTAGTGAGTAAAGGAACATATATCCGTACCTTGGCTGAAGATATTGGTAACTTACTCGGTTGTGGCGCATCACTCGTAGCTTTGCGGCGGACTAGAACTAATCAATTTTCTATTAATGATGCGATTACTATTGAAAAAATAGCTGAAGATATTAGTAATTTACCGCTGCTACCGATAGATTCTATTTTGCCTGATTTAAATTCGTATCAGATAAATGATGAACAGTATATTAAGGTTGGGCACGGTAATGTTTGTGAGATTAATGAACAAGTAGATTCAGGCAAATATCGACTTTATTATCACTCAAAATTTCTTGGGGTTGCAGAAATTGTGAAAGATAGCGGAATTTCACAGTTAAGACCAAAAAGAATGGTTCAGCAAATACCATAAATTAAAAAACAGGCATATAGCCTGTTTTTCTTTTGATTAACGACAGCCGTTAACAACCGCAGTTGGATCATTTTTAGCAAAATCACATTTTACGCTTTTGCCAGTAGTATCATTTTTGAATTCTACTTCATACATACCTTTGTGTTTTTTCTGATCTTTAATCAGACAGTTATCCTGCACTTCTTTTAGTGTTGTAGTATTAGTAATACTCATGTTTTTACATTTTAAAGTGCTCATGTCTAGAGAAGATGCAAAAGATAATGCTGGTAAAGCCATAAGAACGATTAGTAATTTACGCATGTTATGTCCTTTTAAAGAACATAGCAAATTATTTTAACACACCCATAAAATAATCCGGAGATATTAACGTATTATTGAATAATAAATACTACCATCCATTTTGGACGGTATCATAATTAACCTGTTCGATGCTAGAATCATGCGTTATGCTTCATGCATAATTTGCTTTGCCTCTATAAAATAAGCCAGAATCTCTGGCTTATTTTATTCTTGCCTCCTAATAGGGGATCTCTTATACTTTAAAAAAATCAGATTATTAGCTAGCAAGATAAACCATTTATGGTAAGGACTTTACTCTTTTGGGTTACTTTTGCTAAGGTTTCATTAATGTTATTGACATTTGTAACAATTATCTGATAAAATTATGAACTGTACGGTTTAGTTTAGTTAGCTGAGATAAAATGACAAAAAAACAGAAAATTCTTGAAACAGCAACCAAGCTCTTTATGCAAGAAGGGTATGGTAGGGTAAGCATGGATCAGGTAACCAGAGAGACTGGGGTATCTAAAGCAACGGTTTATGCACATTTTAAAAATAAAAGTGAGCTATTTATTGCAAGCCTTGGTTACTATCAGGAATTACACCAGATAAAAACACCTGTATTTAAGTCTAAACATGTAAATAATTCGGATGACTTGTATCAAGATGTGAAAGATTATATCCAGCAGGCATATAGTTATTATAATGCTGATGCGATTGTCGCTATGTATCGGATATTAATTGCTGAGATAAATGAATTTCCCGAATTATTTGAAATGTTTTTTGGTAATCATGCAGGAATAACCAAGACCTTATCGGATTTTTTTGTGGCTTTTGCCAGAGAAAATAATTATAGCGAAGATAATTGCTATATTTTGGCTTGTCAGATATTGGATCTAGTTCGTGGTGCAACTATCTGGACTAAGCTTGTAAAAAATCCGGATAAATTAAAACTTTTTGAAAACCAACATATCGTACCTGAAAATATTGAAAAAAGTATTGAAGGGCTAATCAAATTGCATTTATTAACAACCAATGAAGGAAAATAATATGAAAAAAGCATTAATTTTAATCGATTATATTAATGAAATCTGTCATAAAGACGGCGCTTTTGGCAACTATCCAATGCTTGCTGCCAATGATGCTTTTAATAAGTTAAATAAACTACTTGAACATGCGCGTAAATCTGACTGGTTAGTAGTATGGATTATCGTTGGATTTAGCAAGAATTATCTGGAAGCAAATGCCAAATCGCCAATTTTCTCAAAAGCGATAGAATATAAGAAACTCGAGTTAGGAACGTGGGGAACTGAGATTATAGCTGATCTTAATTATGATCTAAATGAAACAATAATCTGTAAGAACGTGGTAAATCCTTTTTATGGTACGAATCTTGATCATGTTTTACGTAATAATGGCGTAGAAGAATTATATCTAGCAGGAGTCTCCACCGAGGTGGCAATTCAATCGGCAACACGTGATGCACATGATAGAGGTTATGTCGTAAATGTGATCGGCGATTGTTGTGCCAGTAGTCATCCACATCGGCATGAAGCTTCTCTTGAAATGTTAACTTATATGGCAAATGTTATTAATAGTAAATCTGTAATAAACGATGCAAAATAGTGTCTTTAATTTTGGCTGGAAGATAAATTATCGTTGGTTTTTGATGATGCTAACCGCGGTAATTCCCGGTATTATTGTGAGTATTGCTAGCGGTCAGCTAATGTGGCTAACTGCTTCATTTCTTGCTGTATGCGGCGTGATCCCATATACGGCAAGTCATAATAGTCCAAAATTTGTATTGCTAAATTCTCTGCTGGTTTGTTTAGTTGCTTACTTTCTACATCTTATATTACTTAGTGGCTGGATCTGGTTTTTATTCGCTACGCTGATTCTTGCATTAATTGCAGGAGTTATTGATAATATGGATAGTGAATTACGGGTACTTTCGAGCTGGGTTATAATTGGCTGTGTTTATGGTGCAGTTAAACTCGGGGAGTATCCATTAAGTTTTAATCAGGTTCTTGAAATCATGTTACTAGCTACAGCTAGTGCTGGCTTAGTATTACTTCTACCATTAAAGCATCCGGTTACTAAAGTTAGCTTACAGTTTATCCCTCCAAATAATCCAAACTTTATCTTCAATTTCAAGTATGTGATACCAACATTGCTAGCTGTCATTGCTTGGCAAATATTTCATCTGCATGAACCTGAATGGGTAATCTGGTCGGCATTAAGTGTTACATATCCGGAATTTGAGAGTGCATTATTAAAGTTCAGGCAACGGGCAATCGCGGGGTTAATCGGAGTTAGTTGTGGGCTGATAGTTGGTAGCATATTGCCAATTTCCATATGGATAACCTATAGCTGTTTTATTCTGGTTTGTCTAAGTCTAAAAATGTTTAAAGATTATTTCCCGGGATATCTACTCCGTTCATTTTGTGCTGTCGTTTATGCTGCTAATCATTCGTTTGAGGTCGCGCTTTACCGGATTGGGGATGTAATAATCGGAGGCTTAATTGGGATCATTTCGGCATATTTTCTGATTGAAATTTGGCTTAAAATAAGAAAATACAAAGACCGGATTATATAATAATTGAGGGGCTAGACAATCATGATAAAATATTACACATCTTTAAATATACTTTGATTATCTAGCCTCATGATTTTATAATATTTTTGTGCCTAATCCAAGTCTTTCAGTAGCATTTATCAGTGCTATTATTGATGCAGTCACAATATCCTGATGCTTAGCTACGCCAAATTTACTTATGCCATTATTGTTATTCCTACACTCAATCATAGTAATTGCTTCGGCACTAGTTCCGCTGCTAACAGATTTTTCCTCGTAGCTAATAATTTCCAGATGATTACCAAGGGCTGCTACGGCTGCTTCGATAGTTCCATTCCCGGTACCCGTAACTGAAATTTCCTTGCCATTGATATCCAGATTAATCATTATTTCACCATTATTCGTAAATGAGTGGTTTATATAGTTTAACGATTTTTCTGGTTTATCCAGATATGTAAGATTAAATAACTTCCATATTTCATCTGGACTTATTTCCATCTCACTATTGTCAGCATGCTTTTGTACTATGCTACTAAATTCAATTTGCATTCGGCGTGGCATTGTAATCCCATAATTATTTTCCATAATGTATGAGATGCCTCCCTTACCAGACTGACTATTAACCCGAATAATGCTTTCGTAAGTTCTACCTAAATCAGCCGGGTCAATGGGGAGATAGGGAACACTCCAAAATTGTTGGTTTTGCTGATGTGTAAAACCTTTTTTGATTGCATCTTGATGTGAACCAGAAAAAGCAGTAAATACTAGGTCTCCAACGTATGGGTGGCGTGGATGTATCGGCAACTGTGTGCATTCTTCAACGATTCTTGCAACCTGATTTATATTCGAAAAATCAAGTTCTGGATTGATTCCCTGAGTATAAAGGTTTAGGGCGATTGTTGCAAGATCAAGATTCCCGCATCGCTCTCCATTACCAAAGAGACACCCTTCGATACGTTCGGCTCCGGCAAGTAGAGCTAACTCTGCTGTTGCAACCCCAGTGCCTCGGTCATTATGTGGATGCACTGAGAGAATAACATTTTCTCGGCAATCTAGGTTATCACTTATCCACTCAATTTTGTCAGCAAATACATTTGGTGTAGTATTTTCAACTGTAGATGGTAAATTTATGATAATTGGGCATTTATCTGAGGTTTGCCACGCACTTATTGCTACATTACATGCTTTCAGTGCAAAGTCTGGCTCGGTTGAGGAAAATGTTTCTGGTGAGTATTGTAATATCCATTTGGTCTCAGTGATATGCTCTGTAAGCGACTTAAAGTACTTGACATGAGTATCAATTAATTCTAAAACTTCGGTTTTTGTCATTCCAAAGACAACTTCTCGCCACGGTTTTGCCGTCGCATTATAGATGTGAACAATCACTTGTTTACAGCCTTTTACGGCTTCAACAGTTTTTTGAATTAAATCTTTTCTTGCTTGAGTCATTACCATTATAGTTACGTTTTGAGGTATCAAATTTTCTTCAATCAATTTTCTGACAAACTTGAAATCAATATCAGAAGCTGCAGGGAAGCCAACCTCTATTTCTTTAAAGCCAACTCTTATTAGCTCATTATAAAACCTAAGTTTAGTATCAATGCTCATTGGATTAAACAGTGACTGATTCCCATCACGTAGATCTGTTGATAGCCAGATTGGAGCTTTTTGTATAGTTTTATTTGCCCATGTTCTTTGCGGAAAATAAAATGGTTCTGGGGACTGGTATTTTGTAGCTGGGTTTTTTAGCATGTTGATTTCCTTATATGATTCATAACGTTATTATATTAACTAATCTTAGTAATTTTATTGCATAAATTTTATTTTTTAGTATTTAAATGATATATAATTTTGTATGTTGATTAAATTATGAAA
Source organism: Burkholderiales bacterium (assembly GCA_039807465.1). Taxonomy (GTDB): domain Bacteria; phylum Pseudomonadota; class Gammaproteobacteria; order Burkholderiales; family UBA11063; genus Aquella. Next base: position 571 of record JBDHRI010000002.1, on the reverse strand, counting down.
GATTATTGCAAATGATTCTCGATTCATACGATAAAGCAATTCTGAGGGCTATTCAGGAAGATGGCAAAATTACCAATCAGGATCTTGCTGATCAGGTTGGGTTATCGCCATCTGCTTGTTTAAGGCGAGTAAAGGTTCTTGAAGATAATGGGATAATAAGTAATTACAAGGGAATAATTGATTCTAAAAAGCTTGGATTTAGCTTAATGGCAATCGTATCAATTTCAATGGATAAGCATACCACTGAGAGGTTTAATTTATTTGAAAAACAAATCGCGATAATTCCAGAAGTAATTGAGTGCCTGTTAATTACCGGACAGTCTGCCGATTATATGCTAAAAATACTGGTGACTGATCTAGAGCATTACCATCAAATTTTACTGGGCAAAATTACCAAAATACCAGGGGTAAGCGGCGTACACTCAAGTTTTGTACTTAATCGGATTATAGAAAATCGTCAGATCCCGGTGTATTAGTAACATCAGTTATTAATTTGATGTTTCAAAAGCGTATAGGTAGATTGCGTAGTTAGCTATATTCAGTCTGGGGGATGAATTGTTAATATAGCGTC